>NZ_JBSFVC010000014.1:0-255380 GCF_053592095.1 Streptomyces sp. NPDC002787 | reverse complement strand
GCGTACACCTCGCGCACCTGCGCCGAGTGCGGGCACATCGACCACGCGAACCGGGTCTCCCAGGCCCGGTTCGCATGCCGGTCCTGCGGATTCGTTGATCACGCAGACCGGAACAGCTCCCGCAACATCCGCGCCCGTGCGTGGGAGTTGTGGCGATGCGGGGCGCAGTCAACCGCCCCAGACCCACTTCCCCAACCGGGGGCGTGGGACAGGACGCAAACGCAGCGCCACAGCCAGTGGCGCCCGTTGTGCAACCCCGGGACTTTAAGTCCTGGGTCGTTGACTGTGCCGAATCGCAGCGCTCGGGCCGTTCGCGTGCGAGGCTTGCGCGTGAGGCATATGACCTGAGGGGCTCTTGGCCGCCCGAGACGGCGATCTCCGGTGGCAGGGGAGGGGGCGGGGCGGATGTGCCGTGGACATGGGGAGGGCCCCGGCGCCGTGTGGCGCCGGGGCCTGTCCTCCCCTGTGCTGACCCGGAGCCCCGAGCTCCCAGGGTCATCCCCCTCGGACCGTTTTCCCCGAGCGGTCCGCCTCCCGTTGAAGATCTCCCCTCGGTGGCGGCGGGCAATCCCCGAGGCGGGTCACTCGAATGAGGGGTGTTGTCGCCGCCGACGGCATCTTCGAATCTGTATTCGATAACGTGTACGGCGTGGCGCTGCGTGACCCGTGCCATGACTGACGCGCGCACCCCACACGTAACGTGTCAACCGGTATGCACGCTGTAACACAAGTGCCCGCCGTCCGGGCGGCGCGCGTGGCGGCGACAGCAGCCGGAGCAAGACCAGCAACACCAGCAAGAGCAGCAAGACCAGCAGCACCGGAACAACAGCGGAGCAACAGCGGAAACAGCGGTACGACAGCAGTTGGACGAGTGGACCGGCCGGTTCCGAGCGTGTGCGTGAGGCGGGAGCGAGTGGTCCGGGCGGGAGTCTGGGGGGTGCCAATGGTGCGGCGCATCGACGTGACGGGAGCGGGCGGCGTGAGTCTCGCCGCCTGGGAGTTCGGCGACCCGCCCAAGACCGGCGATCAGGTCGACGACATCACGGGGGACAGGGCCGGAGAACGGGCGGCCGACGGCGTCTGCGACAGCGCGCGGAGGCCCGGCGTCCTCTTATTGCACGGCCTCATGGGCCGCGCCTCGCACTGGGCCCCCACCGCTCGCTGGCTCTCCGAACGGCACCGCGCCGTCGCCCTCGACCAGCGCGGCCACGGCCAGAGCGCCAAGCCCGAGAAGGCCGCGTACACCCGTGAGGCCTACGTCGAGGACGCCGAGGCCGCGATCGAACAGCTGGGCCTCGCCCCCGTCGTCCTCATCGGCCACGCCATGGGCGCGCTGACCGCCTGGCAACTGGCCGCCAAGCGCCCCGACCTGGTGCGCGGCCTGATCATCTGCGACATGCGGGCCTCGGCGCTCGGCGCCGCCTCGCAGCGCGAGTGGGAGAGCTGGTTCAAGGCCTGGCCGCTGCCCTTCGCCACCCTCGCCGACGTCCGCAAGTGGTTCGGCGAGGACGACCCCTGGGTGGAGCGCCCGAGCCCGTCGCGCGGCGAGTTCTACGCCGAGGTCATGCAGGAGAGCCCCGACGGCTGGCGGCCCGTCTTCGACCCCGAGCAGATGCTCACGACCCGCGAGACCTGGGTGTACGACGCGCACTGGGAGGAGCTCACGCAGGTCCGGTGCCCCGCCCTCGTCGTCCGCGGCCTCGACGGCGAGCTGGGCCGCGCGGAGTCCCAGGAGATGGTCCGCGTCCTGCCCCACGGCCAGTACGCGGAGGTCGCCGACGCCGGCCACCTCGTCCACTACGACCAGCCGGACGCGTGGCGCGCGGCGATAGAGCCGTTCTTGGACGACCTGTCCGACTGAGCCGGCGCCTGGTAGCTCGGGGGCGAGGCTTGTCGGCGGGTGCGGGTGCGGGTTCGGTTGGCGCGAACAACCCCCACCCGCCCGCAGCGTGAAAGCTATCCCTTGCTCACCGCGGACAGGATCTCCGGCAGCCGTGCAGCCATCCGAGGTGCCGCCAGCCGCAGCCCCAGCACGGCGACCCCCGCCCCGTACACGGCCCCCGCCGGCAGCGTCGTCCACGTCCACGCGTCCCCGCCGTCCGCCACGTTCACCCAGACGGTCAGGCCGATGACCGGCAGGCAGAGCAGCGCGGCGCCGACCATGCCGCCGAAGACGGAGATCCAGGCGAGGCCGGCCTGGCCCGGCGCGACGTTCTTGTAGCCCTCCTGCGGGATGGAGTAGGGGAAACGCGCGGAGGACCAGGCGCCTGCGGCGAGCATCGCGCCGAGGAGGGCGAAGGAGAGACCGAGGGCCTCGGGCAGGGCGGGCCAGTCGCCGAGGATCGCGGTGGTCACGACGGTGACGAACGTGGCGTACGGCAGGGTGATGACCAGCAACGCCAGGGCGCGGCCCCGCAGTTCGACGTACGCGTCCCGCGTGGAGGAGATCGTCATTGCGACCATCCAGAACGCCGACGTGTCCTGCCCGAACTGGTTGTACATGAGGATGCCGAGCATCCCCGCCGCGAAGCAGGCGAAGTAGACCGAGCCGGTGTCCTGCACGGCGTTGAAGACGGGCACGATCAGGCCGATGGCGAGCGAGGTCACCCACGCCGCCTTCGTCTTCGGGTCGCGCCAGGCGTACCGCAGACCGCGTTCCATGATCGTGCCGGTGCGGCCGGCGGGGAGCAGTCGGCTGAGGCCGGTGGAGCGGGTCTTCCTCGTGCCCGCTTCCACGGACGGGAGGGTCGAGCCGTCCGGCGACGTCATCAGCCGGGTCAGCGTCCGCGACCACCACAGCAGCAGTGCCGCCAACGCACCCGCGCTCAGCAGCAGTTGGGTTACGCCGACCCCGTACGAGCCCTCGCTCATCGCCCGCACCGCGCCGAGCGCCGACGCCGGGGGCACCCAGCCCAGGACGTCCGCCACCGGGTCCAGCTCGCCCAGGCCCGCCGAACCCAGTTGCTGGATGCCGAAGTTGACGACCTGGACGCCGATCGCGATGAAGAGGCCGCTCAGGACGGCCAGGTCGCGGCCCCGGCGGCTGGTCAGGAGGCGGATGTTGGCGGCGGCCACCGCCCGGGCGAGCGCCACACAACCGAGCAGCGCGAGCGGCACCGCGACCACGGCGGTGACGTACGCGGCCGGCCCGTGTGCCACCGCGATGACCGACCCGAGGAGCAGGCACAGCGTGAACAGTGGGCCGATGCCGACCAGGGACGCCACGAGCAGGGCCCGTACGAGCGGGCGCGGGCGCAGCGGGAGTATCACCAGCCGGGTCGGGTCCAGCGTCTCGTCCCCGCTGGGGAAGAACAGCGGCATCACCGCCCACCCCAGCGCCACCAAGGCCACGAGCGGCACGGTCAGGGCCGCCGCGTGCTCCTCGCCGCGCAACGCGATCAGCCCGACCAGCTGGAGGGCCGCGAACAGCAGCACGAAGACGACGGAGAAGACGTACGCGGCCCGCCGTCCGGCGGACTGCCGCAGTCCGTTGCGCAGCAGGGACAGCTTGAGGCGTACGACGACGGCGGTCACGGAGCCGGCGCCGGCGGCCGGGCTCATCGCGGTCCCGCCCCGCCGCCCAGCCAGTCCAGGTCCGAGCCCGTGTGCCGCTCGCTCGCGCCCACCAGCTCCAGGAACGCCTTCTGCAGCGAGGGCGCGTCCCCGCGTACGTCGGCGAGGGGGCCGTGGGCGCGGATGCGGCCGGCGGCCATGACGGCCACCCAGTCGCAGAGGGACTCGACGAGTTCCATGACGTGGGAGGAGAAGACGACCGTGGCGCCGGAGGAGGTGTACCGCTCCAGGACGCCTCGGATGGTCTGGGCGGAGACGGGGTCGACGCCTTCGAAGGGCTCGTCCAGGAAGAGGACTTCGGGGTTGTGGAGGAGGGCGGCGGCGAGACCTGTCTTCTTGCGCATGCCCGTCGAGTAGTCGACGACGAGCTTGTGCTGGGCGCCCGCGAGGTCGAGGACGTCCAGCAGCTGGGTGGCCCTCTTGTCGACCTCGGCACCGGGCAGGCCGCGCAACCGCCCTGTGTAGGAGAGGAGTTCGCGTCCGGTGAGCCGGTCGAAGAGCCGCAGGCCCTCCGGCAGCACCCCGATGCGGGCCTTCACCTCGACCGGGTCCCGCCACACGTCGTGCCCGACGACCTCCACGGACCCCTGGTCGGGCCGCAGCAGCCCGGTGACCATCGACAGCGTGGTGGTCTTCCCGGCCCCGTTCGGCCCGACGAGCCCGATGAACCGCCCGGCGGGCAGCTCCAGATCGATCCCGGCGACGGCGACCTGGGCCCCGAACCGCTTCCAGAGCCCTTGAACACGGACAGCAGCGACAGCACCAGCACCACTCACACCGGCTGCTCCTTCGGGGAGACGGGGTACCCGGCGACCCGTAAGGGGCGCGGGGAACTGCGCGACCAGCCCCATTCAACCCGCAGTCGCGCGACTACCGAAGCACCCCATCCGAAGCGTTACCGGCGCCCGTCCCTACCGCACGCGTACGCGAGCGGCGAGATCAGCTCCTCCGCGTCCGGCAGCCACCGGTTCGCCGGCGTGGGACGGCGGGCCCACTGCACGGCCCCCCGCGACCCGTACCGCGTCGGCGGAGCCGCCACGTACTCGCCCTCACCCAACGCCTTGAGGTCGAGCGCGAGCGGCGACCACCCCAACTTCCGTACCAGATCGTGGACTTTCACCGACGCGCCCGGCAGTACGAAGAACTGCATACGACGGTCCGGCGTCCATGTCACCGGCCCGAGCGTCAGCTCCATGCGCTCCATGCGGGCCAGCGCCAGCAGACCGGCGGTCTCGGGAACGTCGATCGTGTCGAACGTACGGCCGGTCGGCAGCAGGATCGACGCGGTGGGCTGCTTCGACCACAGACGGCGTGCGACGGTCGCACTGCCTGTCGCCTGGGTCTCCCAGTCCTCGCGCGCCGGGTGCGCGCCGGGGGTGGCGCACGCCGCGTTGCCGCAGGAGCAGTGCTGCACCCCGTCGACGGCTTCCAGCCATGTACCCGGGAAAACGTCCCAGTGGCGCTCTTCGGCGTATCGAACGGCGGTGTCCAGCAGCGATTCACCACGCTGCTTCGGGATTTGGGCAGCTTCAGGGCCCGCGATGGTCTCTTCCACGATGAACACAACTCTAGCGGTCATCAGGGGTTACGGATGTCACATGCGCGGGGGAGAGCATCGATCACGAGGCCGGGGCGCATGGGTGCACGCTCGGGGGCGCGCGGGAGGGATCACGGAGTGAGTCGGGTAGCCACGTGTGGGGTACAGCATCCGTGTTTACCCCGGCAATTCTGGCATGTCTCGCATCTTCGGTATGTCGGCGGGGCATTGATCTTCGAGGCCGGATCTTTTCGATGCGTGGGTACACCCATGCGACGGGGTTCGACCGCTGAGGACACGTCAACTCGGTGCGTGGGCAGGCACCACAGCCACAGGGGGTACGCCATGGCCGCAAGGCCGCTCGTCGCCAGGCAGCCGAACGAACGACTGCAGGCGCTCATCCAGGAAGCGGGCTGCTCCAACGCGGGGCTGGCCCGGCGGGTCAACATGTGCGGCGCGGAGCACGGCCTCGACCTGCGCTACGACAAGACGTCCGTCGCGCGCTGGCTGCGCGGACAGCAGCCACGGGGCCGGGCGCCCGCGATCATCGCCGAGGCGCTGGGCCGCAAGCTGGGCCGGACGGTCACGATCGACGAGATCGGCATGGCCAACGGCAAGAACCTCGCGTCCGGCGTCGGCCTCCAGTTCTCGCCGACGGTACTGGGAGCCATCGAGCAGGTCTGCGAGCTGTGGCGCAGCGACGTGGGGCGGCGGGACTTCCTCTCCGGGTCGTCCGTCGCCGCCTCCGCCCTCGTCGAGCCCAGCCGCGACTGGCTGATCTCCGCGCCGGACTCCCAAGTGGCCCGCTCGGCCGGACCCCGGGTGGGGCTCGCCGACGTGGAGGCCGTACGCGCGATGACGCAGGCGCTCGTCGACCTCGACCATCAATACGGCAGCGGGCATGTACGGCCGGTCGTCGTGCACTACCTCAACAGCGTCGTCTCGGGGCTGCTGGCCGGCTCCTACCGAGAGGCGGTGGGGCGGGAGTTGTTCGCCGCGGTCGCCCGACTGACCGAGCTCGCCGGGTACATGGCCGTGGACACCGGGCAGCCCGGGCTCGCCCAGCGGTACTACATCCAGGCGCTCCGCCTCGCCCAGGCCGCGGGCGACCGCGCGTACGGCGGGTACGTCCTCGCCGCGTCCATGAGCCACCTCGCCGCGCAGCTCGGAAACCCGCGGGAGATCGCGCAGCTGGCGCGCGCGGCGCAGGAAGGGGCGCGGGGGCGGGCCACTCCGCGCGCGGAGTCGATGTTCCACGCGGCGGAGGCGCGGGGGCACGCGCTGATGGGTGACGCGCGGGCCGCGCAGGCTGCGGCGGGGCGGGCCGTGGAGGCGCTGGAGGCGGCGGAACCGTCGTCCGGGGACGACCCGGTGTGGATCAAGCACTTCGACGAGGCCTATCTCGCCGACGAGTTGGCGCACTGCCACCGGGACCTCGGGCAGGCCGAGGCGGCGGCGCGGCGGGCCGAGGAGTCGTTGGCGAAGCATCCCGAGTCGCGGGCGCGGCGGCGGGCGATCGGATATGTGCTGCTCGCCACGGCGCAGGTGCAGCAGCGGGAGGTCGAGCAGGCCTGTCACACGGGGACGAAGGCCGTGGAGTTGCTGGGGTCCCTGCGGTCGAACCGGGGGGCCGAGTACCTGGAGGACTTCCAGCAGCGGTTGGAGCCGTTCAGGGAGGAGGCGGTGGTTCGGGAGTTCGGGGCGCGGATGGAACTTCAGGCGGCGTAGAGCGCTCCGGGCGGGGTACTCAGGCCGTTCGCGCGGCTGCGGGCGGGTTGTGGCTGATCGCGCAGTTCCTCGCGCCCCTGAGGAGGGCTCAGCCCCCTCATCGTGGCGCGGGTGGTGCGTGGGCTGTCACCGGGACCCGGTAGCGTGAGTCGACGATTCCGCAAGTCCCCCGTTCGTAGGAGTCTCGGTGACGCAGAGTGGACAGGGCGAGGAGCCCTCGGCGCGGACCGCGCACGAAGGCATCGTGCTGCCCTCGGACGGTGGCGCGCCGCTCCATCCGAGCGATCTGCCGCCGGCCCCGCTGCCGCCGGCCCTGGCCCAGCAGTGGGAGCAGCGGCAGTGGAGTCCTGAGGGCGCCGCCGAGCCGACCCCACCGCAGGCCGACCAGTGGAACAGCGCGCCGCCCGCACCGGAGTGGGGTGGCCAGAGCGGTCAGGGGACGCAGGACGCGTACGGCGGCCAGGGCGGCCAGGACGCCTATGGCGCCCGGAGTGGCCAGGGCGGTCAGGGGGCGTATGGCGCCCAGAGCGGCCAAGGCGGGCACGAGGCGTACGGAAGTCAGGGCGGGCAGGACCAGTACGGCGGGCAGGGCGGCGTAGGCGGGCAGGGCGGGATGCCGTTGCCGCCGGAGGGGGCGCGAGGGGCGTCCTACGGCGGCGAGGGGTACGGCGGCGGGGCGGGCTCGGGTGCGCCGTTGCCGCCGGTCGCCGGTGAGGTGTCGCCGGCGTCGGACGCCGCGCGGCCTGCGCAGCGGAGCGCGCCGCTGCCGCCCATGGACGAGGGGGCCACCCAGTACATCCCGCATGTGCCGTCGGCCGGGGCCATGCCCATGGAGGACGCCACGCAGTACATACCGCCGGTGGCTCCGGCGCCGCCCGCCGCGGAGGACGCCACGCAGTACCTGCCGCCGGTGGGACCGGGCGCGCTGCCGCCGGAGGCGTCGGCCGACGCGACGACGTACCTCGGCCGGGTGCCGAACCACGGTGCCGGGCCGCTGCCGCCCACCGACAACCCCGGCGGGCCCGTGCACCAGGCGCCCCACGGGAACCCGGACGCCGAGGCCACGCAGTACATACCGCCGGTGGCCGGGCAGGCGCCGCCGCAGCCTCACTCCCCGTCCCAGCCGTACCGCGCGCCGGGGCAGCAGCAGCCGGACGTGTTCGACAGTCTCTTCCGGAACGAGCCGGGGGCCGGGGGCGCCGCCGGGACCACGCAGCAGATGCCGAAGATCGAGCACGCGCAGGCCGCGCCGATGCCGCAGGGCCCCGGTGGCCCGGGTGGGCCCGGCGGGCACGCCGGTTATGGCGCGCCGGGACCCGTTGCTCACGGCGGCCACGGTGGACACGGCGGTCACGGTGGGCGGGCCTCCGCGAGACGGGACGGCGGGGGTGGTGGGGGACGGAGATCCCGGGTGCCGCTCATCGCGCTCGTCGGCGTGGGCATCGCCGTGCTCGGGATCGGGGCGGGTGCCCTGATGGCCGGGACCGGGGGCGACGACGCCGCGCAGAACGACAACAAGCCCGTGTCGGCCACCGGAGCGCCCGAGGAGTCGGCCTCCGCGTCGGCGGACCCGGCGAAGGAGCAGGCGGTCGCGCTGGACAAGCTGCTGGCGGACAGCGGCGACAGCCGGAGCAGCGTGATCAAGGCGGTCGCCAACATCAAGTCCTGCACCAACCTGGGCCAGGCCGCCACCGACCTCCGGGCCGCGGCCGCGCAGCGCAACGACCTGGTCACCAAGCTCGGCGAGCTGTCCGTGGACAAGCTGCCGGACAACGCGGCCCTGACCACCGCGCTCACCAAGGCGTGGAAGGCCTCCGCCTCCGCCGACAACCACTACGCCGCCTGGGCCGACCAGGCCGCCGGCAAGAAGGGCTGCAAGAAGGGCCAGGCCCGCACCACCGGCCAGACCCAGGCCGGCAACCAGGCCAGCGCCACCGCGAGCGCCGAGAAGAACAAGGCCGCCAAGCTGTGGAACGCGATCGCCACCACCTACGGCCTGACGGAACGCCAGGCGGTCCAGCTGTAGCAGGGGCCCCGGCCCCCACCCGTGCGGCCCCCACCCGTGCGGCCCCCACCCGTGCGGGCCCCGCCTCCCCGGGCCGGCAGCCCTCGGCTCTCAGCTCTCCGCGTCCACCAGGGTCTTCTCCACGTTCACGAACCCCTGCCGGGCGGCGACCAGTCGGCCCTTGCGCACGACCTGGAACGTGACCTCGGCGTTGATCAGACGGGGGAAGCCGGCGGAGGCGATGAGGTCCTCGAAGCGCCAGCTGAGCGTGGGGGTCAGACCGCCCGTGGTGACCTTCAGGCCGCCGTCGAGGACACGGCGGATCGCCCGGGAGGTCACCTCGTCGTCACCGATCGCCTCGATCGCGGCCTTCAGGACGGTGTACGCGATCCACGTGGTCTGCACACCGGGGTCCGCCGGATCGATCCGGTTGTCGCCGAAGGCGTGCTCCCGGATCACCCGCTTCATCCGGTCCCACCGCTTGTCGGTCTCCACCGGGTACCAGCCGGTGACGTATGTCCCCTCGTACGGCCCCGACCTGCCGCCGGTCGAGTCGATCACCGTCTGGTCGACGCTGCCGATGACGGTGCCGGTGCGGACGTCCGGATAGTCGTCGCGGTCACGGCGGAAGGAGTCCATGAAGGTGAACGTGCGGTCGCCCAGCGCGGGCACCACACACCCCTCCGCCACCGGGTCCGTGCTCGCCCGCCGCAGCGCCTCCCGGGCATGCTCCCCGTACTCCGTCGCGTCCTCGGCGGCCAGCTGGTCCTCGGACCTGTCGTGGCCGCCCGACCGCAGCCCCGAGTCCAGCAGCAGCGGCAGCTGGTCGCCGACTATCGAGTCGGGGCGCACGAGGGCGACCGGGCCGCAGGCCTCCGCGAGCTGTTCACCGAGGCCGGCCATGAGCGCGGCCTGGCCGCCGTTGACCGGGTAGGACAGGGCGCTGGCGAACTCGTCGTCGGTGACGCCGTAGCCGCCTATGTAGGGGATGCCCGCGGACTCCAGCGGGGCGAGGAAGGAGCGGCCGTGCTGGCTGTAGGAGCCGACGACGGCGACGGCGTCCTCCGTGGCGGCGCGGCGGGCGCACTTCGCGGCGGACACGGTGTCGTTCCGGTCGTTGCAGGTGAGGATCCTCAGCTCGCGGCCGTTGATGCCGCCGTTGGCGTTGACCCAGCGGGCGTACGCCTTGGCCATGGCGGGCATGCCCGGCTTGTTGGTGGCGGCGGTCTTCTCCGGGGCCCAGGTCATGACGGTGACGGGGCCGTCCCCGGTACCCCCCGTGGTACCAGGGATGACCCCGCACCCGGCGACGAGTGACGCGCACGCCGCCAGCGTGGTGGCTCTGACCAGGCCTTTGGCGAGGCCTTGGGGGAAGAGGGTCCGTCGTGCCTGGAAGCCGGTCATGGCTCCGCACGATTCCGTCACATGACCAACCCGGGCGTGACGGATGGTCAACGTGGGGTGACCGGGAGGTGAATTACGAGGAGCTACGATCGTATTTTCGAGTGGTTTCAGAGAGGAACGCACGATCCATGACCGTCGAAGGTCCTGAGACCCCTTCCCGTCGCGGGCGTCGCTCATCCACCATGGGCGGCATGCCACTGAATGACATGCCGTGGTGGCGCTGGCGCAGCAATGTGCGCTCCGCGCTGCACATGCTCTCCGACCCGGCGTTCCAGCAGAACGTCTGGCTGGCCGGTGTCGACGGGTACGGGGACGTCACCGACGCCGTGTACCGCCTGGTCGAGGACACCTGGCTGGACAACTGGTCCGCCGAGAAGTACGTGGGCACGATCTTCCGTGACGCCCAGGAGGCGGCCCTCGTCGACACCGCCGTACTGCGGGTGCTGCGCATCATGCACCAGGTCGGCCCGGACGCGCCCGTCTCCGCCTACCTCGACCACGAGGCCTGGCCCGAGGCCGTCCGCGCCGCCCGCGAGGCCCACGTACGCCTCTCGGTGAGCGACGGGGAGGACCCGGACGTGCCGCCGCGGACGCTCGAGGTGCTGCGGATCATGACCAGGGCGGCGTAGCCCGGCCTCCGGGACCGCCGTCCGGGACCGCCGAGACTGGCGTTCACGGCCGGCGTTCAGGACCGTCGTTCGGGGACCGGCTGTCCGGGCTGCGGCTGTCCGGGCTGCGGCTCGGGGCCGGTTGCCGGGGCGGGTGGTCCGGTCCGCGGGACGATTGCCGACATGGGTACGCCATATGGGACCCTGTCGGGCATGAACGAGCAGTCCACCCGAGCCGCGGCACCCGCCGACCAGTACGTCCTCACCCTCGCCTGCCCGGACAAGCCCGGCATCGTGCACGCCGTGTCGAGCTACCTCTTCATGACCGGCGGCAACATCGAGGACAGCCAGCAGTTCGGCGACCACGACACGGGTCTGTTCTTCATGCGCGTCCACTTCTCGGCTGAGGCGCCGGTGAACGTGGAGAAGCTGCGGGCCAGCTTCGCGGCGATCGGTGACTCGTTCCAGATGGACTGGCAGATCAACCGGGCCGACGAGAAGATGCGCATCGTCCTGATGGTCAGCAAGTTCGGGCACTGCCTGAACGACCTGCTGTTCCGGGCGAGCACGGGGGCGCTGCCGGTGGAGATCGCGGCGGTGGTGTCCAACCACACCGACTTCGCCGAGCTGGTGGGGTCGTACGACGTCCCCTTCCACCACATTCCGGTGACCCGGGACAACAAGGCCGAGGCCGAGGCGCGGCTGCTGGCGATCGTGCGCGAGGAGAACGTCGAGCTGGTCGTGCTGGCCCGCTATATGCAGGTGCTCTCCGACGACCTCTGCAAGCAGCTCAACGGGCGGATCATCAACATCCACCACTCCTTCCTGCCGAGCTTCAAGGGCGCGAAGCCGTACCACCAGGCGCACGCCCGTGGTGTGAAGCTGATCGGGGCGACGGCGCACTATGTCACCGCCGACCTCGACGAGGGGCCGATCATCGAGCAGGAGGTCGAGCGGGTGAGCCACGGGGTGACCCCCGAGGGGCTCGTCGCGATCGGCCGTGATGTGGAGTGCCAGGCGCTGGCGCGGGCGGTCAAGTGGCACGCCGAGCGGCGGATTCTGATGAACGGGCGGCGGACGGTCGTCTTCGCGTAGGGGCTCCGCCGGGGTGGGGCGCCCAGTGGCTCCGCCGGGCTGGGGCGCCTCGTGGCTCGGGGGTGCCTGTGCGTCGGCGGGTGCGGGTGAGTCGTGGCTTGTCGCGCAGTTCCCCGCGCCCCTTGAAGGTGACCCTGCGGTCACCAGGGGCCCTCCGCTACATGCGGCTCAGTGCCGCCGCCGCGAACAGGACGTCCCTTATCGCCTGACGGTCGCCGACCTGTCCCGCGGCCGCCTCCTCCGGCGGGACATGGCCCGCGGCCAGTCGGCAGAACTCGACGCCGTCGAGGGCCACGTGGGCCACCTCGTGGTCGGCGGAGCCGAGGGCGGCGGGGGAGTCGAGGGGGATGAGCCACTCGCCGCCGCCGGAGCCCTCGATCTCCAGGCGGAGGCTGCGGCCGGGGGTCCCGGCCGGGACGAGGTGGCGGCCGGGCGGGGGCGGGGACGCGAGGCCGGTCCGGCGGCGTTCGGCCAGGGACACGGGGAGCATCCGGGCCGCGAGGTCGATCATGCCGTGCAGATGGCGGCCGGAGGGCGGCTCGTACGGGTAGTCCACGGCCTCCGCGATGTCCTCCGCGTGGATCCAGCACTCGAAGGCCCGGTCCAGCATCGCGTCCCGGAGGGGGAGCGCGAAGCCGCCGTACGAGACCGGGAGCCGGCCCGAGTCGGCGGAGTCGTCAGGGGTGCCGCCGCCCGCGAAGGCCGTCGTACGGACGATGTCGTGGCTCTGCTCCCGCCAGGGCGCGCGGATGGTGTGGGTGGGCGGGAAGTGGGACGCCTTCCAGAACGCCTCGGTGCGCGCCTCGGGCGTGCCGTCGTCCGGGGCGGCCGTCAGCCGGCCGAGCGGGTCGTCGAGGCCGAGCGCGGCCGCGACCAGCCCGTCGACGGTCATCAGATGGGCGATGACCCCGGCGACGGTCGTACGACGGCTCACCGGGCCCTCGCCCTCGAACCAGCGCAGCCGCACCGGCGTGTGCCAGTCGGCGGTGCCGATGTCCTGCAGCAGCGCGTCCAGCCGCGCGGTCTCCGCGTCGTACGGGGCGGTCCAGCGCGGCACGGGGACGCGGGGCGGGCGCCGGCCCAGGCAGACGTCCAGCACCTGGGTCCGCAGCGCCGGATCGAGATCGAGGCTCTCCGGCGGATGCAGCAGCCCCACGGCCTCCCGCAGCCGCCGGGCCTCGTCCGCGCACGACCCGCACGACCCCAGGTGCTCCTCGACGGCCAGCGCCTCCTCCGCCGAACACGCCGCCAGCGCCCAGGCCCCGAGCAGCGCCTTGAGCACACGGTGCTCCAGGACGAGGGGAGCGTGATGTACGAGCCCGGAGTGCGCCGGCGGCGCCGGCTCGGCCACGGAATCCGGCAACGGCAGCCCACTGTCCTCCACGGAGGCCCGCGGCAGCGGTATACGCGGCGACCTGTCGCCACCACCCTGAGACCCACCGCTGCCGGGCAGCCCCGGCCCGGCCGGCCCACCGGGGCCGCCGTCATGGCGAGGGGGCCTCGCCGGTTCGTGGCCGCCGCCCTGAGACCCGCTGTTTCCGGGCTTGTCCGGTTCGGATGGCTCGCCGGGGCCGCTGCCATGGCGGCGGGGACCCGCTGGTTCGCCGCTGCCGCTCCGGGGTCCGCTGTTTCCGGGCCTGTCCGGCCCACCGGGACCGCCGTCACGGTCACCGGGAGCCGCCGGGTCGGTGTCACCGGAAGCCGCCGGGTCGGTGTCGCCGGGGTCCGCTGGGCCGCCGGGGTCTGCCGGTGGTCGCTCGTCGTTCACTGGGCCCATGGTCGACGGCACCCTGCCGGGCTGGGGCGAGGGGCGCTCGGCCTCCCCTTGGGCGCCCGGCCCCTCCGGCTCGTCGTCGTACGCCCCGGCGGGGCTCGTGCCGGTGGTCACAGCGCACCGCCGGGTTCGGGTGGGGTGCCGGAGGGGCGGGTGTCGTGGGCGGTGGAGAGGAGCTGGAGGCCGAGGCGGAGGCGGCGGCGGGCCTCGTCCTCGGTGACGCCGAGGTCGGTGGCGGTCTGGCGGTAGTCGCGGCGCTGGAAGTACGCCAGCTCCAGGGCGGCCCGCAACGGCGTGGGCATCGCCTGCACTATGTAGTCGGCGCGGGCGGCCACCGACGCGTGGTGGACCTTGCGCTCCAGCTCCTCCGTGGTGCCCTCGCCGCCCCGGGCGAGCGCGGCGGTCTCGGTGGCGCGCAGCCGCTGCACGGCCAGGCGGTGGGTCAGCGCCGCCACCCAGGAGCGCAGGGGCCCCTGCTTGGGGTCGTACTCCTCGGGGTTCTCCCAGAGCTGGAGGAACACCTCGCGGGTGATGCCGTCGGCGCCCCGCTCGTCGCCGAGGACGCGGTGGGCGAGACCGTGCACGAGGGTCGCGAACCGGTCGTACAGCTCACCGAGCGCCGCCGCCTCGCCGTGCGTCAGCCGCTGCTGCATCCTGCGGTCCCAGCGGGGCGGTGCGTCCTTCGCCGCCATACGACCCCCTCACCTGCTCGTACCTGCGCCGTTCCTGATGACCGCCGAGCTGTGGACTCGTGTAGCCCCGGCGTCGAACCGGCCTGATTCCAGCCCGATTCCGGCCTGATTCCAGCCTGTGTGCACTGCCGTCCCGAATGTAGTCGGCACGGCTGACCGCGCACGCCCCTTTATGGCAATGCGCGCCCCTCGCCAGGCCGGAGGTGGTATGAACCTCCGCCGTAAGCCGTTTCCATGCCGCCCACGTGGGCGTCTGCCCGCCTTCCGTATGCCCGTGCGGTCCTCCTGGGCTCCATCCCTGCGCGAATCCGACCACTCAGGACCGTCTCGGATCCATTCACGATCAATAGTCGATCACCTGCGACCGTACTCGATGGAAATCGCACCGAAAAGGCCCCTGAAATGGCTCGCTTACCACGCGCTTTCGGTGGGCTACGGGTGTTTCATGGAACGACGGCGGGGCAGCCGCGCAGCAGGAAGCGGTGCAGTGGCTTCCGGTTCGGCGACTGAGAGGCATCCGGTGGCGTTCGAAGTGACCGACGGCGAGCAAGGCCGGTGGGCCGTGCTGCACGTGTCGGGAGAGATGGACCTGGTGACGTCGCCCGTGCTCCGCCAGCGGGTGCACGAGGCGGTCGCCGACGGCCGCCGAAGTCTCGTCCTCGACCTCTCCGGCGTCGTCTTCTGCGACTCCAGCGGTGTGGGGGTGCTCGTCGCCACCCGGCGGCTGATGCGCTCCTGCCGGGGCCGCCTCCGGCTGATCCTCCCCGCCGACGGCCACGCGGGCGGCGGCCCGGCCGAGGGCGCGCACGTCAACCGCGTCCTCGCCGCCCTGGGCGTCCGCCGCCTCTTCGACGTCCACCCGGACGTCCGCTCGGCGGTCGCACCGGAGTCCGACGACGAGGCCGAGGCCGACCCCCTGTCGGCCTGAGCGCCCGCGCCCTTCCCGCTCACCCGGTGAGCAGCACATACGTGTGAGCCACCCCACCCGAAGGTGCCACGGTGGCCACACTGTTGTCCCAGAATTCCCGCAGTCTTGGTACAAGCGCCGCTTTCCGCTCCGCCCCGGGCCGCCGGCGTCGTACGCTCCCTGCGAGAAGCACCCCACTTGACGTTAGGCGGGCCCGAAGAGACATGGTCAGCAGCGAGTACGAGCGCAGGATCGCCGCCCGGTTCGCCACCTTCGACCAGGACGGCAACGGCTGGATCGACCGCGAGGACTTCAACGCGGCGACCAAGGCGGTTCTCGGCGAGTTCGACACCACCGCCCGGTCCGACAAGGGCCAGGCGCTGTACGGCGGCGCCGAGGCCTTCTGGCAGGGCATGGCCGGAATCGCGGACCGGGACGGCGACCAGCGCATCACCCGGGACGAGTTCGTGAACGGCGCGGTCAAGCGGCTGCGGGACAACCCCGACCGCTTCGCCGAGATCGCCCGTCCCTTCCTGCACGCGGCCCTCGCCGTCGCGGACGCCGACGGGGACGGCACGGCCACGGTCGAGGAGACCGCCCGGGTCCTCAAGGCCCTCGGTGTCCCCGTGGAGATCGCCAACGCGACCGCCGCCGCGCTCGACACCGACACCGACGGCAAGGTCAGCGAGTCGGAGGTCGTGACGGCGTTCGCGCGCTACTTCACCGTGCCCGAATAGCCGTTACGAGCAGCCGTTCACGAACAGCCGTCACCACAGCCGTTCACGAGCAGCTGTTCCTGAGCAGCCGTTCCTGAGCAGCCGTTCACGAGCAGCCGTTCACGAGTAGCGCTCGCGCAGCCTGTACTTGAGTACCTTCCGCAGGGTCTCGTTGCGCGGAAGGGCCTCCACCACCTCCACCTGCTCCGGCAGCTTGTGGACGGACAGCCCTTCCGCGCGCAGATGCCCCGTGACGTCCGCGAGCGTCAGCGGGTCGACCCCCGGCGGCTGTTCGAGCACCGCGCAGACCCGTTCCCCCCGCTCCGCGTCCGGCAGCCCGATCACCGCCACGTCCTGGACGGCCGGATGCCGGTGCAGCAGATCCTCGATCTCCTTCGCCGAGATGTTCTCGCCCTTGCGGATGATGACGTCCTTCAGCCGTCCGGTCAGCACCAGATGGCCGCTGTCGGTGAGATGCCCGAGGTCGCCCGTGACGAAGAACCCGTCCGCGTCGAAGGCCGCCGCCGACTGCGCCTGATCCAGATACCCCTGGCAGACGGCCTCCCCCTTCAGCCGCACCTCCCCGTCCACGATCCGTATCTCCATCCCCGCCGGGGGCCGCCCCTCCGTCGTCGCCAGGTTCTCCGCCGAGTCGTCGGGCGCCCCCATCGTGATCATCGGGACCTCCGTCATGCCGTACCCGTGGGTGAGCTGGACGCCCATCTCCCGTACGACGGAGTGATAGACCTCGGGAGGCTTCGGGGCGCCACCGCCCGCGAGCAGCCGCAGCGAGGGGACGACCGGCACTCCCGGCTGCTTGCGCTGCTCGGTGAGGAACATCGAGTAGAACGCCGTGGACCCGCCCGCCACCGTCACCCCGTGCTTGCGGTAGCCCTCCAGCGCGGCCGGCAGGGCGAAGTGCTCGAACATCACCGCCGGGAAGCCGTACAGCAGGAGCATCACCAGGTAGTCCGGGCCGCCTATGTGCGCGTAGGGGAAGGCGATCGAGCCGACGTCGTCCCGGGTTAGCCGCAGCGCGTGGGCGAGGCAGGAGCCGCCCGCGATCAGTGAACGGTCGGTGTGCAGGACGCCCTTGGGGTCGGAGGTGGTGCCCGAGGTCCAGTAGATCCAGCGGACGGAGGTGCCGTCGGCCGGCGGGGCCGGGAGCACCGAGGGGTCGCCGTCCGGGAGGCGGTCGTACGCCTCGAAGAGGCCCCGCGCCTCCAGCCGGCGCGCCATCTCCGTGTGGTCGAAGCCCCGCCACTCGCCCGGCACCGCGAAGAACTCCGCCTTCGACTCCCTGAGCGCGAAGCCCACCTCGCGGTCGCGGTAGAAGGGGATGACCGGGGACTGGACGGCGCCGAGGCGGGCCAGGGCGAAGGAGAGCAGGACCGTCTCGATCCGGGTGGGCAGCTGCCAGGCGACGACGGTGCCGGGACGTACGCCCCTGTCGTACAGCCCGGCCGCCACCCGCTCGGCCCGGGCGCGCAGTTCGCCGAAGCTCAGCGTGCGGTCGTCCTGGAGGAGGACGGGCCGGTCGGGGGTGAGGTCGGCGCGGCGGGAGACCAGCTCCCAGAGCGTGCGGGACTCGCTCAGCGCGTGGGCGGTGTCGTTCACGGCGGCCCCCTCATGGAGCTGACGGGCAGTCAGATTGTGGGCAGAGCGTAGGGCTCGGCGCCTTGTCGGTCCAGAGGGTCGGGACTAGCCTGCTTGATGGAGTGAATCTGACGGTCCATCAGATATCTGAGGCCACTGAGTGGGGGAACTTATGACCGAACTGCCCCGCGTCATCAGCGTCGACGACCATGTGATCGAACCGGCGCACCTCTTCGAGACCTGGCTGCCGGAGAAGTACCGCGACCGAGGCCCCAAGCCCCTCACCGCCGGCATCGGCGAGCTGGCGTACGTCGCCGGCAAGTACCAGATCACGATGGACCCGGACGGGCAGCCGACCGACTGGTGGATCTACGAGGACCTGAAGTTCCCGTACAAGCGGAACATCGCGGCCGTCGGCTTCGACCGGGACGAGATGACGCTGGAGGGGATCACCCGGGAGGAGATGCGGCGCGGGTGCTGGGACCCGAAGGCGCGGCTGGCGGACATGGACCTCAACCACGTCGAGGCCTCGCTCTGCTTCCCGACCTTCCCGCGCTTCTGCGGGCAGACGTTCGCCGAGGCGCATGACAAGGAGGTCGCCCTGGCCTGTGTGCGCGCGTACAACGACTGGATGGTCGAGGAGTGGTGCGGTGACAGCGGCGGCCGGCTGATCCCGCTGTGTCTGATCCCCCTGTGGGACATCGACCTGGCGGTCCAGGAGATCGAGCGGAACGCGGCGAGGGGTGTCCGGGCGGTGACGTTCTCCGAGATCCCCACCTACCTCGGACTGCCCTCCATCCACTCGGGCTACTGGGACCCCTTCTTCGCGGCCTGCCAGGACACCGGGACGGTCGTCAACATGCACATCGGGTCCAGCTCCCAGATGCCGGCCGCCTCCCCCGACGCGCCCCCCGCCGTCCAGGCCTCGCTCTCCTTCAACAACGCGATGGCCTCGATGATGGACTTCCTCTTCAGCGGGGTCCTGGTGAAGTACCCGACCCTCAAACTCGCCTACAGCGAAGGCCAGATGGGCTGGATCCCGTACGCCCTCGAACGCGCCGACGACGTCTGGGAGGAGCACCGCGCCTGGGGCGGCGTGCGCGACCTGATCCCCGAGCCGCCGTCGACGTACTACTACCGGCAGATGTTCTGCTGCTTCTTCCGCGACAAGCACGGGGTCGCCTCGCTGGATGTGGTCGGGCGGGACAACGCGACCTTCGAGACCGACTATCCGCACGTCGACTCGACCTTCCCGCACACCAAGGAGGTCGCCCTCGACCATGTGAAGGGCCTCGACGACGAGACGGTCTACAAGCTGATGCGCGGCAACGCGATCCGCATGCTCGACCTGGACTTCGACAGGTAAGGGTCGCGGGCCATGGATCTCGCGTACAGCCCGGAGGAGGAGGAGTTCCGGGCGCGGCTGCGGGAGTGGCTGGCGAAGGTGCTCCCCACGCTGCCGCCCAGGCCGTCGCCCGACGACTGGCCGGGGCGGCGCGCGTACGACCTCGGCTGGCAGCGGACGCTGTACGACGCCGGGTACGCCGATGTCCACTGGGGCGCCTCGCCGACGGTACGGCTGATCTTCCTGGAGGAGACCGAGAGGGCGGGCGTCCCCTATGTGGGGGCCGGGTTCGTCGGGCTGCTGCACGCCGGGCCGACGATCGCCGCCGAGGGGACGGCCGAGCAGCGGGCGCGCTGGCTGCCGCCGATCCTGCGGGGCGAGGAGGTCTGGTGCCAGGGGTTCAGCGAACCGGACGCCGGGTCCGACCTCGCGTCCCTGCGTACACACGCGCGACGGGACGGCGACACGTACGTGGTGAGCGGGTCGAAGATCTGGACCTCCCACGCCGAAGTCGCCGACTGGTGCGAGCTGTTGGTGCGTACGGACTCGCAGGCGCCGAAGCATCGCGGGATCTCCTGGCTGGCGATGCCCATGGACGCCCCCGGCGTGACCGTACGGCCGCTGCGCACACTCGCCGGGTCCACCGAGTTCGCCGAGGTCTTCCTCGACGAGGTGCGGGTGCCGGTCGCCAACCGGGTGGGAGAGGAGAACGACGGCTGGCGCGTGACCATGGTGACGCTGTCGTTCGAGCGCGGGACGGCGTTCGTGGGTGAAGTGGTCGCCTGTCGGCGGGTAATGGGGGAGGTGGCGAGGCAGGCGCGGGCGAACGGGGCCTGGGGCGACCCCGTCGTACGGCGGCGACTGGGGCGGCTCAACGCCGAGTTCCGGGCGCTGTGGCGGCTCACGCAGTGGAACGTGAGCGAGGCGGAGTCCTCCGGAGGGGTGCCGGGGGTGGGGGGATCGGTCTTCAAGCTGAGGTACTCGCGCGTGCGTCAGGAGTTGTACGACGTGGCCGCGGATGTGCTCGGGCCGGATGCGCTCGACCTCGGGCGGGGGTGGGTGCTCGACCGGCTCAGCTCGCTGTCGTACACGATCGCGGCGGGGACGTCGGAGATCCAGCGGAACATCGTGGGTGAGCGGATCCTGGGGCTGCCGAAGAGGTGACGGTGGGCGTGCTCGGCGTTGATGAGGGGCTGTTGCCGTATGCGGTTTCGACTTACCGAGGACCAGCGGGCGTTGCGGGACGGGGTGCGGGGGCTGTTCGCGCGGCGCTTCGGGCGGGAGGCGTTGTGGGCGGCCGTCGACGGAGGCGGGCTGGACCGGGCGCTGTGGCGGGAGTTGGGGGCGGCCGGGTTCTTCGGGCTGCGGTTGGCGGAGGCCGAGGGTGGGGTCGGACTCGGGCTGCCGGAGGCGGTGTTGGTGTTCGAGGAGGCGGGGCGGGTGCTGCTGCCCGGGCCGCTGGTGGCCACCCATCTCGCGGCGGGCACGGTCCCGGGGGCGGCGAGCGGGGAGGTCGTCGTGACCGGCGTCGGGGGTGGGGGGCTGGTGGAGTGGCTGGAGGAGGCCGACGTGGTGACGGGGGACGCCACCGGGGCCGTCGCGCTGCGGTCGGTTGATCCGTTGACGCCGCTGCACCGGGTTCCGACGGCCGATTCCGCCGTACGTCCCGATGATCTCTTCGTGCTGCTCACCGCCGCCGAGCAACTCGGGACGGCCGTACGGACGTGCGAGGCGGCGGTGCAACACGCCCGGACGCGGGAGCAGTTCGGGCGGCCGATCGGGGCGTTCCAGGCCGTCAAGCATCTCTGTGCCGAGCTGCTGGTGCGGGTGGAGGTGGCGCGCGTCGCGGTGTACGCGGCGGCCGTCACCGCCGATCCGGTGGACATCGCGGCGGCGCGGCTGCTGGCCGACGAGGCGGCGGTGCGCGGCGCGCGCGACTGTCTTCAGGTCCACGGAGGGATGGGTTTCACCTGGGAGGCCGACGTACATCTGTGTCTGAAGCGGGCATGGGTACGGGCAGAACGTGGCGGATTGATCACAGAGAGTGAGGAGCTGTTGGCGGGGAAACTGCTGGTCGAGGCGGGCTGACCGCGCTGACCAGGGCGGGAAGGGGAATGTGTGGCAGGGGCTCGGCCGAATGTCGCGGAACGTGGCATACCGGAATTACCGAGCGTTGATACCGGGTTGTGTCCTAGGTGTGACTTGTCACGGCCTGGAGTCGGAGTCGTACTCCGGTACCTTCTGGGGGATGCGAGTGGTTCCGAGGTCGAGCCGAGCCGGTGTTGCCCCTGTGGCGGCCCCGGATCCGGCGGTGCCCGCCGCTCGTGAAGTGGGCCGGAGTCTCGTCGCTCCGGTCTGTTCGACTCCCCGCGACGAGCGTCGCACAGTATGCCGTATGCGTACTCCTTCGCGCTGGAATATGCCCGAAGCGCTTGTTGGGGTGACTGTACGTCAACCATGCTGTCCTGTAAGGGGATCACGTTCCGTGACCCCGGTGCCGATGGTGTCGATGGCGGTGGCGTCGGCCAGGCAGCAGATGACCACGATCGTGGCCCCTGAGGGGCGTGCGGCGATGTGTCCGCCGGTTCGGATGGTGTGAGCGGTGCAGGTGCTTCAAGTGCAGCTGGAGATCCGGCCCGACCCCGCAGAGGTGGGTCGTGCACGGAGATGGGCCCGTTCACGGCTCGCCGTGTCCGGGATAGGAGTGGACGAACCAGTCGCCGAGACGCTGATCCTCCTCGTCTCGGAGTTGGTCACCAACGCGGTCGTCCATACGGGCCGCCCGGCGGTCCTGCGGCTGCTGCTGTCCGGCCTTCGTGACGGCGCCGTGGGTAAGGTGCGCCTCGAGGTCGCCGACGCCAGCGCGTGTCCGCCGGCGCCGCGGTGTGCCGACGGCGACGAGACGGGCGGACGCGGCCTCGCCCTCGTCGAGGGCCTCGCCGACCGCTGGGGCTGGTCCCACGAGGGCGTCGGCAAACGCATCTGGTGCGAGCTGGACCGGGTGGTGCCGGGGGTGGCCGGGGCGGTCGGGGTCTCGGGGGCCTCGGGGGCTGCGGCGGTCTCGGGTGGAGCGGGAGCGGTTGCGGGTGCGCGTGCGCGTGCGGGTACTTCGGGCGTGGGTGGCGGGGTCGTGACCCCGGCGTGCAGCGCGGTGACCGGGGTCGCGGCGGTGGCGCGCGAGAACCTGGTGCGCGAGGGGTTGGCGTACGAGGCGGTGTAGGCCGGACTTCCCGGTGGGTCGGGGGAGAGGTGACCCCAGCCGACTGGGCGAGTTGGTGGGCGCCGCGGTCACTCAACCGCCGCACGCGTCTGCGCGTGAGCGCACGGCGGTGGTTGCCCGGCGGCGGTGGCTGAACCGTGCGCCGGGATGTGCTTCCGTACGCACCGTCGCAACGCCCGTTTCTCGCGGCTGATCCCCGAACGGGTGTTGACGCGTCGTGCCCGTTTGATCACGCTTGTGTTCAGCGATTCGCCGCGAGGGGACGACGAGGGTCTCGAGGACGGAGACCCTCGACGAGCGTGGGTCGTGTGTCGGCGTCGGCTCCCGACCGGGCCCGGGGAGCAGGGCGGGTGCGCCGAAGCCGGATGGCGGCGGCGCGCGGTGCCGTGCTCGGGGCGAGCAGCAGCGCGCCGCCAGCCGACCTGGGGCCTGTATGTCGACGTCAGCGCGGCATGGCCGGCATCAGCTCCTTCATGCCTTCGGGCAGGTCCGGGTCCTCGCGCCAGGCCTCGATGATCGAGACGAGGCTCTCCCACGAGGCCTCGGCGACGGGGCCGGCTCGACCCGTCGCGAGCTCGTCGAGCAGCCGACCGCACAGGTGGGACGTCACCCGGTGGAGCGCTTGGCCGGCCTCCGAGACGCGTGCCAGATCCGAGCCGGGTGCGTGCGGCGGCTCTCCGTCGACTCGGATCGTGAGGGCCACGGCGGCGTAGATCCGTCCGTGGACGAAGTCCCTCAACGCGATCACCTGATCCCGCGTCGGCAAAGGGCGCCGGGCAGGGGCCGATTCGGTCATGCGGCAAGGCTATCCAGGCGGCCGCCGCTGTTCGAGCCCCGGCCCCGGTCGCTTGCCGGCAGAGCAACGTGAGGTGTCCGGGCCCTACAGAGAGCCCTACAGAATGGCGATCGGTGCCACCGGTGTGCCCGTCCCGCCGACGAACGGCTCCGGCATCGCCGAGAGCAGGAACTCGTACCGTCCGAGTTGTCCACAGGCTGTGGACAACTCTTCCAGATTCCAGTTCTGCCCCTGCGGCATGCCCATCTCGACCAGGTCGAGCGCGTGCACCGGCAGCCACAGGTTCTCGATCTCCGGCGGGAAGATCTCGAACGTCAGGGTGTCATTGGCGACGGCCGCGACATCGCGCGCGTGGAACCACTCGGGGGTACGGAGGGAGAGCCCCGGGGACGGGAACGCGTACGCGTGCTTGTCACCGGCGAGGTAGGCCTGGATCTGCCCCGTGCGGACGAGGACGATGTCGCCCGCGCGGACCCGGGTGCCCGCCAACTCCTCGGCCGCGTCCAGGTCTTCGGGGGTGACCGCGTGGTCGCCGGGCAGCCGGTCGTCGTCGTGGCCCAGGGCGCGGGGGATGTCGAGGAGTACGCCGCGCGAGACGATGTGGCGGGCCTTGTCTATGCCGGCGAAGGCGGCGCCGCCGTGCGGGGTGATCGTGTCCGCCGGGCGGCCGTTGTAGATCCGTCCCGAGTGCGAGACATGGGTGAGCGCGTCCCAGTGGGTGGCCGCCTGGAGCCCCATCGTCACCGCGTCGTCGCTGCACGCGACCGTGCCCGGGCCGAAGATCTCCTGGTTGATCTGCACCATGGCGTGCAGCGGGTTCACCCGGCCCGGCATCATCCCCGTCTGCACGCCGTCCTGTTGCAGAGGCAGGGCGAGTGGGACCCGGCGACCGGTGCGGACGGCGCTCGCGGCCTCCCGTACGACCTCGTCGGTGATCAGGTTGAGTGTGCCGATCTCGTCGTCCGCCCCCCAACGGCCCCAGTTGTTCACGCGCTTGGCGATGTCCGTGAACGCGGCGAACTCGGTGGGCGATGACATCGGGCCTCCCCTGGGGCTTGTGGTGGCGTATCTGACGGGTCGTAGAATCGCGGTGCGAGCAAATCTAACGGTCCGTCAGAAACCGTGGTGAGGGGAAGGGGCCGGGGTGGGAAACTTCTTGGCAGGCAAGGTCGTCGCCGTCACGGGCGCGGGGCGGGGGATCGGCCGGGCGGTCGCCCTGGGCGCCGCCGCCGAGGGCGCGCGGGTCGTCGTCAACGACTACGGCGTCTCCGTCGACGGCTCAGAACCCACCAGTTCCGTCGCCGAGACCGTCGTCAAGGAGATCGAGGCGGCCGGGGGCGAAGCGGTCGCCGTCGCCGACGACATCTCCACGATGGCGGGCGGACAGCGGGTCGTGGACACGGCGGTCGTGACGTACGGGCGGATCGACGGGGTCGTGTGCGTCGCCGGGATCCTGCGGGAGCGGATGCTGTTCAACATGGCCGAGGAGGAGTGGGACCCGGTGGTCGCCACGCATCTCAAGGGCACGTTCACCGTGTTCCGGGCCGCGTCCGCCGTCATGCGCAAGCAGCGCGCCGGGACTCTGATCGGGTTCACCAGCGGCAACCACCAGGGGTCCGTCTCGCAGGCCAACTACAGCGCGGCCAAGGGCGGGATCATCTCGCTGGTGCGCAGCGCCGCGCTCGGTCTGCACCGGTACGGGGTGACCGCGAACGCGGTGGCGCCGGTCGCGCGTACGCGGATGTCGGCGGGGGTGCCGATGGAGCTGACCGAGATCGGTGAGCCGGAGGACGTGGCCGCGTTCGTGGTGTATCTGCTGTCCGACCGGGCTCGGGAGGAGCGGATCACCGGGCAGGTGTACACGGTGGCCGGGCCGAAGATCGCGGTGTGGGCGCAGCCGCGTGAGCTGCGCTCGGCGTACGCGGAGCAGGGGTGGACCCCGGAGAGGATCGCGGAGGTTCTGCCGGGGGCGGTGGGGGTGGATCCGATGCCGATGCTGGAGCGCGTGGAGGTGATGGCCCGCGCGGCGTCGGCCGGGGCGCGGCCGAACGAGGGCGCTTCATAGCTCGGGGGTGCGTGTTGTTCGGCGGGTGCGGGTGCGTTGTGGTTGTTCGCGCAGTTCCCCGCGCCCCTTGCCGGCGTGGGGCGCGCCCGGGGTTTTTCAGGGGCGCGGGGAACTGCGCGAGAAGCCCCACCGGACCCGCACCCGACAACGCACCACCATCACCCGCGGCGGTCATCTTGGAGGCGGCATGGACTTCGGGTTCAGTGATGAGGACGAGGCCTTCCGGGCGGAGGCGCGGGCCTGGCTGGGGGCGCACGCCAGCGCGGGCGAGGACCGGCGCGCGTGGGAACGGACGCTCGGCGCCGCCGGGTGGATCGGGCTCGGCTGGGGCGAGGGGGGCTACGGGAACCGTACGGCGACCCTCGTGCAGCAGGTCGTGTGGGCCGAGGAGTACGCGCGGGCGGGGGTGCCCGCGCGGTCGGGGCACATCGGGGAGAAGCTGCTGGCGCCGACCTTGATCGCGTACGGAAGTGCGGAGCAGAAGCGGCGGTTCCTGCCCCCGGTCGCGCGGGGCGAGGAGCTGTGGTGCCAGGGGTACAGCGAACCGGGCGCGGGGTCGGACCTCGCCGGCGTACGGACGAAGGCGGAGCGGTCGGCGGACGGGTCGTACCGCGTCACCGGGCAGAAGATCTGGACCTCGCTCGCCCATGAGGCCGGCTGGTGTTTCGTGCTGGCTCGTACGGAGGCGGGGTCGACGCGGCACCACGGACTGTCGCTGCTGCTCGTGCCCATGGACCAGCCGGGCCGGGTCGAGGTGCGGCCGATCCGGCAGATGACCGGGACGAGCGAGTTCAACGAGGTGTTCTTCGACGGGGCGCATGCCCGCGCGGAGCACGTGGTCGGCGGTGAGGGCAACGGCTGGCGGGTTGCCATGGGCCTCCTCGGCTTCGAGCGGGGGGTGTCGACTCTCGCCCAACAGGTCGGTTTCGAGGAGGAGTTGAGGGGTGTCGTACGGGCCGCCGTGGACAGCGGTGCCGCGGACGATCCCGTCGTACGCGATCGACTCGTACGGCAGTGGGCGGAGTTGCGGGTCATGCGGTGGAACGCCCTGCGCACGCTCGGAGGGCCGGAAGGGGGCGCGGAGCCGGGCGCGCCCAGTGTGGCCAAGTTGCTGTGGGGGCGGTGGCATCGGCGGCTCGGGGAGCTGGCGATGGAGGTACGGGGAGCGGAGGCGGCCGTGGGGCCGCGGGCGTGGTCGGCGGACGAGCCGTACGCACTCGACCCGTTCCAGCATCTGTTCCTGTTCAGCCGGGCCGACACGATCTACGGCGGTTCGGACGAGGTGCAGCGCACGATCATCGCCGAGCGGGTGCTCGGTCTGCCGAAGGAGCCGAGGGGCTGAAGGGGTGGGAGCCATGCGCGGAGTGGTGTTCGACGGGAAGCGGGCCGAGGTCGTCGATGATCTGGAGGTCCGGGATCCGGGGCCGGGCGAGGTGCGGGTGGCCGTGGCGGCGGCCGGGCTCTGCCACAGCGATCTGTCGGTGGTGGACGGGACCATCCCCTTCCCCGTTCCCGTGGTGCTGGGGCATGAGGGGGCCGGGGTCGTCGAGGCGGTGGGCGCGGGGGTCGGACACGTCCGGCCCGGGGACCACGTGGCCCTCTCCACCCTCGCCAACTGCGGGACCTGCGCCGACTGCGACCGCGGTCGGCCGACCATGTGCCGTCGGGCGATCGGGCGGCCCACGCGGCCGTTCTCGAGGGGTGGGCGGGAGGTGTTCCAGTTCGCCGCGAACTCCGCCTTCGCCGAGCGGACGGTCGTCAAGGCCGTGCAGGCCGTACGGATACCGGAGGACATTCCGCTGACCTCCGCCGCGCTGATCGGGTGCGGGGTGCTGACCGGGGTGGGGGCGGTGCTCAACCGGGCGCGGGTCGACCGGGGGGACAGTGTCGTCGTGATCGGGGTCGGGGGGATCGGGCTCAACGTCGTGCAGGGCGCGCGGATCGCGGGGGCCGTGCGGATCGTCGCCGTGGACGCCAATCCGGAGAAGGAGGCGGTGGCGAGGCGGTTCGGGGCCACGGACTTCCTCACCTCCGTGGACGGTGTGCGGGACATCCTGCCCACGGGCGCCGACCACGCCTTCGAGTGCGTCGGCCGCGTCGAACTGATCCGCCAGGCCATCGACCTGCTCGACCGGCGGGGTCAGGCGGTCCTGCTCGGAGTCCCGGCCGCCACCGCCGAGGCCTCCTTCCTCGTCTCCTCCCTCTACCTGGACAAATCGATCCTGGGCTGCCGGTACGGGTCGTCGCGTCCTCAGCGGGACATCGCGCTCTACGCCGAGCTGTACCGGGAGGGCCGTCTCCTCCTGGACGAGCTGGTCACGACCACGTACCCGGTGGAGGACTTCGCGAAGGCGGCGGAGGACGCGGGACAGGGGCGGGTGGCGAGGGCGGTGCTCACCTTCTGACCGCCGGGTTCACACGCTCCTCGGTGGCGCCCGCGTGCCGCCCGGCAGCCCCCTCCGCCCTGAACGTCCGCCGGTACGCCGTCGGGGTCACCCCGAGTGTCCCCTGCAGGTGCTGCCGCATCGACTGAGCCGTGCCGAAGCCCGCGTCGTGGGCGACCTGGTCGATGGAGAGGTCGGTGGATTCCAGGAGGTGGCGGGCGCGTTCGACGCGCTGCTGGGTGAGCCACTGGCCGGGGCTGACGCCGACCTCCTCGCGGAAGCGGCGGGTGAAGGTGCGGACGGACATGGACTCCCGGGCGGCCATGTCGCGCAGCTGGATCGGTTCGTGGAGGCGGCCCAGCGCCCAGGCGCGGGCGGCGGTGGTGGTCGCGGTCTGCGGCTCGGGCAGCGGGCGTTGGATGTACTGGGCCTGCCCGCCGTCCCGGTGCGGCGGTACGACCGTACGCCGGGCCACGTCGTTGGCGACGCCGGTGCCGTGGTCGCGTCGTACGAGATGCAGGCACAGGTCGATCCCGGCCGCGACGCCCGCCGAGGTGAGGACGTCGCCGTCGTCGACGAAGAGGACGTCCGCGTCGAGCCTGACCTTCGGGAACAGCCGCTGGAAGTGCTCGGCGTGGTACCAGTGCGTGGTCGCCGGGCGGCCGTCGAGGAAGCCGGCCGCGGCCAGGACGTATCCGCCGGTGCAGATGGAGACCAGGCGGGTGCCGGGGCGGATGTGGGCGAGGCCGGCGGCCAGTTCGGGGGTGAGGACGCCGTCCTCGTAGACCGGGCCGAGCTCGTACGAGGCCGGGACGACGACCGTTTCGGCGGTGGCCAGGGCCTCCGGGCCGTTCTGGACGAGGACGGCGAAGTCGGCGTCCGTCTCCACCGGGCCCGGCGGCCGGATCGAGCAGGTGACGACGTCGTACAGCGGTCGTCCCGCCGTGTCCCGCGCCTTGCCGAAGATGCGCTGCGGGATGCCGAGTTCGAAGGGGAGCAGCCCGTCGAGCGCGAGCACGACGACGCGGTGGCGGGCCACGGGGGTGGGCCCGGCGGCGTCGGGGGTGCGTTCGGCGGTCATGGCCTGATCCTAGCGAATGCTGTCCCCTCGGCCACTCGTTCGGAATGAGCGCGGGTCGGAAGCTGGACGGCATGACCCAGACAGCCGACGACGCCACCACGCCCGCTGCCGCCGACTCCCGTACCGCCGCCGATCACGACTCCGTCGGGACCGGCCGACGTACGGCCGGCGGTCGTGCCCGTCGCACCCGTGTCCACCGCGCCTGGTTCGTTGTCGCCGTCACCTTCGTGACGATCATCGGCGCGGCGGCCTTCCGTTCGGTGCCGGGTCTGCTGATCGATCCGCTGCACGACGATTTCGGCTGGTCGCGCGGCACGATCGCGTCGGCGGTGTCGATCAACCTGGCCCTGTACGGCCTCACGGCTCCTTTCGCCGCCGCGCTGATGGACCGCTTCGGTATCCGCCGGGTCGTCGCGGTCGCCCTGACGGTGATCGCGGTCGGGTCCGGTACGACGGTGTGGATGACCTCGCCGTGGCAGCTGATGCTCTGCTGGGGCCTGCTGGTGGGCCTCGGCTCCGGTTCGATGGCGCTGGCCTTCGCGGCCACGGTCACCAACCGCTGGTTCACCGAGCGGCGCGGCCTGGTCTCGGGCGTCCTGACCGCCGCCTCCGCCTCCGGGCAGCTGATCTTCCTGCCCCTGCTGGCGTGGATCGTCTCCGAGTACCGCTGGCGGCCCGCCTCCGTCACGGTGGCCCTCGCCGCCCTGGTCGTCGTCCCCTTCGTCTGGCTGCTGCTGCGGGACCACCCGGCGGACGTGGGGCTGAAGCCGTACGGCGCGAAGGAGTTCGTGCCGAAGCCGGCGCCGGTGCCGGGGGCTGCGCGGCGGGCGGTGAAGGTGCTCTTCTCGGCGATGCGGACCGGGCCGTTCTGGCTCCTGGCCGGCACCTTCGCGATCTGCGGGGCCTCCACGAACGGCCTCGTCCAGACCCACTTCATCCCCGCCGCCCACGACCATGGCATGCCGATCACGGCGGCGGCCTCGCTGCTGGCGGTCATCGGGATCTTCGACGTCCTCGGCACGATCGCCTCGGGCTGGTTCACTGACCGCTTCGACTCACGGCGGCTGCTGGCGGTGTACTACGCGTTCCGGGGCATCTCGCTCCTCTTCCTCCCCATGCTGCTGGCGCCCGCCGTGCACCTCCCGATGATCTTCTTCATCGTCTTCTACGGCCTCGACTGGGTCGCCACCGTCCCGCCCACCATGGCCCTGTGCCGCGAGCACTACGGCGACGACAGTGCCATCGTCTTCGGCTGGGTCCTCGCCTCCCACCAGGTCGGCGCCGCCCTGGTCGCCTTCCTCGGCGGCTTCGCCCGCGACACTTTCGGCTCGTACGACATCGTCTGGTACGCCTCGGGCGCGCTGTGCGCGGCGGCGGCACTGATGGCGTTGGTGATACGGAGGCGGGGGGTGGGGAAGGCCGGGTTGGCGGGGGTCTGAAGGCGGAGCGCGGTGGCCCGCCGGCGAGGGGAGCCTCAGCCGGCGCGGTCGAGTGGCTCGAAGCCGACGTGGAGGCGCATGCGGAGGGCGACGGCGAACCGTTCGAGCAGAGGTAGCGTGGGCATGGTCCCGCCCGCCTCGAACCGTGCCACGGCCGGCTGTCGCATCCCGGCCGTCTGCGCGAGTTGCGCCTGCGTCATGCCCAGCGCCTCGCGCCGCTCCCGGACCGCACGACCCAACTCGAAACGGATGCGTGCGGCGTCGTACGCCTCCCGTGCCTCCGGCGATGCGAGAGTCTCGTCCCGCAGTTCGTTCCAGCTCCCGCGCTCACCCATGCATCACACCTCGTCCACTGTGTGCCGCTCCTCGACGCAGCGCACCCTCGCCCGCCGGGCGCGGTCGATCTCCGCGGTCTCGCGCATCCTCTGTTTGCGAAACGCCGTCAGCAGGATGATCCGCCGCCCGGAGGCGATCCAATAGGTGAGGCGGACCGCGTCGGTGTCCAGGTGGAAGCGCAGCTCGCGAAGCTTGCCGTCCAGCTGGCGCGAGTACGGCTCGCTGAGCAGCGGGGCCGCGATCGGCGAGCAGGTCGACGTAGAACGCGACCGTACTGCGATGCCCTGCGGACAGCCCGAGGAACCACTGTTCCACCTCCGGCTCCAGCTCTACTTCACCCCACGTCATAACAGCGACGTTATGAACAGGCTAGCCGGTGGGTTCGAGGATCGCGCGGCGTGCACTCGAAAGAGTGGGCCCGGCCGTGCGGTCAGGCCCTGAGCTCGCCGAATCGTCCTTTGTGGAACAGCAGCGGCGGGATCGCTTCGTCCGCCGCGCCCAGCGCCTCCACCCGGCCCACGACGATCAGGTGGTCGCCGCCGGGGTGTACGGCGTGGATCGTGCAGTCGATCCAGGCGGGGGCGCCGGTGAGGCGGGGGGAGCCGGTCGCGGGGGCCGGGGCGTGGGAGACGCCGGTGAACTTGTCCGTGCCGCTCACCGCGAAGCGCCGGCACAACTCGCCCTGATCTGCGCCGAGTACGTTCACGCAGAAGACGCCCGCGCGGGCGATGCGCGGCCAGGTCGTCGACGTACGGCCGACCATGAAGACGACGAGGGGCGGGTCGAGGGAGAGCGCGGAGAAGGACTGACAGGCGAAGCCGGCGGGGTGGCCGGCGGGGGCGTTGCCCGTGCTGTCGGTCGACGCGGGCGACGCGGTCGTCGGGGCGTCCCGGGCCGTCGGCGCCGTCTCCACCGCCGGGGCGGTGATCACCGTGACGCCCGTCGCGAAGTTGCCCAGTACGCGGCGGAACTCGGCCTGGTCGACCGGCGCGCGCTCGTCCTCGCCGACGCAGCGCAGCTCGGGGCGGGGCAGTGCTTCGACGACCGGCTGCGCGAGCGCCGTCCCACGGCCCCTGTCCGCCTTCAGATAGCGGACGGCGGCGGCTGCCATTCCCGCGTGTCCCATCACACCACCCATTGAAGCTGACGGGCCGTCAGAAGTGAAGCCCCGTAACGGTTCGCCCGGTGCCGTCAGCGGCCCTCGAAACGCGGTGGCCGTCGCTCCACGAAGCTCGCCACGCCCTCCTGGGCGTCCGCCGTCGTCATGTTGATCTCCTGCGCGGTGGCCTCGGCTGCGAAGGCGGTGGCGCGGTCGGTGTCGAGGGAGGCGTTGACCAGGTGTTTGGTCAGCGCCATGGCGCGGGTCGGGCCGGCGGCGAGGCGTTCGGCCCACTCGCGGGCCGTCTTCTCCAGGTCCTGGGCGGGGACGACACGGTTGACCAGACCGAGGCGTTCCGCGTCGGCGGCGGGCAGGGCGTCGCCGAAGAACATCAGCTCCTTAGCCCGGTGGGGGCCGACGAGGCGGGGGAGGAGATACGCGCCGCCGCCGTCGGGGACGAGGCCGCGCCGTACGAACACCTCGATGAAACGGGCCCCTTCCGCCGCCAGCACGAGGTCACAGGCGAGGGCGAGGTGCGCGCCGAGGCCGGCCGCCGTGCCGTTCACCGCAGCGATCACCGGCTTCTCGCAGTCGAGTACGGCCGCGATGAGCCGCTGCGCGCCGAGCCGGATCACGCGCGCCACATCACCGGCCACGCGTTCGCCGCCGACCGTCGCGCCCCGCAGGTCCGCGCCCGCGCAGAAGCCGCGGCCCGTCGCGGTGATGACGACCGCGCGTACGGCGGGGTCGGCGGAGGCGTCGGCGAGGAGTTGGATGAGGCGTTCCCGCTGGTCAGGGGTGAGGGCGTTCATCGCCTCGGGACGGTTGAGGGTGATCCACGAGACCGCGTTGTCAGTGGCGTGCCGTATCAATGTGTCACGGGATTTTTCGGGATGTTCGAGGGGGGAAGCGGACATGTGGGTGCTCCGGTTCTTACGGGGAGTGATGGCGGTCCTGGGCGTCCTGGGTGCGACGGTCCTGGGTGTGTGGGGTGCCTTCCGTGCGTGTCGGCGCTCAGCGGCACACGGCCAGCGCGTCCAGGGCCACGGCCCCCTGCCCCCTCGGCAGCACCATCAGCGGGTTGATGTCCAGCTCCGCGATCTCGTCGCCGAGTTCGAGCGCCATGCGCTGCACGCGGAGCACCACCTCCACGAGGGCGTCCACGTCGGCCGGGGGAGCCCCGCGCACCCCGTCCAGCAGGGCCCGCCCGCGCAGTTCGGTGAGCATGGCGCGGGCCTGGTCCTCACCGAAGGGCGGCACGCGTACGGCGGAGTCGCGCAGCACCTCCACGAGGACGCCGCCGAGCCCGACGGTGACCGTCGGCCCGAACAGGTCGTCATGGGTGACGCCCACGACCATCTCCACACCCCGCTCGACCATCTGGCACACGAGCACGCCGTCCAGGGAGACATCTTCGTAGCGGGCGAGGTCGGTCAGTTCGCGATAGGCGTCGCGGATCTGGCTCGCGGAGGTCAGGCCGATCTTCACCAGGCCGAGTTCCGTCTTGTGGGCGATGCGGGCGCCGGAGGCCTTCATCACCACCGGGTAGCCGACGAGGCTCGCCGCGCGTACGGCCGCCGCCGCGCTGGTCACCAGCTGCTCGCGCGGCACGCGTATCCCGTAGGCGCGCAGCAGCTGCTTGGCCGCGTGCTCGCTCAGCTGCTGCCCCGGCCGCATCAGCGCCTTCGCCTTGCGGAAGGAGGGAGAGGGGGAGCGCGGTGCCTCGTCGAAGGGGGAGCGGTAGGCGGCGGTGAAGCGGGTGTGGTCGAGGTGGGCGCGGACGGCGGTGATGCAGTTGGCGAAGGTACGGAAGGTCGCCACCCGGGACGATCCGAGGAGCGTCTCGCGGTACGCGGCCTCGGTGCCCACCGGCGAGCCCCACACCACGCACACCAGCTTGTCCGTCCGCTCCGCCGCGGCCACCAGGTCCTGGGCGAGCTTGTCGCTCATCGGCGGGAAGGGGCCGGTGATGGGGCAGATCAGCACCCCCACCGCCGGGTCGTCGAGGATCGCGTCGAGGATGCGGGGGCCACGCCAGTCGCCCACGGGGTGGCCGCCGTTGTCGACGGGGTTGGCCACGCTCAGATAGTCGGGGATCCACTGGTGCAGCTCGGCCTGCTTGGCCGCCGAGAGGGTGGGCAGGGGCAGTCCGGCCTCCGTGGCCAGGTCGGCGAAGTGCGCGCCCGTACCGCCGGAGATCGAATAGACGACGACGCCCTCGGGCCGGGTCGATCCAGGCGTCCGTGGCCGTCGCGCCCGCGCCAACAGGGTGGCCGTGTCCTGGAGTTCGTCGAGCCCGTCGACCCGTATCACCCCGTACTGCCGCATCGCCGCGTCGACCACCGCGTCCGCGCCGGTCAGCTTGCCGGTGTGGGAGGCGGCGGTGCGGGCGCCGGTCTCGGTGCGGCCGACCTTCACGGCGACGACGGGCACACCGCGCCGGGCGGCCCGGTCGGCGGCGAGGAGGAAGGCGCGGCCGTCCTTCAGGCCCTCGACATAGGCGGCGATGGCGCCGACCTCGGGGCGTTCGGCGAAGTAGGAGATGAAGTCGGCGGTCTCCAGATCGGCCTCGTTGCCGGTGGGGGCCCAGTGGGAGAGGCGGATACCGAGTTCCTGGAGGGAGAAGACGGGGCGGCCCTGGTGGCCGGACTGGGTGATCAGCGCGATCGCCGGGCCGTCGAGGTCGTCGCGGAAGCGCTCGAAGGCGTTGAGGTTGGTGTTGGGGCCGAGCAGCCGCAGACCGTCGGAGCGGGCCACGGCGGCGGCCAGCCGCTCCTGGGCGGCGGCGCCGTCGGCGCCGGTCTCGGCGAAGCCGGAGGCGAAGGCGATCGCGAACTTCACCTTGGCCTCGGCGAGTTCGTCGATCACGGGGAGGGGGTCGGAAAGGAGCAGTACGGCGAGATCGACCTGTTCGGGCAGGTCGGCGATCGAGGGGGAGCAGGGGATGCCGAAGACCGACTCGCGGGTGGGGTGCACGGGGTGCAGCCGGGCGCCGACCCGTTCGGACCAGGCGAGCAGCTGCCGGGTGATACCGGTGTTCGGCCGGCCCTCCGCGTCCGAGGCGCCGATGACGGCCACGGACGCGGGGCGGAAGAAACGGTCCAGATCGGGGACGTCGGCGTACAGCGGGCGCCCGCTGACGTCCAGGTCGCCGGCCTCGGCGGGCCTGCCGTGCACGACCTGCGCGGGATGCTCGCCGCAGGCGATGGCGCGGGCCCGGCGGGAGTCGGTGGTGAGGGTGCCGTGGGTTGATCCAAGCATCGGTCCGCCCGCTCCTGTGTGACAGCCAATTCAGTGACGTGACGCGGTGGCGCGATGACGTAGTCACGTATCTGACGCTACGTCAGATTTCAGACTACTGAACTGACCCTGCGTCAGGAATGGGTGTGCGAGCAAAGTTACGCGGCAGTAAGGGAGTTGTACCCGCGCGGGGCGGCGGTCAGACGTCCTCGGGCCGGGCTGTCCGCCGCACGGCGGACCAGCCTCCTCATGGACCACGGCCGGGCTCATGTGCGGTGCTGGGAGCCGAGGTGATGGCGCCCGCCCGGTGTCCGTCGGTCGTTCAGCGTGCGGTGCGGATGCGTACGGTGATCGCGTCGCGGGTGGCGACGCCGCCCGTCCTGGCGATCCTTCTGGCGATCTTCTCGGCGTCGAGGGCGAGTTCGCGGAGCATGCCGCTGATGGGGTTGGTGAAGCCGGTGAAGTACAGGCCGGGGGCGTTCTCGGGGGAGTGCGGGCCGTGCACGACCGGCTTCCCGCGTCCGTCCAGGACGTCGAGGTGCCCGACGAGCCCCTCCAGGGCGCGCCGGTAGCCGGTGGCGGCGATCACGGCGTCGGTCTCGATCCGGGTGCCGTCGCCGAGGAGGACCTTGCCGTCGTCGAAGCCCTCGACCGGGCCGACGATCTCGACCTTCCCCTTGCGTACGGCGTCGATGAGGCCGACGTCCTGCACGGGGAGGGCCCCCTCCTTCACGCGGGAGTAGAGACCGGTGTCGGGCCGGGCCAGGCCGCGGGCCGAGAGGTCCGGCACGCTGAGCTTCGCCAGCGGCTTGGCGAGCCGGTCCACGAGGGCGACGGGCAGCCGCCGTACGAGGACGCCCGTGTACTGGGCCGACCAGCCGGCCGTGGAGCGGCGCACGATGTGCGGGGCCGTCCGCACCGCGAGCCGTACGCGCCGTGCCCCGCCCTCGACGAGGTCGACGGCGATCTCGGCGCCGGTGTTGCCGATGCCGACGACCAGGACGTCCCGGCCGGCGTAGGGCTTGGCGTTGCGGTACTCGGAGGCGTGCAGCAGGCCGCCCGTGTACGTGTCGCGGCCCGGCCAGTCGGGTACGTGGGGCGTGTGGTTGTGGCCGGTGGCGACGACGACCGCGCTGCCGGTCAGTTCGCGGCCGCCGGTGGCGTGCAGCAGCCAGCCGGTGCCGTCCGGGGCCCGCTCGATACGGGACACCTCGACGCCGGTGACGATCTCCAGCTGGTGCACCTCGGCGTACTTCTCCAGGTACCGCACCAGGTTGTCCCGCGACACCCACCGGCCGAAGCGGCGCGGCATCGGCAGGCCGGGCAGTGCCGACAGCCGCCGGGTGGTGTGCAGGTGCAGCCGGTCGTAGTGCCGCCGCCAGGACGCCCCGACCGCGTCGGACTTCTCCAGGACGACGGCCCGCACGCCCTGCGCCCGCAACGCGTACGCGACGGCCAGCCCTCCGGGGCCGCCGCCGATCACATAGACGGGGCGGTCCGAGGCGGGTGTCGCGGAAGCTCTGGAGTCGGCCATGCGCCCGAGCGTATTCGCGTGCTTACTTGATGGGTCTCGGTCAAGCCCGGAATTGGTTGCGGATTGATCACGGATGTAGGAGGTGCGGGTGGGGTCTGTGGCGTAGGTCTCTTGGTGTGGGGAGGTGGTGTGGTGGCGTACCTGGTGACGGTGCGAGGCCGGTCGAGGCTTCCACCGCCCCCGCCTACGCTCCTTTGCGCGGCCGTCCTCGCCGGGGAGCAGCAGGTCGCCACGGACTCACGTCCGAGCTCTACGGGCGGGCCATGCCGTTCGGGTTCGTGCCCTGGCCAGGTCCTTCGGCCGGTCCGTGCCCCTTGCGCATCCACCTCCCGTCCGCTGAACTGACGTACCGTCAGAAACCCCACGCGGATGCGGAAGGGCGGCGTCGATGGACACGATCTGGCTCTCGGGGGCCGAATGGCTGGCCGTCCTTCGTATCGGACTCGGGCTGTGGTGGCTGGAGAGTTGGCGGCACAAGGACAAGAAGGCCTGGTTCGAGCAGGGGGCCGGGATCGCGTGGGCGGCGGGAGTGGCGGAGAAGCACCGGTGGGGGGCGGTGCGAAGCGGGTTCGACGTGGTGGTCAGGCCTCGGCCCAAGACCATGGCGTATGTCGTCGTCTACGCCGAACTCGCCCTCGGACTCGGCCTGATCCTCGGCTTCCTCACGCCGATCGCGCTGGCCGGCGGGCTGCTGCTCAACATCCTCTACCTCGTGCTGATGATCCACGACTGGGCCGAGCAGGGGCAGAACTCGATGATGGCGCTCATCTCGGTGGTGGGGCTGTTCGGGATGTCCTGGCAGACGTGGTCCGTCGACAGCGCTCTGGGGTTGTTCTGATGGGGACGGCGGGGAGCGGGAGTGGGGGCGGCGGGGGCGGCGCCGGGCGGTTCGATCTGCCGGAGGCCGACGGGTTCAGCCGTACGTACTGGGACGCGGCCGCCGAGGGGCGGCTGCTCCTGCGGCGCTGCGGGGCGGTGGGCTGCGGTCGCGTCCACCACTATCCGCGCGAGTTCTGCCCGTACTGCTGGAGCGAGGACGTGCGGTGGGAGGAGGCCTCCGGGCGGGCCACCCTCTACACCTGGTCCGTTGTCCACCGCAACGACCTGCCGCCCTTCGGGGAGCGGACGCCGTACGTCGCCGCGGTCGTCGACCTCGCCGAGGGGCCGCGGATGATGACCGAGGTTGTGGGGTGGGGGGATGAGGGAGAAGAGGGGGGAGAGGGAGGCGGGGGGTTGTGTGTGGGGGTGGAGTTGGACGTGGTGTTCCGGGAGGTCGGGGAGTTCGCGGTGCCCGTATTTCGCGTGCGGCGGTGAGATGGTCCGCGTTTCAATGGGGGCGTGAGCCGTACTGATGAGCGACCCTCTGATCCTTTCCGCGAGTCGGCCGCCGCGCCCCGGGGCGCTGGGCCACTCCACGACTACGGGCTGCGGCTGTGTCACTGGGACCCCGAGTCCGACGCGGACGTCGAGGCGTGGTTCCGGGGGCGCGGTGATCCGGATTTCCGGCGGTGGAACACGCCCACGGTCCTGGACACGAGCCTTGAGGGCGCCCGGGAGTCGCTGCGGCAGCGGGCCGAGTCCGACGCCGAGGGGAAGAGCGCGGCCTTCCGGGTCACGGACGCGGAGAGCGGGGCGACACTCGGACAGGTCGGGCTGAACTCGATCGACAGGCACATGCGCAGGGCCGTCGTCGGCTACTGGGTGCTGCCCGAGGCCCGTGGCCGCCGCGTCGCCACCCGCGCCCTCGACGTCGCCGCCCGCTGGGCCTTCGCCGAACTCGGCATCCACCGCATCGAACTCGACCACGCCGTCGGCCATGCCGCGTCCTGCCGTGTCGCCGAGCTGTGCGGGTTCCCCTACGAGGGCACCCTGCGCGGGGCGTCCTTCGCCGAGGGGACCCACGACGCGTTCCGGGACGCGCACCTGCATGCCCGGCTGGCCACCGACCCCGCGCCGGGAGGCGTGCGATGAGCACCGACGACACCCTCAGCGGTCTCGACGACCCCGATGACCCCGACGGCCACTTCGGCGAAGCCGTCGCCGCGCACTACGACGACACCGCCGCCGAGATGTTCGGCCCGGAGGCCGTGGAACCGGTCGTGGAGCTGATCGCCGGGCTCGCGGGGGAGCGGGGCGAGCCTCGCGCTCTCGAATTCGGCATCGGCACCGGCCGTATCGCCCTGCCGCTCGCCCGTCGGGGCGTTCCGGTGCACGGGATCGACATGTCGCGGGCCATGGTGGAGCGGATGCGGGCCAAGCCGGGCGGCGAGGACATCGGGGTCACCATCGGGGACTTCGCCACGACACAGGTGGACGGCCCCGGCTTCACCGTCGCCTACCTCGTCTTCAACACGATCAACAACCTGACCACGCAGGACGCCCAGGTGGACTGCTTCCGTAACGCCGCCGCGCATCTCGTGCCCGGCGGCTGTTTCGTGATCGAGGTCGGTGTGCCGGATCTGCGGAGGCTGCCGCCGGGGCAGAACGCGGTGCCGTTCCGGGTGGGGCCGGAGCGGCTGGGGTTCGACGAGTACGACGTGGCGACGCAGGGGATGCGGTCGCACCACGTGATGGTCGTCGACGGGCGGACGGTGCGTCTGTCGGTCCCCTTCCGGTACGTCTGGCCGGCCGAGCTGGATCTCATGGCCCGACTGGCCGGGATGCGGCTGCGGAACCGGTGGGCCGGGTGGCGGGGGGAGCCGTTCACGAACGACAGCACCAAGCACGTGTCCGTGTGGGAGAAGGTCTGAACGGCCGACGAGGCGGTCAGGGCCACAGCAACTCGGTGGCCCAACCGCCCTCCTCCCGGCGGTAGTCGAGCCGTACGTGCCGTCGCCGCGCGTCGCCCTGGAAGAACTCCACCTCGTCCGGCTCCACGACGTACGCCGTCCAGGACGGTACGGCCACGTCCGGCTCCCGCTCCGCCCGCGCCCACGCGGCCTTTGACGCGCGCTCCAACTCCTCGTACGAGGACAGGACTTCGCTCTGGCGGCCCACGAGGGCGGCGGCCAGCGCACCCGTCGAGCGGGCGTGCAGATCGGCGTGGGCGACCTCGGCGGGTTCGACGGTGACCCGGCCCCGCACCCGTACCTGGCGGCCGAGGAGCGGCCAGTAGAAGCCGAGCGCCGCGTACGGGCGGGCCGCCAGCTGCCGGCCCTTCCGGCTGCTCGCGTGCGACGCGAAGTGCCAGCCCCGCGCGTCCACGTCGTGCAGCATCACCGTACGGGTGTCCGGCCGCCCCTCCGCGTCCGCCGTGGCCAGCGACATCGTGTGCGGCTCCACCTCCCCGGCCCCCACCACCTCCCCGAACCACGCGGCGAAGAGGGCCACCGGGTCGGCGGGGGCCGAGGCCGGATCGAACAACGGCAACGCGCTGACCTGCGGATCCCACACCCGCAGCCGTCGCAGGATCTGCACGAACCCGGACGGCCGGGAGTCGGGGTGGGGCGGAGGCGGAGGAGACGCGTCGGCACTCATGCCCCGATTGTCACACCGTGCCCAGGTCGGACGAGAGCCAGTGTTCGGGGCGCATGTGGATGACGACCTGTTCGCCGTGGTTCTTGCTGGCGAAGTCCATGTAGCCGTCCACCTTTTCGGCCGGGAGGTAGCGGGACGAGATCTCGCGCAGGTGGTCGGGGGTGGCGGGGGTCGTGCCGGTGACGGGGCCCTCGACGGAGACGTAACGGATGGTGGGTTCGAGACGGTCGACCATCAGCGAGAAGCGGCCGGCCGCCTGGATCAGTCGGTTCTTGCGGGTGTCCAGCCCGGTCATCACCCAGACCTCGCCGCCGGGTTCGTACTGGTACCAGATCGGCACCGTCAACGGCGCCCTTCCCTCCCCGGCCGCCACCGCCAACGCGGCCACATGCGCCTCGGCCAGAAACTCCTCGCGCTCCTTGCGGGACAGTGCCATGTGACTTCCTCCGGAACCGCTCGATGGGGACGCCTTCGTCTGCCATTCGATCGGTTCAGCCAGCCGGCGCCACGTCCTATTCCGCCGGAGACGGTCTCATCCCCGTCCCAGCACCACCGTTCCCGAGGAGCAGAACCAGCCGCCCGTGCCCGAGGCGACCGCCAGGCGGGGCAGGTGGCCGTCGGCGGCTCGGATCTGGCGGTCGCCGGCCTCGCCGCGCAGTTGGCGTACGGCCTCGACGAGGAGGAAAAGGCCGCGCATGCCGGGGTGCTGGGCGGAGAGGCCGCCGCCGTCGGTGTTGACGGGGAGGTCGCCGGTGAGGGTCAGGCGGTTCTTCTCGACGAAGGCGCCGCCTTCGCCCTTCGCGCAGAAGCCGAGGTCCTCCAGGGTCACCAGGGTCATGTACGTGAAGGCGTCGTAGATCTCCGCGAAGTCGATCTCGGCGGGGCGCACTCCGGCGCGTTCGAAGGCCAGGCGGCCGCTGACCGCCGCCGGGGAGACCGTGAAGTCGGGCCACTCGGACATGGTGGTGTGGGAGGTGTGTTCGCCGGTGCCGAGGATCCAGACGGGGGTCGTCGGACGGCAGTCCCGTACGTACTCCTCGGCGGCCAGCAGGATCGCCGCACCCCCGTCGGAGCGTATGCAGCAGTGGAGCTTGGTGAACGGGTCGGCGATGGGAGGGGAGGAAAGGACGTCGTCGACGGTGATCGGCGTGCGGAACATCGCCCCGGGGTTGGCGGCCGCGTTCACCCGGGCCTGTACGGCGACGGAGGCCAGCTGTTCCAGGGTCGTGCCGTACTCGTGCATATGGCGGCGCGCGGCCATGGCGTACTTGGCGATCAGGGTGTGCCCGTAGGGGACCTCGAACTGGAGGGGGCCGCGAGCCCCGAAGGAGAGGTTGCCGGTGCGGCGGCCGGCCTTGATGTCCGCGCGGGCCGTGGAGCCGTAGACGAGGAGGACGACGTTCGCGTGCCCGGCGGCGATCGCGTCCGCCGCGTGCGCCGCCATGACCTCCCAGGTCGAACCCCCGACGGACGTGGAGTCCACCCAGGTGGGCCGCAGGCCCAGGTACTCCGCCACCTCCACCGGCGCCAGCGTCCCCAGGCCGGCCGACGCCAGTCCGTCGATGGCCGTGCGCTCCAGCCCCGCGTCGGTGAGCGCCCGCCGGGCGGCCTGCGCGTGGAGCGCGTACGGGGTCGCGTCGTCCACCCGGCCGCACTCGGACAGCGCGGCCCCCACGATCGCGACCTTCCGGCCGCCGCCACGAGAGGCCGCGTCATGACGGCGACCGGTACCGGGTGCGACAGGCACAGGAGTCATAAATCTGACGGTACATCAGATCTGGAGGGGTGGGGCCCTGTGCTTCGGTCGCCTCCCGCTCTAATATGACGACCCGTCAGATCATGTCAGTGGTCAGATCATGTCAGTGGCCAGGCAGGTGGTCGAGGGAGAAGAAGGGGGGCCGCCCATGGATGCCCGCTTCACACCCGAGCAGGAGGAAATCCGGCGCACGGTACGGGAGTTGCTGCTCAAGCGCTGTGGTCCGGAGGAGGTCCGGACGGCCGTGCGGACGGGGGAGGGGTACGACGGCACGCTGTGGGCCGCCCTCTCCGACCAGCTCGGGCTGCCGGGGCTCGCCCTCCCCGAGGGGTGCGGCGGCGTCGGCTGCTCGATGACAGAACTAGCCTTGGGAGTAGAGGAGTTGGGGCGCGTACTGGCTCCCTCGCCGGTACTGGCCACCTCCGTCCTCGTCGCCCCCCTGATCCTCGCCCTCGGTACCGAGCGGCAGCGCGCCGAGCTGCTGCCCCGCCTCGCCTCCGGGCGCCTCACCGCCGCCCTCGCCGTACCGGGCCCGGCCCTCACCACCGCGCTGGCGCTGACCGGCTCCAACGGGGGCGAGTGGGCCGGCGGCGGCCGGGCCGGCGGGGTCCAGGCGCGACGCGTTGGGGACGGCTGGCGGCTCTACGGAGAGGTCGTGCAGGTCCTCGACGGGCACAGCGCCGGCATGCTGGTCGTGGCCGCGCACGCCGGGGGGTTCGCTCGCTCGCGGACGCTGCTGTTCCTCGTACGGGCGGAGGCCCAGGAGAGGGGCACGGGCCCGGGGCTCGTGCGGGTGCGGCAGACCTCCGTCGACGAGACGCGGTCGATGGCGCGGCTCGAACTACGGGATGTGGCAGCGGAGTTGCTGGGCGCCGATGACGAGGCCGATGTGCCGGCGGCCCTCGCCGACGTCGGGGACGCGGCCGCCGCCGTACTCGCCGCCGAGGCCGTGGGGGCCGCCGACCGGGCGTTGGAGCGGACCGTCGCGTATGTGCGGCAGCGGGAGCAGTTCGGGCGGCCGATCGGGTCGTTCCAGGCGGTGAAGCACCGGCTCGCGGATGTGTATGTGGGGGTGCGGGCGGCCCGGTCGGCGGCGTACTACGCGGCCTGGGCGGCTGCTGCCGCCGGGCACCGGGGAGAGCGCGGGGAGCGGGTCGGCGGCCTGGCGCTCGCCCAGGCACTGGAGGCGTTGCGGGCCGCCGCCGGGGAGGGGATCCAGCTGCACGGGGGGATCGGGTTCACCTGGGAACACGAGGCGCAGCTGTACTTCAAGCGGGCCGCCGGCGACGAGCTGCTCTTCGGACCGGTGCACCGGCTGCGGGCGTGGGCGGCCGACTCGGCGGGGGTCTTCGCGGGCGACGGGCGGGGCGTACGGGGCGTACGGGGTGTACAAGGCGTACGGGATATACATGGTTTACGTGATGTACAGAACGTACGGGATGCGCGGGATGTGCGGGATGTGCGGGACGTACGCGAGGAGGTGCGGGGCTGATGGCTTCGAAGAGTGCGGAGGGGATGAAGGGCATGGGCGTGCGGCTGGTGCAGAAGGTGTCCTCGGCCCCGGCGTTCGCCCGGGTCGCGCCGCACGTCATACCCGCGCTGGACCGGGCCGTGCACCGGGTCACGCGGGGCAGGGTGCTGCTCAGCGCGCAGCTGCTGCCCGGCGTCGTCCTGACCGCGACCGGCGCGCGGAGCGGGGTGCCGCGTCGTACGCCGCTGGCCTGTATGCCGGAGCGGGAGGGCGGCAGTTGGGTTCTCGTCGGGTCCAACTTCGGCCGACCCGGCCATCCCGCCTGGAGCGCCAACCTGCTGGCCCACCCCGACGCCGAGATCAGCTGGAAGGGCGAGGACATCCCGGTGACCGCGCATCTGCTGCGGGGGGAGGAACGGGCGGTCGTCTGGAAGGAGTTGCTGCGGTTCTGGCCGCCGTACTCGACGTATCAGGCCCGGGTGGACCGCGAGATACGGGTGTTCCGGATCGTACGGCGCTGATGGCCTTCCGGCCGCCGTGGCGGTCTCACGTCGCCCCGGCCCCTCGGGGCTTTCCGGCCCCCTCAGTCTCTTCGGTTCCTCGAAGTCACCCCGGCCCCTGAACGCGACCGGCGGCACGCCCCGTTACAGGGTGCCGCCCGCTTGACAGGATTCGCGTCCGGGGGGCGGGCCGGCCCGGGGCCGCTCCCGCTCGTGGCTACCTCGTGGGCTTCTTGCCGGTGATGCCAAGGTGGACCAACAGGGCCAGGTTCGGCTTCAGTTCGGCCTGCTTGACGCCCCAGGTCTGGAAGCCCTTCTGGTGCGAGGAGACCGAGGCGAGCATGGCGACCAGGGACCCGGCGAGGGCGCCGGGGTTGACGTCCTTGTCGACCCGGCCCTTGGCCTGCAGCTCGGCGACCGTATTCGAGAGGGAGTTGGTGACCGAGTTCAGGATCTTCATCCGGATCTTGTAGAAACGTTTGTCGCCCTCGGCGGCGCCCAGGTCGACGACGCGCAGGATGGCGTCGTTCTTGCGCCAGAACTCCAGGAAACCGTCGACGAGTTCCTGGGCGGTCTGCCAGCCGGCCTTGCCGACCCAGGAGCGGCCCTCCAGGAGGCGCGTCAACGTGGCGCCCTCGGTGGCCATTTGCTCGGCGATCTCCAGGACGGCGCCTTCGACGTCCGGGAAGTACTGGTAGAAGGTGGCGGGTGAAGTCCCCGCCTTCCGGGCGACATCAATGACTTTGACGTCCCGGTAGGGCGACGAGCTGAGCATCTCGCTGAGGCAGTCGAGCAGCTTCTGCCGGGTCGCCTGCCCTCGTCGGCCGGCCACGCGGCCGTCGACGGTACGCACTTGTCCTGTCATGCCGTCAGCTTACCGAGGGGTGATCGGAGCGCGATTCGGCCGACTGCAAATGGGGAGCAATGGCCTCACCAAGGGGTTCGTGGGGTGAGTGCGGGGTGCGTTGGCGGGTTTCTTTCGCCCCCGCCGCCCCTACCCGTCCCATCCCCCAGGGGCGCTGCCCCTTCGACCCCGACGGGGTGCGTTGTTCGGGTGCGGGTTCGTGGGGCTTCTCGCGCAGTTCCCCGCGCCCCTAAAAAACCAGGCCCTGCGGGCCTGGAGACAACGGCCCTGCGGGTTGAAAAGCTTGGGGCGCAGCCCCTGCTTTTCAGGGGCGCGGGGAACTGCGCGAGCAACCCCCACTCACCCGCACCCGCCCACTCACCGGCACCCGCCCACTCACCGGCACCCGCCCACTCACCGGCACCCGCCCACTCACATGCACCCCCGCGCTCTCAGGCGCCCGGGCCCCTCTGGCGCGCGCCCCGCGTGAGGCGCCGTTAGTTTGGGCCTATGGCCGATGAGACGGGAGTCGCCGCCGGGGCGGGAAGCGTCCCGTACCCCGAGGGCGTTCCCTGCTGGGTGGACGCCCAGCTGCCCGACGTGGAGGCGGGCAAGCGGTTCTACGGCGAACTCTTCGGGTGGACCTTCAAGGTGGCCCCCGGAGACGGCGCCCACGAAGTGTGGGCGTACCCGGCGGGTACCTCCACCCCGCTCGCCGCCCTCGCCCCCAAGCCCGACGGCCGGCTCCCCACTGTCTGGACCGTCCACTTCGCGACCCCGGACGCCTTCGCCCTCGCCGCCCGGATCACCGCGGCCGGCGGGCAGGTGATCACCCCGCCGACCCCGGTCGGCACACTCGGCACGGCCGCGCTCGCCACCGACCCCGAGGGCGCCGTCTTCGGCCTGTGGCAGGCCGGTACGCACCACGGCTTCGGGCTCCGCCACGAACCCGGCACCTTCACCTGGGCCGAGCTGTACACCCGGGACACCGAGGCGGCCAACTCCTTCTACGCCGACCTCTTCCACGACGCGCTCTTCGGCCCGGACGCGGCCCCGGACTTCGGCCGGGCCACGCTCACGGACGTCTTCCCGGTGGAGATGCCGCCGCACTTCCTGGTCCACTTCGGCACGGAGGACTGCGAGGCCGCGCTCGCGACCGTCACCCGGCTCGGCGGCCGCGTCCAGGTGCCACCCTTCGACACGTCGTACGGAAATGTGGCGGTCGTCACGGACAATCAAGGCGCGTCGTTCGCGCTGCTCCAGCGGAGGGACGGAAACGGCTGGCGGGAGCCCTCGCGGGAGGCGGATCAGGCGGAGCAGCGCCCGGACGAGCTGCGGCAACAGGGGGACGACCAGCGCGAGGACGAGGCCTGACGGGCGGGTGGACACGGGCCGGCCGGGCCGAGGACGACGGCTGACCAGCGAGAAGAGGGCAGCCGACCGGCGCGGGGGTGAGGGCCGGCCCTCCGGGGTGACGGGGGTGCCGAGGCCGCCGGGTGGGCAGACATAGGGGGTTGTGCGCCGGTGGTACGCCGCTCGCCGCGCTGTCCCACCATCCGAGCTCCCGCTTCCCGGGAGGCGGACAACGTGGTTTTGTCCTGAGACACCCCGATCCGCTCCCGGGTTAGCAACCTGCCCCCGGTAGCAGGAAGAATCGGGGTGCGTGCCGCCATGGCGGTGCGGTGGTGAGACGCTGCACGGGGTCGCGCGCACAACGTGGGTGACGCGGTCCGTACGGGGAGGTGGCAGGGCAAGTGGTGGATCAGCTGACGCAGCACGATCCGCGGCGGATCGGGCCGTTCGAGGTGCTGGGACGGCTGGGTGCCGGCGGTATGGGGCTGGTCTATCTGGCGCGCTCGGCGTCGGGTCGGCGCGTGGCGATCAAGACCGTGCGGACGGAGCTGGCCGAGGACCAGCTCTTCCGGGTGCGTTTCACGCGTGAGGTCGAGGCGGCCCGCGCGGTGTCCGGTTTCTACACGGCCGCCGTGGTCGACGCCGACCCGCGCGCCGCCGTGCCGTGGCTGGCGACCGCGTACGTCCCCGCGCCCTCGCTCGAGGAGATAGTGAATGACTGCGGTCCGATGCCGGTCCAGGCGGTGCGCTGGCTGGCGGCGGGTGTGGCCGAGGCGCTCCAGTCCATCCACGGCGCCGGACTCGTCCACCGCGACCTGAAGCCCTCCAACGTGCTCGTCGTCGAGGACGGTCCGCGTGTGATCGACTTCGGCATCGCGTCCGGCGTCTCGAACACGCGTTTGACGATGACGAACGTAGCCGTCGGTACGCCCGCCTACATGTCGCCCGAGCAGGCGAAGGACTCGCGCAGCGTCACCGGCGCGAGCGATGTCTTCTCGCTCGGTTCGATGCTCGTGTTCGCCGCCACCGGGCACGCGCCGTTCCACGGGGCCAACCCCGTCGAGACCGTCTTCATGCTGCTGCGCGAGGGCCCCGACCTCTCCGGCCTCCCGGACGATCTGCGCCCCCTCATCGAGTCCTGTATGCAGATGGACCCGACGGCCCGCCCCAACCCCGCCGACCTCCAGGCCCAGCTCGCCCCCCACCTCTTCGGTTCCGGCTCGGACGACAGCGGTACGGCGTCGGCGTGGCTGCCGGAGAAGGCGGTGAGCCTGATCGAGACGCGCCGGGGCGGACGCCCGGCGCCCAAGCCGCAGCAGACCTCCGGCGGGCGCAGCGGCGGCGGTAACGGTGCCGGAGCGGGCGGTGGGCGCCCGCCGGCCCCCGTACCGCCGCCCCCGCCCTCGTACGACCCCGCGCCCGTGTCCCCCGTCTCGCTCGGCGCCCCCGACACCGGGCCGGTACGGCTGGCCGGCGGCCAGGTGCCCATCGGGCCCGGGCCGCGCGTCGCCGACGCCCGCGCCGCCGCCGTGAAGGCGCCCCCTCCGGAGGCAGGCCTCGCCGCCTCCTGGTCCCGGCCGCGCGCCGGCGTGAACGGCGCCGACCCCGCGCCCTCCGTGACCGCCCCGCCCGCCGTTCCCGAACCGGCCGCCTCCGGCTGGCGCCCCTGGCGTTTCCGCATGTCGAACGACGTCTGGGGCACCCCGTCCGTCGCCGACGACCTCGTCTACGTCACCTCCTTCGAGGTGCACGCCCTGGACGTGGCCACCGGCCGGCGCCGCTTCAAGACCCGGGACGTCGCCTGGTCGATGGCGGTCGCGGACGGCCGTATCCACGCCTCCGACGGCCCGACCCTCTTCGCGCTCGACGCACGCGAGGGCGGCGACCTGTGGCGGCTGTCCACGGACGCCTGGGTGTACTCCCTCAAGGCCGACCGGGGCACGGTGGTCACCGCGACCCGGGGCGGCGGCGTCCAGGGCTGGGAGGCCTCCAACGGGCAGAAACTGTGGGAGCTGACCGGCGCCCAGACCGACTTCGAGTCCCCCGAGGCGGGCACGGTCGTCCAGGACGGCACGGTCTACGTCTGGAAGGACGCCCGGCTGCGCGCGCTGGAGGCCCGTACGGGTGACGAGCGCTGGTCGTACCCCATCGGGGACGCGGCGTCCTGCGGCGGGGTCCCGGTACGGCTCACCCCGGCCTCGGACGGCTATGTGTATGTCGCCGCCGGCAGCCGCGTCCTCGCCGTCGACATCGCGAGCGGCCACGTCCGCTGGCACTTCGAGGCGCCGGCGGTGTTCCTGTCCGCGCCGACGTTCGCGCCGGGGCCGGCGGTGACGGGCGGCGGGGTGTACCTCGCCGACTACCTCGGCACGGTGTACGCCCTCGACGCGACGGACGGGCGGGACCGGTGGAGGATCGCGACGGAGTCCCGCTCCTCCCTGGAGCCGGTGCTCGTCGCCGCCGGGCACGTCCATGTCGGCAGCGGCAAGGGGCTGTACACCCTCGACGCGGTCACGGGGACGCCGAAGTGGCGGTTCCAGGCGGGCGGGGAGATCGTGGGGGCGCCGTCGGTGGCGGAGGGCCGGATCCACTTCGGCTCGACGGACCACCTGCTGTACACGCTGAAGGCGGACGACGGCCGGTTGCGGTGGAAGCTCGCGACGGGCGGGGAGATCACCGGCTCGCCCGTGGTCAAGGACGGTGTCGTGTACGCGTGCAGCAAGGACCGGTGCGTGTACGCGCTCGACGCGGAGAAGGGGACGGGGACGGCGCGGACGCCCTAGGGCGCGCTAGGGGTCGGGTGCCTCGGGTGCCCTGGGTGCGTGGGCGGGTGCGGGTTCGTGGGGCTTCTCGCGCAGTTCCCCGCGGCCCCTGAAAAGCAGGGGCTGCGGCCCCGTGCTTTTTTGATGAGGCCAAGGACGGCGCGTTCGGTTATGGTGCGCCGATGTCATCGATCAAGCAGTTCCAGGTCACCTTCGACTGCGCCGAACCCGCGCGCCTCGCCGGCTTCTGGTGCGAGGTGTTGGGGTACGTCGTACCGCCGGTCCCGGAGGGTTTCGCCACTTGGGAGGAGCACCATCGCTCGCTGCCTCCCGAGAAGCAGGTCGTCTACTTCGCGTGCAGTGATCCCTCGGGTGTGGGCCCGCGCCTGCTCTTCCAGCGCGTTCCCGAAGGGAAGGTCGTCAAGAACCGGGTGCACCTCGACGTGCGGGCCGGCACGGGACTCGTGGGTGAAGAGCGCCTCGCCACCCTGGAGGCCGAATGCGCACGACTGGTCGCGCTCGGCGCGGTCCACGTACGAACGCTGCTCGCCGATGAGGACAACGAGTCGTGCATCCTGATGCAGGACATCGAGGGCAACGAGTTCTGTCTCGACTGAGCAACCGTTCCACAGCGGTGACGGACTTGGCGCGACCGGGCCACGCGGCGCTGTTAGGGTGACGTGCGCCTGTCAGCGGAAGTGATCCGGTTTGCGGGTGCGACACCAAATCGACGCTACTCAACGGGGGTTGAGCAAGTGCAGTCTCGTCATGTCCGGGCCGTCGCGGTCTTCGGTATCGCCGTCTTCGCGCTCACCGGGGCCCGTGGTTCCGGCGGCGGCGGATGCTCCGGCGGAAGTTCCTCGTCCAGCAGTTCCTCCAGCTCCAGCGGTGGCAGCGACAGCAGCAGCACGACCACCACGGGCGGGAGCACCACCACGGGGACGGGCGGGTCGTCCAGCTCCAAGGGTGCCGCCAGGGACCTGAAGATCGAGACGTGCGAGTACGACAACGGCCTCGTCGCCCGCGTCCGTGCCACCAACAGCAGCTCGACCAGCACGTACACCTACAAGTTCGAGGTCGAGTTCACGGACGCGGACGGCAAACACGTCGCCACCACCGACGGTGGCGTCATCCGGTCCGTGCCCGCGGGTTCCTCCGACGTCCTCACCGTCAAGGTCGTCGAGGGCTCGGTGGACGACACCGCCTTCGCGGGAAGTGGCGGCACCTGCAAGCTGACCAAGCTGTCGCGGACCGCCGAGTGAGGAGGCCGTTGATGCGCGGACAGACAGGGACACGCGGACTGAGGTTCGCGTCGATGGCGGTGATCGTCGTCCTCGCGCTGACCGGGTTCTCGACGGGACGCGGTTCCAGCGGGGGCGGCGGTTCCAGTGACGGCGGCAGCGGCGGCGGCTGCAGCTCCTCGTCTCAGGACCACGACACGTCCTCGTCCTCGTCCTCGGGCGGCACGTCCGGTCTCGGCAAGAGCGACGACGACTACGACGATTACGGCGACGGCTATGACGACCCGTACGACGACGGCTATGACGACTCGTACGACGACACCACCGGCCAGCCCCAGGAAACCGAGGAGACGCTGGAGGACGCGCAGGCGGAGCTGATCCGCTGCGCTACGGCGAAGGCCCCGTACGCGACGGTCAAGGTGTGGAACCGCAACACCACCGAGGGCGCCTTCAACGTCACCGTGATGTTCGAGGACGCGAAGGGCCGGATGTCCCTCGGCAAGGTCGAGCGGGTCACCGTGCCCGCGCAGGACACGGTGACCGTGCGGATCGAGGTCGGTGACGACGACCGGGCGAAGCTGGTCGACCACTGCTCGGTCGAGGAGTCGGCTCCGCAGGCCGACTGACCGTTATCGCATCCGGAACCCACCCGGGCGCCGCGCGGCGAACAACTCCGCCTGCCGTTCACCCGGCAGGTTGCCCAGCGACACCAGATGCGGGGCGAACGCCAGGGCGTGCGCCCTCGCCGCTTCCCGGGCCGCCCAGCAGGCCCGGACCGTGCCCTGGACGGCCTCCGGCGGATACCCGGCGATCACCTCGGCGCACCGCACGGCCGCGGCGACGGACTCGCCGGGGTCCGTCACCTCCGACACCAGGCCCACCTCGTACGCCCGGCGCGCCGACATCCGCTCGGCGGTGCCCATCAACGCCATCCGCGCGGCCTCCCCGTACGGCATCCGCTGGGCCATCAAAATCGACTCGAAGGCGCTGACCATGCCGTAGGTGGTGTGCGGGTCGAAGAAGGTGGCGGAGGGGTCGGCGACGAGGAAGTCGGACTCGCCGAGGAGGTAGAAGGCGCCGCCGCACGCCATGCCGTTCACGGCCGCGATCACCGGTTTCCAGAGGTCGTTGGATTTCGGGCCGATCCTGAGGAGGGGGTCCTCGATCGTGTACGGGGAGTTCGGCTGCGGTACGGCCGTCACCGCGTCCCGGTCGAGGCCCGTGCAGAAGGCGCGGCCTCCGGCGCCGGTCACCACGACGGCACGTACCGTGTCGTCGAACCTCAACTCACGCCACGTCCCGGTGAGTTGATCCGCCGTCGTCAGGTCGATCGCGTTCAGTTTCTCCGGGCGGTCCAGGGTCAGGACCGCCACGCCCGTGTCCTTGTCCGTCGCCGTGCGCAGGGTCACGGCCGCTCCAGTACCCATTGGGGCAGGCCGGCGTCGGTGAAGACCACCTGGACCCGCGCGCCGATGCGGAGGCGCTCGACCGGGACCGAGTCGAGGCGGGCGCCCGGCTCGCTCACCAGGTTGCCGACGAGGCGGATGCGGGGGGCGTCGGTCAGTTCGACGAGGACGACGTTGTACGGGGCCTGCTCGGCGTAGTCGGGGAGGAGCGGGGGGTGTGGGAGGACGTACGACCAGATGCGGCCCCGGCCGCTGACCTGGCGCCACTCGGTGGCGAAGGACCGGCAGTGGGGACAGCAGGGGCGGGGCGGGAAGCGGAGTTCGCCGCAGTCGGCGCAGGCCTGGACGCGTAGTTCGCCCTGGGCGGCGTACTCCCAGAAGGGGGCGCCGTCGTCGTCCACGACCGGTGTCAGCATCTCCTCAACTCCCCATCCTTTGGCGCGACTTGTTCAGTTCCTCAGTAGCAGGGCGGAGGTCGGTACCCCTTCGCCCGCCGTCACCAGACAGCTCGACGCCCCCGGTACCTGCGCGGTGCTCGTGCCGCGCAGCTGTCGTACGCCCTCGGTGATCAGGTTGAAGCCGTGGACGTAGGCCTCGCTGAGGCCGCCGCCGGAGGTGTTGAGGGGCAGCCGGCCGCCGGTCTCCAGGGCGCCGCCCTCGGTGAACGCGCCGCCCTCGCCCCGGCCGCAGAAGCCGTAGCCCTCCAGGGAGAGGGGGATCAACGCCGTGAACGCGTCGTAGATCTGGGCCACGTCGATGTCGTCCGGGGTGAGGTCCGCGTGTTTCCAGAGGTGGCGGGCGGCGGTCCAGGCGGGGCCGGTCAGCGGGTCGTCGTTCCAGTAGTTGACCATGCCGTGGTGCTGGGCGGGCAGGCCCTGGGCGGCGGAGTGGACGTAGACGGGGGTCCGGCGGCAGTCGCGGGCGCGCTCGGCGGAGACGACCACGCACGCCAACGCCCCGTCCGTCTCAAGGCAGTTGTCGAAGAGGCAGAGGGGCTCGCTGATCCAGCGGGAGTTCATGTACATCTCGCGGGTCAGCGGGCGGTCGTACATGATCGCGGCGGGGTTCTGGTTCGCCCTGTTGCGGCAGGCCAGGGCGACGTTGAAGAGGTGGTCGCGGGTGGTGCCGTACTCGTGCATGTGGCGGCGCGCGAGCATGGCTATCTCGTCGGCGGGACGGAGCAGGCCGTACGGGCGCGTCCACTGGGCGGGCGTGGGGAGTTGGACCGTGGTGTTCTTCCACGGGCGGGGGCCCGAGCCGCGTTTGCGCGAGCGCCAGGCGACCCCGACCGTGGCCTGTCCGGTCGCGATCGCGGCGGCCAGGTGCGCGACCGTGGCGCACGAACCACCGCCGCCGTAGCCGACCTTGCTGAAGAAGGTGAGGTCCCCGAGGCCGAGCGCCTTGGCCACCTCGACCTCGTCCGTCTCCTCCATCGTGTACGAGGCGAGCGCGTCGACCTCGTCCGGCGCGATCCCGGCGTCGTCGAGTGCGGAGAGGATCGCACGGCACGCCAACGCCCGTTCGGAATCCGTTAGTTGCTTGGCGAAGGGGGTCTGGCCGATGCCGACGATCGCTGTCGCGTCCTTGAGTACGGCCATGGGAGCCATGAGGGCACACCTCCGCACCGGGGCATGGGGTCAGGGGCTGTCCGGCACGTGGCCGACTGCTGACAGTCCGTCAGGGTACAGCTAATCTGACGGGTAGTCAGCTAGTGGGATTCGGGTGCGGGAGGCCTGCTGTGCGCGGTGACGTGGAGGTGCGCGGTGACGTGGAGTGGGGAACCATCCCGGGCCTGGTCCGCTCGGCCGCCGAGCGGTACGGCGAGGTGGAGGCCGTTGTCGAGGGGCGTACGCGGGTGTCGTACGCGGAGCTGGGCGCCCGGGTGGAGCGCGCGGCGGCGGCGTGCGTGGCGAACGGCGTCCGGGGCGGCGACCGGGTGGCCATCTGGGCGCCGAACTCCCTCGACTGGATCGTCGCCGCCCTGGGCGCGGTCTCGGCGGGCGCCGTCCTCGTCCCGCTCAACACCCGCTTCAAGGGCACCGAGGCGGCGGATGTGCTGGCGCGCGGCCGGGTGAAGCTGCTGTTCATCACCGGGACGTTCCTGGGGACGTCGTACGTGGCGTCGCTGCGGCGGGCGGCGGGGCAGGGAGCGGCGGGACAGGGGTCGGTGGGGCAGGGGTCGGTGGGACAAGGAGCGGTGGGCGGCGTGTGCGGGGGGCCGGGCTCGCTGCCCGGACTGCCGCACCTGGAACAGGTGGTGGTCCTCGCGGACGACGCCCCCGCCGACTTCCGCACCTGGAAGGACTTCCTGGCGAGCGGCGACGGGGTGAGGGCCGGCGAGGTACGGGCGAGGTCCGAGGCGCTGACCGGCGATTCCCCCTCCGACCTCGTCTTCACCTCGGGCACCACCGGCCGCCCCAAGGGTGCGGTGATCACCCACGCGCAGACCCTGCGGGCGTACGAGGTGTGGTGCGAGCTGGCCGGGCTCCGGCAGGGCGACCGCTATCTGATCGTGAACCCCTTCTTCCACACCTTCGGCTACAAGGCGGGCGTCATCGCCTGCCTGATGCGGGGCGCGACGATGATCCCGCAGCCGGTGTTCAACGTGGAGACGGCCATGGCCAACGTGGCGGCGGAACGTGTTTCCGTCCTCCCCGGCCCGCCGACCCTCCACCAGTCCCTCCTGGACCACCCCGCCCGCGACGACTACGACCTGAGCGCCCTGCGCCTGGTGGTGACCGGCGCGGCGGTCGTCCCGCTCCAACTGGTCGAACGGCTGCGGGCGGAGCTGCGCGTGGAGACCGTCCTGACGGCGTACGGCCTGTCCGAGGCCTCCGGCATCGTCACGATGTGCCGGCGCGGGGACGAGCCGTCGGTGATCGCGTCGACGTCCGGCCGGGCGATCCCCGGGACGGAGGTGCGGGTCGTCGGCCCCTCGGGTGCCGCCCTGCCGGCCGGCTCACCCGGCGAGGTCCTCGTCCGGGGCTTCAACGTCATGCGGGGCTACTTCGAGGATCCCGCCGAGACCGCGCGGACGGTGACGGAGGACGGCTGGCTGCGCACGGGTGATGTCGGGGTCTTGGGCCCCGAGGGCAATCTGCGGATCACCGACCGCCTCAAGGACATGTTCATCGTCGGCGGCTTCAACGCCTACCCCGCCGAGATCGAGCAACTGCTGGGCCTGCACCCCGATGTGGCCGACGTCGCCGTCATCGGCGTCCCGGACCCCCGCCTCGGCGAGGTCGGCAAGGCCTACGTCGTACGCCGCCCGGGGTCCCTGGTGACCGCCGACGACCTCATCGCCTGGTCCCGCCGCGAGATGGCCAACTACAAGGTGCCGAGGGCGGTGGACTTCGTGGCGGAGCTGCCGCGCAACGCGAGCGGGAAGGTGGTGAAGGGGGAGTTGCGGGGGCGCTGAGGGGCCGGGACGGGTGCCCCGCGCCGGTCATGCGCGGTTCAGTGACTCCCGGGCGGCGCGGTGGAGGTCGCGGAGCTCGTCCATGGCCTCGCGCCAGGCGGGGTCGTCGTGGTCGACGGTCCGTGCGGTGTGCTCGGCGGCGCGCAGCCGGGTCGCCGAGGCAGGGACACGGGCGATCTCGACGGTCACGGCCCAGGCTTCGAGGAACCGGGTGATGGGGCCGAGGCTGCCCGAGCGCGCCGCCAGGGTGATGGCCTCGTCCTTCTGCCGTTCCATCTCCGGCAGGCGGTGCGGTGCCACCCGTGTCAGGGCCAGACGCAGCGCGGTCGGTGTTCTCTCCGGCCGAGCGACGACGGGCCCACCGGCTTCGGTATGCGCTGCGATCATCCTGATCCTTCCTTGCACCGCGCGCCGCGCCGCCCCGCACGGCGCGGTTCCGGAGACACTTCGGCCGCGGTGGCTCCCCCTCCGCGCCACCGCGGCCGGTCCCCGTGGGAACGGAAGTCTGGTGTGCCCTTACTTGCGGCCGTCCAGGTCGAGAGCGGGCGGTGCGGGCATGTTGTTGTCGAGCGTCGTGATGTCGTTCTTGACCGGTTCGCTGGGCATGTTGTTGTCCAGCGGGCCGTCACCCGGGACCTTCGGCGGTGCGGGCATGTTGTTGTCGAGCGTCGTGATGTCGTTCTTGGCGGGCTCGCTGGGCATGTTGTTGTCCAGCGGGGTGACGTCCACTGCCTTCTTCGTCTCACTCATGGTCGCGTCCCTCTGCTGTGGTGGCGAGTAGGGAACGCCCGTCCGGAGGCTCCCCCGATGACCACCGGACGGGCGTTCGGAGCCGCACCCTAACTGGTCGGACTCCTGGTCAGACCGCCTGCCCCCCGACGCGACGGTGTGACAGGCATAAGAGTGCCGGGCGGTGATAAACGAATGCTGAACGTCCCCGCGGTCAGGCCGCTGCGGCGGGCGAGAGCAGGGCGCGTACGTCCTCGGCCTCGTCCGCACCGTTCTGCTCGTAGAGGTTGAGCGCCTCCCTCCAACACGCCTTGGCACGGTCGGCCTGGCCCAGGGAGGCGAGCGCTCGTCCCAGGAGTGTCAGGACGCTGCCCCGTGTCCGGTCGCCGCCGATGCAGCCGAGTGCGAGAGCCTGTTCGGCGTGCTGTGCGGCCTGGGCGGGCCGTCGGCCGGCGATGTTCGCCTCCGCGATCCTGAACTGGGTGGTTCCTTCCCAGAGTCGCTGCCGGTGATCCACGAAGATCGTCAGGGCCTCGGAGAACTGACTGAGGGCCTCCGCGTGCCGGCCCGCCTTGGTCAGAGCCACTCCCAGCGCGTAGTGGCCGTTGGCCAACCGCATCGTGCTGCCCACTTCGATGTGGACGGCGAGGCCGTGCTGAGCGAACTCGATGGCTTTCGCGGTGTTGCCCATCCCTATGTAGGCCCGCGAGAGATTGCACAGAGCCGTTGCCTCGCAGAGTCCGTTGCCGGCTGCCCGGAACCCCTCTATGGCCTGGTCGAAGTAGACCTTGCCGTCCGTGTACCGGTGTTGGTGGAGCGCGATGAGCCCTCGGTCCTGGGCTGCCCAGCTGTGGGCGGTGGGGTCCTCGGCCGCGGCCGCGCATTCCATGGCGAGCCGTGATTCCTCCGCCGCCTGCTGGATGCGGCCGGAGACCAGCAGGACGCCGGTGAGGATGTTGCGGGCCCTGCCCTCCGCGCGGGTGTCTCCGGCCGACTGCGTCGCTTCGCACATGGCCGTGGCCGTCGTCTCGTACTGGTGGGAGTTGGCCCCCGACTCGGCCAGATCCCGAGCCGCCCACAGCAGATCCACCGCCCGGCGCAGCCGGTCCGTGCCCGCCGCCTGCCGTACGCAGCTCAGCAGGGGCGAGGCCTCGCTGTACAGCCAGTCCAGAGCCGCGGACCCGTCGCCGAAGCGCAGCCCCGGATGCTCGGTGGCCTCCAGATCGTCCACCAGCCGGTCGCCGGGCCGCTCGATCGCGTACACCTCCGCCGCCGTCGCAAGATAGAAGTCGAGCAGCCGCGACATCGCCCCCTCCCGCTCGCCCGCCCCCTCCCGCTCGCCCGCCGGCTCCTCGTCGCGTTCGGCGCATGCACGCGCGTAGAGGCGGACGAGATCGTGGAAGCGGTAGCGGCCGGGAGCCGCGGATTCGAGGAGGGAGGTGTCGACGAGGGTCTCCAGGAGGTCCTCGGTGTCCTCCGGCGGCAGGTCGAGTACGGCGGCCGCGGCGGCCAGGGAGATGTCCGGACCGTCGGCGAGACCCAGCAGCCGGAAGGCACGGGCCTGGGTGGGCTCCAGCTGGCCGTAGCCCAGTTCGAAGGTGGCCTTCACAGCCAGATCGCCCGCCTGGAGCTCGTCCAACCGCCGCCGCTCGTCGGCGAGTTTGGTGGCCAGGACGGACACCGTCCAGGTTCTGCGCGCCGCCAGACGGGACGCGGCGATACGGATGGCGAGGGGCAGGAAACCGCAGGCGGCGACGACATCGAGCGCGGCCTTGCGTTCCGCCGCGACCCGCTCCGCGCCGACGATCTTCGTGAAGAGCTGGAGGGCCTCGTCCGGGGACATGACGTCCAGGTCGACGAGGTGGGCGCCGGCCAGGTCGACCATGCGCACCCGGGCGGTGACGAGGGCCGCGCAGCCCGCCGTACCGGGGAGGAGGGGCCGTACCTGGGCGGCGTCCCGCGCGTTGTCGAGCAGCACCAGCACCCGGCGGCCGTCCAGGACCGACCGGTACAGCGCGGCCCGCTCCTCCAGGGAGTCGGGGATCGCGGAGTCGGCCGTGCCGAGCGCCCGCAGGAAGGAGCCGAGGACCGTCACCGGCTCGGCGGGGCGGGCGCCGGCGCCCTGGAGGTCGACGTACAGCTGCCCGTCCGGGAAGGAGGCGCGCGCCTGGTGGGCGACATGCACGGCGAGGGTCGTCTTGCCGACGCCGCCTATGCCCGCCAGCGCGGACACGGCCATCACCTGGCCCTCGGCGCCGGACGCCCCCGCCAGCGTCTCGCTCAGGTCCTCGACGAAGGACGACCGGCCCGTGAAGTCCGGGACGGTGGCGGGCAGTTGCGCGGGACGGACGGGGCCGGCGGCGGGCTCCGGGGCGAGCGGCGCGGAGGGTTCCGCGAGGCCCGGGTCCGCCTGGAGGATGCGCTGCTGCAACTCCCGCAGGCCCGGGCGCGGGTCCACGCCCAGTTCGTCGGCGAGGAGGCGTCGCGTGTCGGCGTACACGGCGAGGGCCTCCGCCTGGCGCCCGCTGCGGTACAGGGCGAGCATCAGCAGTTCGCGCAGACGCTCCCGCAAAGGGTGCGCGGCGGTGAGGGCCGTCAGCTCCGAGACCGCCTCCGCGTGGCAGCCCTGCTCCAGGTCCATGTCCAGCCGGGCCTCGACGAGTTGGAGGCGCCACTCGTCGAGACGGGCCCGCTGCGCCTCCGCGTACGGCCCCGGAACACCGGCCAGGACCTCGCCGTCCCACAGGCTCAGCGCCTTGTTCAGCAGATGGCGGGCATGGCACAGATCCCCGGAGTTCTTGGCCTTCTCGGCGTCGGCGGCCAGGTCCTGGGCGACGGCGAGGTCCAGCGCGCCCCCGGACAGCGACCGGATCGCGTACCCTCCGGACTCGCTCACCAGCACACCGGCGGAGAGCGCCTTGCGTAGCCGCGAGGCGTACGTCCGTACGGCGGCCAGCGCCTGCGACGGCGGATCGTCGCCCCACAGCGCGTCGATCAGCTCGCCGGCGGTGGCCGTACGGCCCTCGCGCAGCAACAGCGCCGCCAGCAGCGCGCGTTGCTGTGGCGAACCGGTGGCGAGGGGATCGGCGCCGCGCCAGGCCCGCACGGGGCCGAGAACGCTGAAGCGGAGCTCCGCCGCGGCCTCGGCGGCAGGTTCCGGAATCGATGCGTCCCCGGGACCCCTCTGCTCCGGCACTCGCGGCACACCGACCTCCGGCACTCCCGGTTCACCACCCATCGACGCCCCCCAAGCCTCCCTGATACCTAAGCCAGTTTGCCTTGTTCATGGCAGATCCGTCAGCCGGGCGAGAGCTCGATCACAGGTCGCCACGCGGGATGTCACCAGGTCCACACGGGCTCTCCTCGCACCTCATGTCGTGGCCGGTGTCCTGACAGGACAGCTGACGGTCCGTCAGATCGGCGCTACCGTGACACACATGGACACCATGGAGACGAGCGCCACGGATCCCACCGCCGCCGCCGGCCCCTTCCCGAAGATCATCTCCGTCGACGACCACACGGTGGAGCCCCCGAACGTCTGGCAGGACCGGCTCCCGAAGAAGTACCGGGACATCGGTCCCCGCGTGGTCCGCGCGCCGCTGAAGGAGATGACGTTCCTCGGCGGCCGCTTCAAGCCCGTCATGGGCGCCCCCGGCGACGACGGCCCCATCGGCGACTGGTGGGTGTACGAGGACCTGCACCGCCCGCTGACCCGCCTCGACACCGCCGTCGGCTACTCCAGGGACGAGATCAAGCTGGAGGTCATCACGTACGAGCAGATGCGCCCCGGCTCGTACGACGTCCCCCAGCGCCTCGCCGACATGGACGTCAACCACGTCCAGTCGGCCCTCTGCTTCCCGACCTTCCCGCGTTTCTGCGGCCAGACCTTCACGGAGGCCGCCGACCACGAGCTGGGGCTGCTCGGTGTCCGGGCGTACAACGACTGGATGGTGGAGGAGTGGTGCGGCCCGCTGGCCCGGGGCCGCCTGATCCCCCTCACCCTGATCCCCCTCTGGGACGCCGAGTTGGCGGCGGCGGAGGTGCGCCGCAACGCGGCCCGAGGGGTCCGGGCCGTGGCCTTCTCCGAGATCCCCCCGCACCTTGGGCTGCCCTCCGTCCACACCGACGACTGGGACCCCTTCCTCGCGGCCTGCGACGAGACCGGCACGGTCGTGGCGATGCACATCGGCTCGTCCAGCCGTATGCCGTCCACCTCCGCCGACGCCCCGCCCGCCGTCGGCTCCACGATCACCTTCGCCAACTGCTGCTTCTCGATGGTCGACTGGCTGATGAGCGGCAAGTTCGAGCGTTTCCCCAACCTCAAGGTCATGTACGCCGAGGGTCAGATCGGCTGGATCCCGTACATCCTGGAGCGCGCGGACGTGGTGTGGGAGGAGAACCGTGGCTGGGGCGGCGTCGCCGACAAGGTCCACCGCCCACCGTCCGAACTCTTCGCCGACCACGTCTACGGCTGCTTCTTCGACGACGCGTTCGGGCTCCGTAACCTGGACGCCATCGGGGTGGGCAACGTGCTCTACGAGACCGACTACCCCCACTCCGACTCCACCTGGCCCGAGTCGCGGCAGGTCGGCGAAGCCCAGATGGGCCACCTGGCCCCGGACGTCGTCGACCGGATCGTCCGCCGCAACGCGATCGAACTGCTGGGGCTGACGGAGGAGGGGCTCTGGGCGGGGGCGTGAGGGGGGATCGGGGGCATGGTCGGGTGCGGGTGGGTGGGGCTTTTCGCGCAGTTCCCCGCGCGCCTGAAAAGCGGGACTTCGCCCCTGCTTTTTGGCCCGAAAGGGCCGTAGGCCCTCAAGGGGTGCGGGGAACTGCGCGAGAAGCTCCCACCGAACCCGCACTCACCCACCCACCCCGAACCGCCCGCCCCGCAATGGGGGTCGAAGGGGCGCAGCCCCTGGAGAACGGGCTGGGTAGGGGCGGCGGGGGCGCAGAACCTCGGTCTGTCAGCCGGTTCCGATTCCCGCCCGGACGAAGTACAGGACCGTCATCGTGACCGCCGTGCCCAGGACGACACCCCCTAGGACCCGGGAGGGGAGGCGGAGGGCGAGGCGGGCGCCCGCGAAGCCGCCGGCGATGGCGCCCGTGAGCATGGCGGTGAGGAGGAGCGGGGCGGTCAGCGCGTCCGAGGCGATGAGGAAGAGGGCGGCGGCGCTCAGGTAGACGGCGGTGACCTGGGCCATCCGCATCGGGTTGCCGGTCGCGGGGTCGAGGCCGATGCCGATGCCCCACAGGGCCAGCATCAGGATGCCTACGGCTCCGCCGAAGTATCCGCCGTACACGGCGAGCAGGAACTGTCCAGCCAGCAAGGCCCGGGGGCCGAGGCCGGCGGCCCGGTCCGGCGACGTGCCGAGCAGCCGCAGGACATGACGGCCGAGGGCGAGGACGAGCGTGGCGAAGGCCAGCAGCCAGGGCACGGCGGCGTCGAAGGAGGACGAGGGCAGGACCAGCAGGAGCGCGGCGCCGAGGCCGCCGCCGAGCACGCTGGTCGTGGTCAGCGCCCGCGTGGAAGCCGCTCCCACCTGGGCGATCTCGTGCCGGGAGACCCACGCGCCGGCCACCGAACCGGGCAGGAGGGCGATGGTCGAGGCCGCGTTCGCGGTCACCGGGGGCAGCCCGACCGCGACCAGGGCGGGCAGCGCCACGAACGTGCCTCCGCCGCCGACGGCGTTCAACGTCCCGGCGGCGAGACCGGCCAGCAGCACGAGCAGGATCTCGGACATCCGCCGAGCATGACCCCGAGAGTGAGGACCCCACAATGGGCCCACCATGCGCGATCCTCGCGTCCGCCTCAGGCCCTGCCATGGGCTGAGGTCTGCCTCACCTCTTGTCTGACGCCCCTCTTGTCTGACGAACCGTCAGCTACGACGATGGGTGCGGCCGAGCACGCAGTACCTGCGCACCAACCACCATCCGGGGGCGACCGTGCCGACACCGCAGGAAGGCCGACTGGTCTACGGGATGCAGCTCCCCGTCCAGTCGCAGAGCACCCTCTACGCCGAGCCCTGGGAGGCGGACGCCGGGCCGGAGGACCTGGCGGAGATCGCGCGGGCGGCTGACAGGGCCGGGTTCGCGTACGTCGCCACCTGCGACCATGTGGCCATTCCGCGCCGCCTCGCGCCCGCGATGAGCACGGTCTGGTACGACCCGGTCGCCACGCTCGCCTACTTGGCCGGAGTCACCGAACGCGTCCGGCTCCTGAGTCACGTCGCGGTCGTAGGCCTGCGCCACCCGCTCCTCACCGCCAAGCAGTACGCGACCCTCGACCACCTCTCGGGCGGCCGGCTGATCCTCGGCGTGGGCGCCGGGCACGTTCGGGAGGAGTTCGAGGTGCTGGGGGCCGACTTCGACCGCCGGGGCGCGGTCCTGGACGAGTGCGTCGACGCGCTGCGAGCGGCCCTGGGCCCGGACGAATTCCCTGCCCACCACGGCAAGCTGTACGACTTCGAAGACCTGGGCCAGCTCCCTCGACCTGCCCAGGACCGCATCCCCCTGTGGGTGGGCGGCTCGTCCCCCGCCGCCGTACGCCGGGCCGCCGTGCGCGGCGACGGCTGGTTGCCGCAGGGCGACCCCCGCGACCGCCTGCCGGAGCAGATCGCCCGCTTGCGGCGGCTGCGGGAAGAGGCGGGCGCCACGGGCCCGTTCACCATCGGCGCGATCACCGAGCCGCTGTACGTCGGCGACCCGACCTGGGACGTCGGCCGCCGCACCGTCACGGGCCACCCGGCCGCCCTCGCCGAGTCCCTGCGGGCGTACGCGGCGATGGGCGTGCACCAGATCCAGGTCCGTTTCCGAAGCCGGGGCAGGAGTGAACTGGTGGATCAGATAGGCGTGTTCGGGGCGGAGGTCGGGCCGCTGCTGTAGGCGCCGCCCGCCCAGCCGTAAAGGTACGGAAGGCCGGGCGGCGGCCTCTGGTGCAGGGGGCTGCTACCGGCGTTCTGTCTCCCGCCCGCTCCGGCAGCGCGGGCAGCGGCACGGCGGCCACTGCTGCGACTTCGGCAGGCGCTCGGTGTCGTGCTCGCTCATGACCGTGACCGTGAGCTGTTGTGCGCGGCGGTCGGTCTCGCCGTCGGGGCCGATCCGGTATGTGCGGATGGTCAGCCGTGAGGCCCCGTTGTCGGGGTACCGCCCAGCCTTCACCGGTGCGGGCCCTCGCGGTCGGGCCGCCCGGCGAGCGCGCACTCGGCCGACAGCGCCGCGTCCGCCTGCGGTGCCCTCAGCACGCCATCATCCGCTCTGCTCCGATGACATGCCGGTCGAGATCGATGCCGAAGTCGGCGGCGAGCACGAGGGCGAGCCGTCGCCGGGACTGCCGTTCCTGCTCCCGCTCTACGGCGACGAGGTAGGGGCGGACGAGCGGGGAGGCTGCCCCGTCGAGGGGGGTGTCCGTGTCCAGGCTGTAGGGGGAACGCGGGGCCGGGAGTCGCGATGCGGCGGGACCGGGGGCCTCTGGTCGGGGCGTTGGGAGGACGGCGCGGTGGGAAGCGGCCCGCCGCCTGCCGGTGCCGGGGGCGACCATGCCCAGCACCCATCGCAGGTACACGTGGATAATGCTCACTGTCCTCAGCTCCTCTTCAGCTGATGGCCATGCCCCGGGGCCGTGCCAGGCCGCCGGGGTCTCTCGCATTCAGAGCATTCGCGCATTCGCGCATTCGCGGTCGCTCGATTACGCGAAGACGCATACGTTCGAGTCATGGATCTTGACCGTGGTAAGCCCGTGTGGCCCCAGCTCGCGGACGAACTGCGCCGCCGCATCGACGCCGGCACGTATGCGCCCGGCAGTCGGTTCCCCGCTGTGGTGGATCTCGCCACGGAGTTCGACGTTGCCGCGTCGACGGTGCAGAAGGCGGTGGCCTCCCTTCGTGCGGAGGGCAGGCTCCGTACCGTGCTGGGGCAGGGTTCGTTCGTCGCCGATCAGGGGAAGTGACCTGCTCCTGACGGGACTTGGGTGGCACCCGACGTGCGACACGCTTCGACCCCGGTCAGCTCAGGGCTTCGATCGCCTTCAGGATCAGGGCGCGCGCTTCCGCCCCGTACATGGCCATGCCCCGCAGCTGCTCGAACGCCTTCAGGTAGAGGGCGATCTCGTCGGGCTGGGTGATTCTGACGCGGGCCGACACCAGCTCAACGGACACGAGTGCGTCGTCGTAGACATGGAACGTCTCCCGGGGCCACTGCGTGCGTTCTCGTGCGGCCATCGGAATGACGCCGAGCGAGACCGACGGCAGGGCCCCCGCCGTGAGGAGATAACCGAGTTGCGCGGCCATGGCCTCCGCGTCGGCGATCTGGCAGTACAGAACAGCCTCTTCGATGAGTAGGGCGAAGCGGTGTCCCGGCTCGTGGACGACTCGCGAGCGCGCCACCCTGGCCTGGGCCGCCTCGGCGCTGTCATCGGAGGGGAGGTCACGGAAGTGGGCGGCCCTTCGCAGGACGCTCGCCGCGTACCCCTCGGTCTGGAGCAGCCCGGGGACGAGGGTGGACGAATACACCCGGAACAGTTCGGTGCTGTTGAAGAGCTGTGCGGAGCTTTCCTGTAGCTGCTTCAGGCCGTTACGGAGCTGATGACGCCACTCCCGGTACATCGACTCGGCGTTCACCGACTGGACGACGAGGTTCTCCGCCTGGTCGTCGGCGTGAACCGCCTCGCACCAGCGGCGGATGTCCTTCGCGGTGGGACCGGTGACCGCGTTCTCGATGCGGGAGGTCTTGGAGTGGTGCCAGTCGCACCGGTCGGCCAGCTCGACGACAGTCAATCCCGCCTCCTTCCGGAGGTCGCGCAGACGCCTGGCGACGGCCTCGCGCGCGGCCTGGGCGGATGAGGACGGGGAGAGGGGCATGAACTGGCCTACCGGGACGTGCTGTCAGCGGACTTCGTACTGGTCATGTGGAACGGCTCGCGACCAGACCGCCTCGAACGCCTCCGAACACAGCTGTGCCGCTGCCGGATCGTCGGAGACTTCCTGGCCGGCCGAAGCACCGTCGCCGGTGAAGTGGTTCCAACGGACCAGTCGGTTGTCGAACAGCCAGAAGTCGTTGCCCGGCAGCGCGATGTCCGAGGCACGTCGGCGGGACAGCCAGCGTACGTGCTCGCCCGCGGCGATGTTGGTGAACGTGTTCGAGTGCTCGAAGCGGATGTACTCGGTGACCGGCTCGGAGACGATCCTGGCTCGGCGTACGACGACCCCACGCGAGACCGTCTCCTGGATCAGGTCGAGCCACGGCCGCCACCAGGATGCCCGATCCTCCGGGTCGTGACGGAACCCCGCACGCCACTCGGCGAACGGCCCCTTCTCGGAGTCGACGGCGTACGCGTCGCGCATCTCCAAGTGAACGGCCGAGTGCTCACAGGCCGCGATCAGCTCACTGAACGGAGGCACGCTCGACGGCATCGCAGGCCTCCCTGATCATGTGCACCATCCTGGCCGGAATACGGATCACTGCCTCGCCCTCCGGGATCCCCTTGCCGTGGCCCGGGGCTTCGAACGCGGCGCATTCCGCTTCGAGTTCGCGGCCAGGCTTCCAGCCCTGGAGGACGAGTTCTTTGTTCTCCTGATCGACCCACACGGTCGGGCTCTCGTCGTCACCGGTGTTCGGATCGATCCCGATGAACAGTAGGGGCACGTCGGCCTCCCTCCACGAGGTACGCATCTTTCTGCATCACAGTGCGGTTCACAAAGGGCAGGGTCAAGAGCGCCTCGTAGCCAACGCCCCTGTCAGCGTGACTACTTGCACATATCTGCACATCTCTGGAAGCGGTGTGCGGCAGGTCCCTAATGTCAGGGACTACGAAGAAATAGCTGCCGGCGTCAGCCTCGCTGGGAGCCACCGACGCTGTTGAGGACCGCCGCCATGAAGACCCGTGCCGCCCGTTTGCCGTCTGCCGGAGAGCCGATGGGGATTCCGCTCGACATCGAGACGATGCGGCTCACCGCACGCCGCCTGCTCGCCGAGGACGCCGAGCCTCCCACCCTCGATGAGTTGGAGACCCTCACCCTGCAACTGCGCGGCCACATCATGGTCGCCGTCCCAGACGTGGCAGCCGCGGCCGGACGGCTTCCCGAGGATGACGTCCCCCGTGCCTGCGCCCTCGCCTGCGTCGGTGAGGCCCGGATGCGCCTTGGCCTCGAACCCGGCGCCACCCTCCCCACCGGCATCGCTCATGCCCAGCGCCTCGCCCGGTCGGTGAACGCGTTGTGCGACCACCACGAGAACCTGGCGAAGCTCGAACTCAGCGGTCAGGAGATTTAGATGGAACCGACAACCCACGCTCTCCGCCCATGGGGCCTGACCCGCATGGAGCCGTACCCGAAGCTGCACGCCGCCGCCACCGCCGTGGCGCTGGACCCGGCGTCGCAGACAGCCGTCTTCCGCGATCCGCACGGACGCCCCGTCGAGATGGGCAAGCACGGCACCGGTACCGGCACGGAGACGAAGACCCAGACCAGTCAGGGTGACGGTTCCGGGCCCGCCAACTCCGACGAGGGCCAGGACCAGGACTCGGACCAGGACTGATGTTCTCTTCACACCAGGTGCGTCCGGTCGTCGTGCTGACCGCCCTGGACGACCTGACGGCGGAACATGTCATCGCCGAGTCGAACGGCCGGGGCGTCCCGGTCGTACGGCTCGACCCCGGTTCGCCGGGCGAGGTGACGTTCTCCGCTCACGCGGGCAGCGGTTGGTCCTGGCACGGCCCGCTCAGCACCCCGACTCGCACCCTCAGCCTTGAGGACGCCCGCGCCGTTTACTACCGGCGCCCGACCCTCTACGGCCCGCCCTATGCCGGCCTGGACGACCAAGAGAGGGAGTTCACGGTGGCCCAGATCCGGCACGGTCTGGGCGGTCTGCTGGCGGCTCTTCCGTCGTGTCTGTACGTCAACCACCCGCATCGGAACTCAGGGGCGGAGTTCAAGCCCCGCCAGATCACGGAAGCCGTGCGGGCCGGGCTGGACGTGCCCCCGACGCTGGTCACCAACGACCCTGCGTCCGCACGCTCCTTCGCCAAGGAGTACGGGCCGGTGGTCTACAAGCCACTCAGATCGACCGCGTACCGCGTGGGCGGCGCGTTGCGCACGGTCTGGGTCCGCCCGGTCGTAGCCGATGAGATCGGCGACGGTGTCGCCGCGTGCCCGCACTGTTCCAGCAGGCCGTCGCCAAGACCGCCGACGTGAGGGTGGCGGCTGTGGGCGAGCGGCTGTTCGTCACCCGCATCACCACCGACGGCGATCACCTCGACTGGCGGCTCGATTACGACCTGATCACCTGTACCCCCATGGACCTCACCGACGTGCCTGCCCAGGTCCGGCAGGGCATCCGCGCCTATCTGAAGGCGTTCGGCCTGGTCTTCGGCGCGTTCGACTTCGCGGTGGAAGCAGGCGGCGCGTGGCGTTTCCTGGAGTGCAATCCGAACGGCCAGTGGGCATTCGTGGACCGTGATACGACCGGGGCCATCGCATGTGCCTTGGCCGATCTGCTGGAGAAGGGACACCCTGCATGACCGGCACCCCGCCCCTCGACGAGTCCCATGCCGCCGAGCTGCGTCACGCCCTCGCCGACCAGCTCGAACGGGACGGGCACCTGCGGTCGGCCGTATGGCGTGCCGCCGTCGAGGCCGTGCCCCGGCATGAGTTCGTGCGCGAGTACTTCCGTCGGTCCCACGACTCGCAGGGCACCCTGTGGACGCCGGTGGTCCCGGGCCGGGAGGAGGCGGGCGCCTGGCCGGCCGAGGTGTACACCGATGACACGCTGGTGACCCAGCTCGACGGCCATGTGCATCCCGGAGACGTGGACGGGCGGCCCGTGCACGGCGATCCGACTTCGTCGTCCACCCTGCCGAGCCTGATCGTGCGGATGCTCCAGGACCTCGACCCCCGGGACGGGGACCAGGTGCTGGAGGTCGGCACGGGCACCGGCTATTCGACCGCCCTCATGTGCGAGCGTCTCGGCAGCGAGAACGTGACCTCCGTCGAGGTGGACCCGGCCGCCGCCGAGCGCGCCCGGGCCGCCATCACCGCGGCCGGGTACGAACCGACGCTCGTCAACGGTGACGGTCTGCTCGGCCACCCCGAAGGCGCCCAGTACGACGGGCTGATCGCCACGTGTTCCGTGCGTACCGTTCCTAGGGCCTGGCTCGAACAGGTGCGGCCCGGCGGCACCGTCATCACCAGCGTCTCCGGGTGGCTGTACGGGTCGGGCCTGGTGAAGCTGACAGTCGGCGAGGGCGGAACTGCCGAAGGGCGGTTCCTGCCCGGCACGGTGTCGTTCATGATCGCGCGTCCGCACGCCGCGCCCGCTCTGTCCGGCGTCGCGGACCTGCTGACCCAGGACGCCGACGAACGTTCGGCACAGGTCGGCCCCGAGGTACTCGCCGACTGGACCACTCAGTTCGTCGCCCAGCTTGCGCTACCGGGCGCCCAGTACATCGGCATGAGCATGGGGGGTGGGCCGATGCTGGACCACGTGGTCGACCTGGCCACGAGGTCGTTCGCCACGCTTGTGCCGGACGGCGGGCGTGGGTTCCTGGTGCGTCAGGGCGGCCCGCTGCGACTGTGGGACGCCGCCGAAGAGGCGATCAGCACGTGGCGGAGCGTCGGCGCGCCGCCGCAGACCGAGTTCGGGCTGACCGTCACCCCGACGCGCCAGCGGGTCTGGCTCGGCTGCCCCGAAGGGCTGTTTTGGGACCTGCCCACTTGACCACCGCCACACGCTTTGGAACCGAACTCACTGGCCAGATAGAGGAGTTCGGGTCGACCTCAAGGGAACCGGTGGGTCCGCTGGTTCGGACCGGCAGGGACGAAGCTCAGCCCGTTCTCGTCGAGCGCGTTGAAGACGGTCACCCGGCCCGTCTCGAAGGCGAAGCTGATGTCAACGTTTCCCTGAGCGACACCACTGCCTGTCCACTCGAGCAGTTCGGCCCCCTTGAGGGGCAGTCCCCGCAGATCACGTAGGCCGGGCAGAGGCTCCGGACACCACCGCAGGTCGAAGCCGGGCCACCGGACCGGTCGGGTGGGGTCGATCGTGTTCCATGTGAGGGAGAGCTCACCGAGTTTGTGGTGGTTGATCTCGACCTGCTCGCCGGCGAAGTCGAACAGCACTGGGCAGTCGCAGAACCACTCGTCGTCGTGGAGGTCCCAGACCAGCCAGACTCTCGTCAGCGCCCGGCCGGCAAGACCTCGCAGACGATTCCCGTGCTCCCGCATCACACCGCCACGGCCGTCCAGCCACGCTGGCCGATAGCCCGCAATGCCGAAATCGAACATCAAGTCATCCTGCCAGAGCTCCGTCCCGCTGTGAGTCAGTCCGCTCCCGAGCCGAGATGGAGTGCGGCCAGCCGTGGCAGACGCCGGCGCATCTCCTGGACATCGTCGAAGTCGAACGACTCGCCCATGTCGGCACCGTCGTCCTTCTCTTCGGCTGTGGCACGAGCGTCGGTGTACGCCTCCAGAGCCTCCCAGAAGGCGTCTGCGTCACCGGTCAGCCGCTTGTACGCCCCGGCCGAGACGAAGTTGAAGTCTTCGTCGAAGATGACGTCCTGGTCCTGGGCCACCGCAGCGGCAAGTACGGCAGGGTGCTCGGCGAGGGCATCCGGGCATGCGAGCGTCCGTTCGTACCACTCGCGTCCGAGTGCCACCAGCCCCGCCGTGAAGTCGCTGAACCGGTCATCGGAGCAGCCTCCGCCGATCAGGTAGGCGGCCGCCCCTACGTCCCAGCGGTAGACCGCGTCACGTAGACGGGTGAAACGGGCCTCGAAGGCGAGGATCTCTTCCAGGGACAGCGACGAAAGGTGATCGAGAACAGCGGCGTCGAGCGGCTTGCCACTGCCCTTCATCGCGTCGAGCACGCGCCAGAACTCTTCACCGTCCATGGCGGGCAGTGTGCCAGGGCCCCAAGGCGTGTTTGAGATGTGCTCACAGTGGATGTCGCAGGAGGGCAAGTTGGGTGGCGGCATGACCTCGACGAACTGCGGTATTGGTTGACCTGCCACGAACGCACCAGGGACCGGGCGCTGTGCTCGGCCCCTTGGGGTCTGTCAGGCGGCTGTCCCGCCCGCGTTGCGGATCAGTTGCTGGAGCACCTTCACCGTGGTGACGTAGTCCGCGTCGTCGATGCCTTCGTGGAGGACGGCACGGAACGCGGGCGTGGTGCGCTTGATGTCGACGCGGGCCTGTTCCCCCACCTCGGTGAGCCACAGCCGGTCCTCGGTATCGCGGGTCAGCCAGCCGCGCTCCAGGAGCACCTCGGCCTCTGCGGCCAGATCATCCTCGGGCCGGAGGTAGGAGGCCATGGCTTCCTGCAGTTCGGGCAGGGTCATCCCCGCGCCATCGGGCGAGATGTCGTTCTCCGACAGGTTGCGCAGCAGCCAGAACTGGGGCTGGGTGTAGCCCTTTGCGGCTTGTTGAGCCCGGATGTACGCGATGAGTGCCTCGTAGGCGACGCCGGTCCAGTACGCGGCGGGCTGTTCGGCGAGTTCGGCGTCGGAGATCTGCTGAGTCGTCATGGGGTCCCCTCCTGGCACTGCTGTGCGGAGCCTGCACGCCGTGCAGGTCATGCAGAGACCGTATGACCTCAAGTGCGGTTGAGGACAAGCTGGTGCCCAGCAGGCAACGTTCGCCGTGCCGTGCCGTGCCGTGCCGTGCAGCAGGAGGTCCAGGGTGTGGATGGGGGCATTGAACCCAGAACCTTTGCCCTGCTCAACTGGGGGCGTTGGTGGGTTCCATACGCGACTGAGGCCAGAAGGAGCAGGGCAAGGAGCCAGCTACCGGCACGGGTGGGACGGAAGCCCTGGCCCACGGTCGCATCCTGGAGACAACCCCGCTGGGCGGCGGGGGGCGCAGGCCAGGGCGTACGGGGCCTCAGGGGAGGTCGACACGCCACGATAAAGCGGATGCCGAGCCTTGGAGCTGAGCGGAAGCGTGCTGCTTTCTGACCGATGGGTGGCGGAAGCGTGTTTTTCCGACCGAGGGCACGCTGCTCGGGGCCGGAACCGTGGGCGGCTGGGCCCTGGGCCTGCCCGGCGAGGGGATGCCTTCACGTCTCGGCGCGGCGGAACGGTTTGTGGGTCACCCAGAGCAGTTCCGCCGGCCAGCGGTGTGCCCAGTCGGGTGGGTCGGTGTCGTTGTAGCCGTTGGGGGTTCCGCGTTCGGGCCGCGGCTCGATGAGGTCGTCGATGACGAGACCCGCGCCGCGCAGGACCTTGACCCAGTCGCCGTAGGTGAGCTGATAGCTGGTCGCGCCGTCGTCTTCGGCGATGGTGTTCAGCCCGAAGTAGTCCTGCTGCAGCGTCGTGGTCACGCGGCTGGCGGTTTCGTCGTAGCAAGCTTCGAACCATGGGCTGGCGACGTTGAACACCAGGCGCCCGCCTCGGCCCAGGACGCGTGCGGCCTCCGGGACGGCCAGGTGCGGGGGCGCCCAGCTGAGCCCACCGAAGTCGCAGAACACCAGGTCGAAGCTGCCGGCGGCGAAGGGGAGCTGTTCGGCGGCGCCTTGCACCAGCGGGTAGCGGGCCGCCCCCATCGCGCTGGCCGCTGCGGCGAGTTGGGCTTCGGACAGGTCGAGCCCGACCACGGTGGCGCCCTCGGCGGCGAGCGCCCTGGACCACTGGCCGGCGCCGCAGCCGAGTTCGAGGACGCGCTTGCCGGTGACGTCGCCCAGGGCGTTCAGGTGCGCGTCGGGGACGGAGTACATGCCCCACAGCCGGGGTGCGGCGCCGATCTGCGGGTCGTGCTCGTGCTGGTAGGCGCTGCTGATCCGGTTCCAGAGCTGCCGGTTGGCGGGGATGCTGTCCACGTGCCGACTCCAGCACTGCCTGCCGGGGGCGGTCAACACGATTAGGGCACTGGCCGGCCCTCGCCTCCGTCCGGCCCTGGCTCGGCTCGTGATCTGCCGGACGAGCCCTGACGCAGGGCGGCGGCGACAATGCCCTCAAGAGGCTTGGCCCTCGCCCTCGCGGCGCTGGGGCGGGCGGGAGGAGCGACAGCCGGTCGTCTCCGGTGCGCGCCCGGACGATCCGGTGGGTCGGTGAACGGCCCTAAGAGATAAGGGAGTTCGAGGATTCGGCTGCCCCAACGCCGTGGTGAGACGCTCGGGCGAGTGGCTGTCTGACAGGTTTGCGTTTTGTTCTTGAATCTTCGAACAAGTGGCGTCGGGGCCGCGTATGTAAGGGAGTCATGGCTTCGGCGGAAGGACCCACGAAGTGCGATCCCCCCGGCACATCGGAACGTCCCAGCACGTAGGTACCACCGTTTCAGCTGCTCCCGCACGTTCCTCCCGTCTCCCGGCGCACCCGCCCCGCGTGCAGACGCCCTCGTCCCTCGGCCACGGCCACAGTGACGGCCGCGGTCTGTCGGTGGCGCTCGCCTGCGCGGAGCGGGACTGGCCGCACCACGACTGGCCGGCCCCCGACGACCGGTACGTGAGCAGCGCGCTGCACGTCCCACCGCCGTACCGCGCGCTCCGCGAGACCGAGGTGGATGTCGTGGTCCTGCGGTGCGAGGACCCGTCCGTCTCTTTCGCGGAGCTGCTGAAGGCCATGGGAGCGATGACCGCTCCGGTGATCGTCGTCAGCCCGCTCAGGGACACCGACGCGGTGGTGGACGTGTTCCGGGGCGGGGCCGGCTACCTGGTGGAGGGCGACTACTGCGCCTGCATGCTCTCCTCGGCGGTCGTGGCCGCCACGGTCGGCCACACCTACTTCTCGCCCGTCGCGTGCGCCATCATCCGTGACGCCGCCCGACAGATCCCCGGTGAGGACGAGGCGAGGGAGCGGCTGCGCTCACTGCTCTCCCCCCGCGAACGGCAGATCATGGAGCTGCTCTCCACCGGCCTCGGTGCCCAGGAGATCGGGCTGCGTCTGACCCTGAGCGAGAAGACCGTCCGCAACAACCTCAGCAACATCTACGCCAAGCTGGATGTACGGGGGAGTACGGAGGCGGTGCTGAGGTGGCTGGGAGCGGCCACCGGTGTTCGCGTTTGAGAATGCCCTGTCGGACTCGTGACCGGGCTCCTGAAAAAAATCCCCCGCGCCTGGCACGGGGGATCAGGGGATTACTCGGATTTCTCCGAGTCCTATTGAATGGTGACGTCGGAGAGCGGAATCTCGATGTCGGTCACGTTCGCGCCGCCCGCGTCGAATCCGGGTTCGGCGCGCACGCTGTTCTCGCTGTTGAGGATTCCGTTGGCCTGGGGCGTACCGCACTTCACATTGCGCAGCCAGAGCCGGCCGTCCGGCGTTCCGCTGGGCAGGAGTTGCGGGTAGAAGACGTGGACGGTGGTGGCGTTCTCGCTGGGCGAGAAGAACACCTTCTGGCCGTCCTGGGCCTCCTTGTAGGTGGCCTTGAGGAAGCCGCTCACGTCGGTGCGCTTGTGGGACCACATGAAGAAGGCGATGTGGTCCGCCTTGACCGTGTCGGCCCTGGAGAAGGAGAACGACGACGTGGTGTCGTCGCGCTTGATATTGAATTCCTGTGTGGCGAACTTGACGCCGATCTCGAAGATGGAGCTCGCCAGCTTCGTACTGCCGTCCGTGTTGAAGCCGTCCTCCAGCTGAATGACGCGGGTCACGGAGGCCGTGCCGCTGAAGGTCTTCGTCGCCGCGGTGCTGACTCCGCAATTGTCGGTCACCGAGGTGACCCGTTCGTTGGGGCCGAGGCTGTTGGCCTTGGACTGGACGTCGACGAACTCGCAGTTCTCCAGCCTGTCCGAGTCCGTGCGGCAGTCGGTGGCCACCTCGTCGGGGGTGGCGGCTCCCGCGCTGTACATCAGCGGGACGGCCAGTCCGAGGGCGACGACCGGCGCCAGAGCGAGGGTGATGCGCTTCTTCTTGCTGCGGTGGTTGCCGCTGCGCCCGGTGCGTGTCATGTGGGTCTCCTGCGAGAGTGAGGGGGATAAGTACTGGTGGGAGGGTTGGCGGGTCGATCGGAGGCCGTCGGCTGTCGGCCTTTCGGTCAGCAGTCCTCCAGGACGACCTTGGTGGTGCCGTCCGCGAGCCCGGGCGTGCCCGCGGCGCTTTCCAGGATGACCGGCCCCTCGACGACCTCCGGCGCCACGAAGTTCTTCTCGGGGGAGGGGTTCACGGCGAAGCTGCCAGGGTCGGCGTCGAGGTGTACCCGCCATTCGCCGGTCATGCGCTGCATCTTCGGCGTGAAGGTCACGTGCATGACCTTGCCGACAGGAACTTCCCGCTGTTCCGACTCGCTGGCTGTGGCCGTCTTGACGGTCATGTCCAGCGTGCCCTTGTGCTTCACCCAGCCGCCGCTCAGGGCTCCGAAGAGACCACCGAGGGCGCCCTGCTGGGTCGCGGTGTACTTGCCCTGGCCCTGGCCCACCGCCTTGGAGAACTCGGTGGTCACCTTCGATGGTTCGGTGGCGTTCGGCTCGCAGTTCGGGAAGTCGACAGTGACCTTCTCCGTAGGGCCGTCGAAGGTCTCGAACTTCGTCTCCACGAAATCACAGGTGTCGGATTCGAATCCGTCCCCGAGGCCGCCCCCGAAATCGCTCGTCGACTGCTGCTTTCCGTTGAGCTTGGCAGTCCTTTCGCACATCCTCATGATCCGTTCGGCAGTCGGCTCGTCGGCGGCGTTGGCCGACGGCAGCAGCACGGTGACGGTGGCCGCGCCGGTCGCGAGTGAGGCGCCGATCGCCAAGTATCGGACCTTCTTGTTCCTGAAGCGCCTCTTGGCTGCCATGGCTGTCTCTCCTTGGGGGGTGCTTTACCTTCCGATGGAGGATTATTGGGGTCCCGTACAGCCAGTGGACAGAGTCAAATGTCCCTACTCCCGGGTCACTTGAGATCGCAAATGCAAGCCATCACTCGCTCAACTGACACACCGTCAGATGTAGAGGTACCCTGACCTCGACCAACACACCGCGATGGGAGTCCGCATGGGCAAGCTCGACGGACGTGTCGTCCTCGTCACAGGCGCCGCGCGCGGCCAGGGGGAGCAGGAGGCCCGGCTGTTCCGGGAGGAGGGGGCCCAGGTCGTCGTCGCCGACGTGCTCGACGACCGGGGCGAGGCCCTCGCCAAGGAGATCGGCGCGCTCTACGTCCACCTGGACGTGTCCCGCGAGGAGGACTGGGCGACGGCCGTGACCGCCACCAAGGCCGCGTACGGCCGGGTCGACGGCCTCGTGAACAACGCCGGCGTCCTGCGCTTCAACTCCCTCGTCGACACCCCCCTCGACGAGTTCATGCAGGTCGTGCGGGTCAACCAGGTCGGTGTCTTCCTCGGCATCAAGGCCCTCGCCCCCGAGATCGAGGCGGCCGGCGGCGGCACAATCGTCAACACCGCCTCGTACACCGGGATGACGGGCATGGCGTACGTCGGCGCGTACGCCGCCACCAAGCACGCGATCGTCGGCCTCACCCGTGTGGCCGCGCTGGAGCTGGCCCGCAAGGGCATCCGGGTCAACGCGGTCTGTCCGGGCGCCGTCGACACCGCGATGAGCGATCCGGGGGACGGAGGGGATGCGGCGGCCGTCGACAAGCTCTACCGCAAGCGCGTCCCGCTCGGCCGGATCGGCCGCCCCGAGGAGGTCGCCCGGCTGGCCCTCTTCCTCTCCTGTGCGGACTCCTCCTACATCACCGGGCAGCCGTTCGTGATCGACGGCGGCTGGCTGGCCGGGGTGAGCCTGTGATCACGGCGAGCCTGTGCTCACGGTAAGCCTGGATCACAGTTATCTGACGGCACGTCAGCTATTGACGCTCCACGGGGGCCGGTGGAACAGTCGGCCGTATCGAGATCTGACGTACTGTCAGATACGGCTGCCGGGTATGGCTGAGGACGGTGAACCTCCTTGGAATTCGGGCTCTTTGTACAGGGATACGTGGGCAAGCGGGCCGAGACGGATCCGCTCGCGGAGCACAAGGCGCTGATGGAGGAGACCGAGTACGTCATCCAGGCGGACAAGTCCGGCTTCAAGTACGCCTGGGCGTCCGAGCACCACTTCCTGGAGGAGTACTCGCACCTGTCCGCCAACGACGTGTTCCTGGGGTACCTGGCACACGCGACCGAGCGGATCCACCTGGGCTCCGGGATCTTCAACCCGCTCGCCCAGGTCAACCACCCCGTGAAGGTCGCCGAGAAGGTCACCATGCTCGACCATCTCACCGAGGGCCGCTTCGAGTTCGGCAGCGGGCGCGGGGCGGGCTCGCACGAGATCCTCGGGTTCATCCCCGGTGTGACCGACATGAACTACACCAAGGAGATCTGGGAAGAGACCATCGCCGAGTTCCCCAAGATGTGGCTCCAGGACGAGTACGTCGGCTTCCAGGGCAAGCACTGGTCCCTGCCGCCGCGCAAGATCCTGCCCAAGCCGTACGGGAAGTCCCACCCGGCGATGTGGTACGCCGCCGGGTCGCCGCCGTCGTACGCCATGGCCGCGCGCAAGGGGCTCGGGGTGCTCGGCTTCAGCGTGCAGAAGGTCTCCGACATGGAGTGGGTGCTGGAGCAGTACAAGACCGCGATCGTCGACGCCGAGCCGATCGGGGACTTCGTCAACGACAACGTGATGGTGACGACGACGGCGATCTGCGCGCCCACCCACGACGAGGCGGTGCGGGTGGCGGTCAACGGGGGGCTGCACTACCTGCCGTCGCTCGTCTTCCGGTACCACGACACGTTCCCCCGGCCGGACGGCTTCCCCGTGTGGCCGGAGACATTGCCCGAGTACAACGAGGAGTTCATCGAACTGCTCATCGAGGAAGAGCTGTTGATCTGCGGGGACCCGGACGAGGTGGTCCGGCAGTGCAAGCGGTGGGAGCAGGCCGGGGCGGATCAGCTGAGCTTCGGGTTGCCGGTGGGGGTGCCGAAGGACGCGACGCTGCAGACCATTCGCCTCGTCGGGGAGCACGTGATTCCGAAGATCGACACGGATCCTGTGCATCGCACCACGCGGTTTCGAGGGGCTGTCTGAGGTCGAGTGGCGGCTGAGGGTGGGTGGGGGCTGGTCGCGCAGTTCCCCGCGCCCCTGACCGGCATGGGCGGCACCCACATTCTTACCAGGCACCCGGAAGGAGCGAGTCGTGCTCGACCATGTCATCAAAGGTGTGACCGTCGTCGATGGGACCGGTGCCCCTGCCTACACAGCCGACGTGGGCATACGCGACGGCCGTATCGCCGTCATCGGGCAGAACGTCGCCGAAGACGCCCGTACGTCCGAGGACGCGGCCGGGCTCGTGCTGGCGCCCGGGTTCGTCGACCCCCACACGCACTACGACGCCCAGCTGTTCTGGGACCCGTACGCGACTCCCTCCCTCAACCACGGGGTGACCACGGTCGCGGGCGGGAACTGCGGGTTCACGCTGGCGCCCCTGAACCCCTCCCGTCCCGAGGACGCGGACTACACGCGGCGGATGATGTCCAAGGTCGAGGGGATGTCGCTGGTCGCGTTGGAGGAGGGGGCGCCCTGGAACTGGAGCGGGTTCGGCGAGTACCTGGACGCGCTCGAAGGACGGATCGCCGTCAACGCCGGGTTCATGGTGGGGCATTGCGCGCTGCGGCGGTACGTCATGGGGCCGGACGCGATCGGCGGGCAGCCGAGTGACGAGCAGCTGGACGCGATGCTGCGGCTGTTCCACGAGGCGATGGAGGCGGGGGCGTGGGGGCTGTCGACCACGCAGTCGTCGACGCACAGCGACGGGGACGGCCGGCCCGTCGCCTCGCGGCACGCCACGCCCGCCGAGCTGATCGCACTGTCACGGGCCGTGGGCGAACACGAGGGCACGCAGATCGAGGCGATCGTCGCCGGATGCCTGGACCAGTTCAGCGACGACGAGATCGATCTCTTCGTGGAGATGAGCGCGGTGGCGGGGCGGCCGCTCAACTGGAACGTGCTGACGATCGACTCGGCCGTTCCCGAGCGCGTGCCGAGGCAGCTGGAGGCGAGTGAGCGGGCGCGGAAGGCCGGGGGCCGCGTGGTGGCCCTCACCATGCCGATCCTCACGCCCATGAACATGTCGCTGGGGACGTTCTGCGCGCTGAACCTGATCCCGGGGTGGGGGCCGATCCTGGGCCTGCCGGTGCCCGAGCGGATCGAACGGCTGCGTGACCCGGACGTACGGGCGGAGATGCTGCGGCGCGCGGACTCGAGGGAAGCCGGTGTCTTCCGGCGGCTCGCCAACTTCGGGCGGTACGTCATCGGGGACACCTACAGCGAGGCGAACGAGGGCCTGACCGGGCGGGTCGTCAAGGACATCGCGGCGGAGCGGGGACAGGAACCGTTCGAGTGCCTGGTGGAGATCTGCGCCGCCGACGGCCTCCGTACGGTGCTGTGGCCCATGCCCACCGACAACGACCCCGACTCCTGGGCCCTGCGCGCCGAGACCTGGCGCCACGAGGACGTCCTCCTCGGCGGCTCGGACGCGGGCGCCCATCTGGACCGTATGTGCGGCGCCCCGTACACCACCCGGTTCATCGGGGACTGTCTGCGCGGCCGGAAACTGGTCGGGCTCGAACAGGCGGTGAAGATGCTGACCGACGACCCGGCGCGGCTCTTCGGCCTGCGGGAGCGGGGGCAGGTCCGGGAGGGCTGGCACGCTGACCTCGTCCTCTTCGACCCGGAGCGCGTCGACGCCGGCAAGGCCACCCTGGTGCACGACCTGCCGGGTGACAGCCCGCGCCTCGACTCGAAGGCGATCGGCGTACGGGCCGTCTGGGTCAACGGGGTCGAGGCGATCCGCGACGACGTGGTGACCGGTGCCGTGCCGGGGAAGGTGCTGCGCAGCGGGCGGGACACGCGGACGGTGAGTACGAGGTGAGTCCCGAGGGGTCTTCGGAGCGGCGGCGGTTGTTCATCGGCGGCTCCTGGGTGGAGCCCGACGGTGGGCACTACGCGGTGATCGACCCGGCGACCGAGGGCGTCGTCGGGTGGGCGCCGGGGGCCTCGCGGGAACAGGTGCACGCGGCAGCCGCCGCCGCCCGCGAGGCCTTCGGCCCGTGGTCACGGACCCCGGCGGCGGAGCGGGCGGCCGTGCTGGCCCGTACGGCGGACCACATACGCCGCCATCTCGTCCCGTACGCCGAGCTCGCCCGGGCCGAGACCGGCGCGACGACCGGTACGGCGCGGGGGATGCAGGTGGGGGTCGGGGCGGCCCGTTTCCAGCGGTACGCCCGTGTCGAGCCGGTGGAGGAGCCGATCGCGCCCCAGATCAACGAGGCGGGCCCCTTCGGCAAGGCGGCCGTGATGGGCGCCCTCGCCGTACGCCAGCCCGTGGGCGTGGTCACCTGCGTCACCTCGTACAACAACCCCTGGGCCAACCCGGCTGGCAAGATCGCCCCCGCGCTCGCCATGGGCAACACGGTGGTCGTGAAACCGGCCCCGCAGGACCCGCTCTCCGTGTACCGCATGGCGGAGGCCCTGGAGGCCGCCGGTGTTCCGCCGGGTGTGGTGAACGTGGTGAGCGGGCCGGGCGCGGACGTGGGCGAGGCGGCCGTGGACTCCCCGGACGTCGACATGGTGAGCTTCACCGGCTCGACGGCCGTCGGACAGCGGATCGCGGAGGTGTGCGGGCGCGGGATGAAGCGCCAGCTGATGGAGCTGGGCGGGAAGGGCGCGGCGGTCGTCTTCGACGACGCGGACGTGGGCGCGGCGGTGGCCGGCATCGCCACCACCTTCACCTTCTACAGCGGACAGATCTGCACGGCGCCGACGCGGGTGATCGCACAACGCGGTGTCTACGACCGTCTGGTGACCCAACTGGCCGCGTATGTTGGAGGGTTGACGGTGGGCGACCCGCGCGAGGCGGGCACGGTGGTGGGGCCGGTGATCTCGGCGGCCCACCGGGACCGGGTGGAGTCGTATGTCGAGGTGGGCCGCAAGGAGGGGGCGCGGGTGGTGGCGGGGGGTGAGCGGCCGCCGTACGACCGGGGTTTCTACGTCGCGCCCACGCTGCTGGCGGACTGCACGCCGGATATGCGGGTCGTCCGGGAGGAGATCTTCGGCCCGGTCGTCGTCGTCCTCCCCTTCGACGACGAGGACGAGGCGGTCGCCCTCGCCAACGACAGCGACTACGGCCTCATCGACTACGTCTGGTCGGGGGACGTGGCCAGAGCGTTCCGCGTGGCCCGGCGGCTCAGGGCGGGGGGAGTGGGGGTGAACACCGTCGGCCGCAACATGGAGGCGCCGTTCGGCGGGTTCAAGAAGAGCGGGGTGGGCCGGGACGTGGGGTCGTACGCGCTGCACGCGTACAGCGAGGTGCAGGCGATCGTCTGGCCGGGGTGAGGCCTTCCCTTGCGATCGCCGGGGGCACGATGATGTTCCAATGCGGGAAGGGTGGCGGGCAGGGCGCTTCAGGTGCTGCGGGTGCTGCGGACGCGTTGGGTGCGTTGGGCGTGTTTCGTGGTGAGCCGGCCTCTCCTCTACCTGGACGTGGACGGTCCGTTGAACCCGTACGCCGCGAAGCCGGAGCGTCGGCCCGACGGTTACGCGACGCATCGGATGAAACCGCGGGGCTGGCTCGCCCAGCATCCGGGGCGGCCCCCGGCGTCCGTCAAGCCGCTGCGGGTCTGGCTCAACCCGGAACACGGTCGTCAACTGCTGGAGCTGAGCGAGCTGTTCGACCTGGTGTGGGCGACGACGTGGGTCGGTGAGGCCAACACGTACATCGGACCGGTCCTCGGGCTGCCGGAGCTGCCGGTGGTGGACTGGCCCGAGACGGGCGGGTCGGGGGTGTCCGGTGTCGCGGAGCACCCGGGGGTGTTCTGGAAGACACCACGTCTCGTCGAACACGCGGCCGGGCGGCCGTTCGCGTGGGTCGACGACGAGATCGGTGTCCCCGACCGGGACTTCGTGGCCGGCCGCCACCCCGGCTCCGCCCTGCTGCACCGCACCGACCCCCGACTCGGCCTGTGCGCACCGGACTTCGGCACCCTCGCCGCGTTCGCACGGACCATCTGACCGGCGGGGACGAATACGATCGGCTGATGATCGTATGGGTGAACGGGGCCTTCGGGAGCGGCAAGACCACGCTGGTCGAGGAGCTGCGGGGGCGGTGGCCCGAGGCGTTGGTGTGCGATCCCGAGGTGATCGGCTATGTGCTGAGGGAGATCGTGGAGGTGCCGACCGGGGACTTCCAGGATCTGCGGCTCTGGCGGCGGCAGGTGGCCGAGATGCTGGTGGGCCTGGCGGAGGAGTACCGGCGGCCGGTCCTCGCGCCGATGACCCTCGTGAACCCCGCGTACATGGCCGAGGTCTTCGGCGCGATCGGGGCCGCGGGCATCCCCCTCCACCACTTTTTCCTCAAGGTGCCCGAGGACGTACTGGCCGCCCGGATCGACGGCCGGAGCTTCACGCCGGACGACCCCGAGCAGGACGAACGGGTCCGCCGGTGGTGCAAGGAGCGCATCGCGGCGTGCGCGGCTGCCATGGACACCCTGCCCACCGACACGGTGTTCCTGGACGGTGAGTCCAGCCCGGGCGAACTGGCCGATGCCGTACTCCGCCACGCACAGGACGGAGCCATCCGTAGCGGACCTATCAGCTGAGGTCCTGCTCCGTCGGTTCGCTACGGCCGATCGACAGGGACCAGTGGACGTTCGACGGGCTGGTGACGGAGACGGTGCCTGCACCGGCCGCTCCCTCGACGGCGAACACGTTGGCGATACCGGTCACTTCGCCGTCGAGGCATTCCATGGGGAAGGAGGCGCCGACGGAACGCAGGACGACCTCGATCCTGCCCTTGCCCTCGCACTCCACCGCGACGGTCAAGGCCTCGCCGTCGCCCTTCTTCGCCTCGCCGAACTCCAGGGACGCGCTGCCCTGGGTACGGTTCTGACGCAGGACGATCCGGCCGTCCATGTTCAGGTCCGGGGCGCGGTCCACGGACACTTCCGAAGCGTCGGCCTCGACGTCGGCGTCGGCCTCGTCGGAGACCGCCGCCGGAGTCGCCTTCGCCGGGCTGGGCGAGGCCGCTCGTACCGGCTGTTCGTCCGCCGCCCCGTTGCCGCCGCTCGACGAGCAGGCGGTGGTGGAGAGGACGACCGCCGCCGAGAGCAGTGTCAGGGCGGCGAGTGTGCGGCGGGACGTGCGTGACATGCGTGACGTACGAGATGCGTGTGACATGAACTACCCCCGTTGTTCAGCCCGTTGGTCACCGGGCGAGGCCGTGATCATGGCATCGGGCCGCGAACGTCAACAAGGCGAAGACGGGGGTTCAGAGCAGGATCTGAGGTTCCCGGCAACCATCCCTCAGAAGTGAACCTCCGCGCAGGCCCGCCCGCTACTCCATACCGCCGTTGAGGTGCTCCCAGCCCTCGGCGCAGAGCACCGCGCCGTTGGGGAGGTCGCGGTGGACGGGGACCGTGAATTTCTGGTGGCAGCCCCAGAAGCCGGTCGCGCTGTTGGTGTGGATGCCGCCGCCCCAGATGTGGAAATGGCCGGTGAAGTCGCCGTTCCAGGTCGTCGCCGTGGAGATCGTCTCGACGCGCAGACCCTGCCCCGGACCTCGATGCAGGTCCGCTGACTGCAGCCCTGCGCCCCGGCGGACGCCGACGGCGCCCCCGTGCCCACCAACGCCCCCGCCCACACCGCGCTCACGGCCACACGAACGAGCCACCGTGCCTTCGAGCCCGGTCCGTCCATGCCAGCGGCTCCAGAGCACCCACTCCGTGTCGCGTGAATCCCGGCGCGTCAGGGGACGTTGGGCGGGGGAGGTTCGACTTCATGGCTGACGAGATCTTCCACGACCGACGGCTGGCCGAGCTCTACGACCCGCTCGACCCCGACCGCGGCGACCTGGACGCGTACGTCCTGCTCGCGGAGGAGTTCGGTGCGAGGAGCGTGCTGGACGTCGGCTGTGGGACGGGCGTGTTCGCGTTGTTGTTGGCGGAGCGCGGGGTGGAGGTCGTCGGGCTCGACCCGGCCGGTGCCTCCCTCGACGTCGCGCGGGCGAAGCCGGGGGCGGACCGGGTCCGGTGGATTCACGGTGATGCCTCGGCACTGCCCCCGCTGCGGGTCGACCTCGTGACGATGACGGCCAACGTGGCGCAGGCGATCGTCGACGCGGAGGGATGGCGGCGGACGCTGGCGGCCGCGTACGAGGCGCTGCGCCCTGGCGGCCGTCTCGTCTTCGAGACCCGGGACCCGGCCGGGCGGGCCTGGGAGATGTGGAACCGCGAGGCGTCGTACGGGGTGACGGACGTCCCGGGTGTCGGCACGGTCGAGAGCTGGGTCGAGCTGACCGAGGTCGCCGGCCCCCTGGTGACGTTCCGCTGGCACTACGTCATCGGCGGCGCCGGAGAGACCCTCACCTCCGACTCCACCCTCAGATTCCGCGAGCGCCAGGAGATCGAGGCGGATCTGATCGCTCACGGGTACGAACTGGGGGAGGTACGGGACGCGCCGGACCGCCCCGGGAAGGAGTTCGTGTTCGTGGCGTGTCGGCCACCGACGGTTTGACCGATTAGGCCCTTTTGGGCACGGGGCGAGGCCACCGAGTCGTTGCGGGCGGCGATCCCGGCCTGGTTCACGACGTACGGCCATGAGACCCCGGCGCCCCCGGCCTTCGACCGGCTCGGCGAACTGGCCCTCCCCTCCGCCCCCCTCCTCGGCGAGAAGGACCAGCCCGAAGTCGTCTCCGCAACGAGGAGATCGCCGCCGCCCACATCCCCGGCTGCCGTCCGCCGACCACTTCCCGACCCTCCGGGACCCCGACGCCGTACGGCATTTCATCGAGGACCCGCACGGGCGCGTGGGTCGAGCCGCAGGCGTACGGCCGACAGGGGCGGTAATGGGCTGAGCAACCTCTCCCGGGGCGCGGGGGTCTTACCCGGCGTCACCGACCGAAAGGGCGCAGTCCATGGAACTCGATCCCGATCTCTGTCTGGCCGTCCCGGAGGGTTTCGACGACTCGGACGCCGAGAGTCAGGTGCACCCCATGGCCAGGAAGCTGTTCCCGGCCACCACCGCCGCGGACGCCTTCCGGAAGGCGCAGGAGTGGGTGGCGGAGCACGACGTCTTCCTGGTCGACGTCTCCTGGGACTTCGCGCACGACGAGGACGAGCCCTACACACTGAGCATCTACTTCACGTTCGAGCTGGAACCCGAGGAGGCCTGACCGGGATCTCACCCGCGAACTCCCCGGGCTCAGCCCGGACTGACCCGGCTCAGACCAGCGCCTTCTTGTAGAAGATGCTGGAGCGCCGGTCGCCCTCCACGCCGGTGGCGAAGCCGATGAAGAGGCGGGCCTCGCCGGCGTCGGTGCGGTAGACCGCCAGGCCCTCGGGCTCCCGGTGGTGGAGGGTGGATCCGGCCTTGCTGAGGACGGGGCCCTGCTTCACGGTGCCCGTGTTGATGTCGATGCTGGTGATGTAGGTGTTGCCGTCGCCGACGGGGCTGCCGTCGCCGGGGTACGCGTCACCCGTCAGGAAGTACATGTACGAGCCGTAGAGGGCGTAGCCCTGCGGGGTGCCGGAGATCGCCGGCTGTGCGAAGTCGACCAGCGGCGAGCCGAAGCTGCCCGTCCGGAAGGCGGACAGGGGGTACACGGCGATGCGCTTGCCGGAGCTGGTGTGGTAGCGCACGATCATGCGGTCGTAGACCGGGTCGGCGGAGCAGGTGTACTCGGTGGCCCCGGAGATCGGCCGGTAAGCGGCCGAGCCGGCCGGCGAGCTCAGGGTGGTGTTGGCCTGGTAGGTGATGGGGGCGAGCGCGGTGCCGTACCCCTTGGTGTTCGCGGCGCACTCGATCCACAGCTCGGTGCCGGAACCGTGCGGCAGCGCGGCGAAGGCGACGCCGTGGCCGAAGCCGTCGAGGTGCATGTACGAGAGGTAGTTCCCGTCGAAGTCCATCTTGTTGATGCACAGGTCACCGTCGGCCTCGGTGCTTCCGCTCCGCTTGGTCGCCACGAACAGGAACTTGTTCTCCCAGTCGAAGGCGAAGCTCTGCTGGACCCGCGCTCCGTGCGTGTCCTTGGACCGGAACAGGTCGTACGACGGCTGTGTGAGATCGAACCGCTTGGTGGCGGCCACCGCGGCGGAGGCGGTCTGCGCGCCGACGCCCAGCCCGAGCGCCGCGAGCGAGGCGCCGGCGCCGGTGCGTATGAGGCCGCGGCGGGAGAGAGGGAAGCCGGGGGTGCGGTTCACGGGGGGACTCCAAAAGCGTAGGTGGGGGGCAGGGACAGGAGATGCTATCCACCGCGGGGGCCGTGGGACGTGCCGGGTCCCGGGGACAGCTGGGTCTCGGCTTCCCAGGGCCACGGGAGCGAAACGGTGTCGTCCGGGACCGTGCGCAGGTCATCTGCCGCCTGCCGAACGGTTCCTAGCCGCGCAGGTCCACCCGTACCGTCAGCAGCCGTGACCCCAGCACCCGTACCGCCGCGCTGTTCATACGGGGCAGCGTCCGCAGGCGGGCCACCGGGTCGTCGTCGGGGAGCAGGTGGGCCGTGCCCTCGTGCCAGCGGCCCCGGATACGGAGCCGCACCGAGGGGTCGGCTTTGATGTTCCGTACGTACTGGGACCTCTCGCCGTACTCCGAGACCAGCCAGAACGTGTCGCCGACGCGGCGCCCGCCGATCGGGGTGCGGCGGGGGAGGCCGGAGGCGCGGCCGGTGGTCTCCAGGACGGTCTGGAGCGGGACGCGGCGCAGGACCGGGTTGGCGACGTGGCGTTGGAAGGCCGTGACGACCCGTTGCTTGAGGTCCGTATGGCGGGACATCGGAGTGGTTCTCCTCGGGGTGTGGGAGGTACGGGTTACAGGATCGGGTACGCGGTGAAGGCGGTGGGTGGCCGGTGCGGGTCGTGACGTGGAACCTGTGGTGGCGGTTCGGGCCGTGGCAGGAGCGGCAGAAGGCGATCCTCGCCGTGCTGCGTGAACTGCGGCCCGACGTGGTCGGGTTGCAGGAGGTGTGGGAGCAGGACGGCGAGGACGGGGCGAACCTGGCCGCGTGGCTCGCCGGGGAGCTCGGCATGCACTGGGCCTGGGGCGCGTACGGCGATCCGGAGCGCTGGCAGCGGCGGATCGGGGACCCGACCGTCGGGATCGGCATCGCCGTGCTGAGCCGGTGGCCCGTCCTGGAGCGGGATGCCATCGGGCTGCCGACGGGAGAGGGACAGAGCGGGCGCGGCGCGCTCTACGCCCTCCTCGACGTGCCGGACGCGCCCGTCCCCTTCTTCACCGCCCACCTCAGCTCCGAGACCGGCGCGTCCGCGCTGCGCTGCCGCCAGGTCACCGCGCTGGCCGGGTTCGTGGCCCGGCACCGGGGCGGGGGCATCCATCCGCCCGTGATCACCGGGGACTTCAACGCCTGGCCCGACTCCGACGAGATCCGGCTGTTCGGCGGCTACAAGACCGCGCCCGTCGTGCCCGGGCAGTGCCTCTTCGACGTCTGGGAGTATGCCGAACCGGGCGCGCCGTCGGCCACGTGGGACAAGGGGAACCCGTACGTCGCCGGGACGTTCGGGCCGAGCGTACGCGTCGACTACATCCACGTCGGACCGCCCGGCCCCGGCGGGATCGGCCACGTCCGTGCCGTACGGCGTGCGGGCGACGGCCCCGTGGACGGCGTATGGCCCTCCGACCACGCGGCGGTCGTCGCCGACCTGGCGGCCGGGACCAGCCCGGAGAGGGCGGCCGGGACCGCCCCGGAGAGGGGGGCCGGAGCCACCTGAGGTCCCGGCCGCCCGCCCACGTGGCCTACGGCTTCCGGCCCACGCCCCCGTGCTGACCGATCGGCTTCGGCTCGCCCTGGGCCGTGTCGTCCGGGTGCCACAGCGGTACCGACACGATGCCCGGGGCGATCAGGTCCAGGCCCTCGAAGAACCCGGCGATGTGGTCGACCGGGCGGAGGAAGTACGGGACGGCGCCGGTCTCGTTGTAGGCGTCCTGGGCGCGCTCGTAGTCCGGGTCGGTGCCCCGGGAGCCCTCGTTGATGTTGAGGTAGCTGCCGGAGGGGAGACCGGCGAGGAGACGGCGGACGATGTCGCGGGCCTCCTCGTAGTCGCCGACGTGGCCCAGGATGCCGCTGAGGATCAGTGCCGTGGGCCGGGACAGGTCCAGCGTCTCGGCGGCGGCCTCCAGGATGCGGTCCGTGTCGTAGAGGCTGGCGTCGACGTACGCCGTGGCGCCCTCGGGGGAGGAGTAGAGCAGCGCGCGGGCGTGCGCGAGGACCATCGGGTCGTTGTCGACGTAGACGATCCTCGCCTCCGGCGCGCTGCGCTGGGCGACCTGGTGGGTGTTGTCGGCCGTCGGCAGCCCGGTGCCGACGTCCAGGAACTGCCGTACGCCCTCCACCTCCACCAGGTGCCGGATGCTGCGCCGCAGATACGCGCGGCTGCTGCGGGCGATGGTGACGATGCCGGGGAAGGCGCCGGCGTACGCGTCACCGGCCGCCTCGTCCACCGGGTAGTTGTCCTTGCCGCCCAGCCAGTAGTTCCAGATGCGGGCGGAGGCGGGCACCGAAGTGTCGACCTTCTCCTTCGCCGCCGGAGCCGCCGCCGGGTCTGGCGTGGTCGCGTGATCGGTCATGGGCGCCGTCTCCTCCACCGTGCCTGTGCGTCACACATACGTACGCACGTGTCGAGCCAAATTTAAGCCCCAACCGGCTTGTTCCGTACGCCGGTTCCCGCAGGGCTACCGCCGCCCCAGGAAGATCGGGTTCGTGAAGGCCGCCATCGGGCCCGGGTAGCCCGGGATCACGGGCGGCCGGCGGACCTCGGCGCGTACGTACGCCGCGTACGAGGCCGTCGTACGCCACTGAGCCGAGCCGGTGCCGGACGCCGGGATCTCGGCGGAGGTGAACAGGACGCCCTGGTCGGTGACGAAGCGGATGGTGCAGCCGGCCGAACCCGTCGCCTCCAGACGGACGGTGACCGGGGTGTCCGGGGCCACCTTCAGCCGTTCGCCGATGCCCGCGTGCTCGCCGCGCGCCCCGGACGCCGTGAAGGTCACGGAGACGTCCTTGGACTCGGCGACGTACGAGCGGCCGGCCCGCAGCCCCTCCTGGATGGCCTCCCTGGTCAGATCGTCGGCGAGGACGACCGTCTGGGGGCGGCCGACGGGGTCGGGGTCGCGGTGGGCGTCGCTGTTGCCCATCGCCGGGATCCAGTCCTGGCGGCCCTCGCGCACGGCCGCGACGAGCATGCCGTCCCAGTCGGCGAGCGCCACCTCGTCCTCCGGCGAGTACGCGCCGTTCCACACCTCCACCGCGTCCGCCTCGCCGAAGCCGAACTTCCAGTTGCAGCCGATGCAGGTGGCGTGCGGGTGGGCCGGGACGACGAGACCGCCCGCGCGGCGGATCTGGCGGGCGTACTTGCCGAAGCGGTTGTCCCGGGCGCGGTAGCGCCAGTCGACGAACGTGCCCGGGTCGACACCGAGCGCCACCACGTGACCGTTGCGGGTGGTGACCTCCTCGCCCAGCAGGATGAGGAGGTCGTCGCCCGCGTGCTCGGCCCAATGGGCGTGCGCGGACTGGGTGTTGTGCTCCGAGCTGTTGATGAAGTCCAGACCCGCCGCCCGCGCCAGCGCCGCCAGCTCGGCGAGTGTACGGCGGCCGTCGGAGTACCAGGAGTGCAGATGGCAGTCGCCCCGGTACCAGGCCCGGCCCCGCCCCTTGGCCCGCTCCGGCGGGTACACCGGCTTCACCGCCGCGGCCGGCCTGCCGTAGGTGAGGGTGATCGTGATCTCGTACGGCAGCCCTTCCGGCGCCACCGTGTACGGGCCCAGCGCGATGTGCCAGGTGCCCGGGCGGACCGGGCCCGGGATGTAACCCGGGGTCGCCTCCTCCGCCCGGATGAAGAACTCCGTGCGGGCGCCGCCCGACCAGCCGCGGAAGCCCTTGCCGCCGAGGTCGGTGCCGCGCTCGTCGAAGACACCGATGTCGAGCGCGTTGCCGGCGGTGCCGGCCGGGACGGTCGGTCTCCCGTAGCTGTACGAGACCCTCAACTCCCGTACTCCATACGGCACTTCGACCGGCAGATACACGAAATCGGGGGAGCCGGTGGGCAGGGTCCCCCGGATCGTCTTCGTCTCCTGGTCGCCGTCCGCGGCCTCGGCGCCGCTCGTCCCAAAGGTCACGCTTCCCAACGTAAGCGCAGCCGCCGCCGACGTCACGAACAGCGCGCGCCTTCCCATTCCGTTCCCGTCACCGTGGTGGTCGTCGCACATGCTGCTGCTCCCCAGGTCGGTCGTGAGTGACATGGCGTGGGTGGTGCGGGGTGGTGCGGAGTGGTGCGTGGGTGGTGCGTGCCACTTTCGTATTCGGTTGTGAACTGCGGGGCAAGGGAAGGGAATCGCCAGATTTCCGCACGGCGTTGCTTACGGCGTGCGGAGACGGCCGCCAAGTCGTCGGCGGCCGCGTCGATCTGTCCGCTACACGTCGTCCCGTCGTCCTGGTGTCCCGGTGTCGCCGTACGGTGATCATTTGTGACGGGCGGGACCTCGCCCTGACCCGAACTCGTCCGACAGGAGAGAAAGAACGTGCGGACACCGACCTGCCTGCTCGGCGGAGCGGGCATCGACGACCGGGTCGCCCACGGCCACGACGCGGACCGGTACGTGGAGATCGGCTCCGTCACCAAGGTGTTCACGGGCACCGTCCTGGCGCGGTTGGCGGCGGAGGGGGCCGTCGGGCTCGACACCCCGCTGGAGGAGTACGTCGACGTGGTGCCGAGGGGGACGGGCATCACCCTGCGGCACCTCGCCGAGCACACCTCGGGTCTGCCCCGCCTGCCCGCCGGGCCGACGGGTCCCCCGGACGACCCGTACGCCGACTTCACGGAGGCCGCCCTGAGGGAGACGCTGCGCGAGCTGGACCGGCTGGCGGCCGGGCGGCTGGGGCAGGAGGAGTACTCCAACCTCGGCTACGCCGTCCTCGGGCACGCGCTCACGACGGTCACGGGACGCTCGTACCAGCAACTGGTGGACACGTACGTCCTGTTGCCGCTCGGGCTGGAGGCGGGGGTGGTGACGGCGTGTCCGCCGGAGGACCGACGCCTCGTGCCGCGCGGCCTGTTCGGCCGGCCGCGGCCCCTGTGGACGCTGACCGGGCCGATCCTGCCGGCCGGCGGGCTGTGGTCCACGTGCCGGACGCTGGCGGACATCCTGGTCGCCCTGCTCGTCGAACGCCGGCTCGGCGAGCCCGCGCCCTCCTGGCAGCGCGGCCCCTCGATCCTGTGGCAGAACGGCGCCACGCGCGGCTCCTCCGTCGTGGCCGCCGCGCACGACGACGGCCGGTGGATCCTCCTCCACCGCCTCGGCGACAGGGACCGCACGGACCGCCTGGCCAAGCGGGCCCTCCTCGCTGCCGCCCCGCCGGAGGGCGGGTTGAGAGGGGAGGGGGTGAGCTGAGGGCGGCGTCGAGAGGGGCGACTTGAGGGCGGGCTTGTGGACGCCCTTTGACGGGGCGTCGTCGTGGGGCGGCGTGTTGAGCGGAGGCGTCGCGAGGGGTGTGTTTTGAGGCGCGTGCTTTGAGGGGCGTGTTTTGACGGGGTGTCTGGAGGGCGGTCTCGAGGGGCGGGGACTTGAGGGGCGGGGTCTTGAGGGGCGGGGTCTTGAGGGGCGGGGTCTTGAGGGGCATCGTCGTTGGGCGGCGTCTTGAGAGGCGGCGTTGTGAGGGCCGCGTTTCGACGGGGGCGTCTGGGGGCGGCGTCGCGTGGGCGTGCCTTGAGAGGTGGTGTCGAGGGGGTGCCTTGAGGGCCGCGTTTGAGGGGCGTGTTTTGACGGGGGTGTCTGGAGGGCGGCGTCGAGAGGGGCGACTCTTGAGGGGCGGCGTAACAAGGGCAGCGTCTTGAGGGGCGCGTTTCGACGGGGGCGCCTCGACGGGGGCGCCTCGACGGGGGCCCCCTTGAGGGCCGCGTTGCGTGGGTGGCGTCCGAGGGGTGCGTTCGGTGGGCATGCCGACCGGTCGGTATGGACATCCTCGTTCCGAGCGGCTACAGATGACCCATGCGCATCTCCGTGACGATCTTCCTCACCGACGAGACGATCACTCCGACCCGGCTCGCCCGCGAGCTGGAGCAACGTGGTTTCGCGGGGCTCTACCTCCCCGAGCACACGCACATCCCCGTCGAGCGGACGACCCCGTACCCGGCCGGCGGGGAGCTGCCGCGCGAGTACGGCCGTACGCTCGACCCCTTCGTCGCGCTCGGCCAGGCCGCCGCCGTCACCGAGCGGCTGGGGCTCGGCACCGGCATCACGCTCGTCGCCCAGCACGACCCGATCGACCTCGCGAAGCAGATCGCGACCGTCGACCACCTCTCCGGCGGGCGCCTCACCCTCGGCCTCGGCTACGGCTGGAACGTGGAGGAGGCCGCCGACCACGGGGTCGAGTGGCGTACCCGGCGGGAGCTGGTGCGGGACCGGATGGCGCTGATGCGGGCGCTGTGGGCGGAGGAGCCGACGGCGTACGACGGGGAGTTCGGGAGCGTACGGGCCAGCTCCGCGTACCCGAAGCCGGTGCGGAAGGCCCGTGGGCCGGTGGTGGGGCCGCGCACGCTGATCGGCGGGGCCGCAGGGCCGAAGCTGTTCGCGCACATCGCCGAGTACGCGGACGGGTGGCTGCCGATCGGGGGGCGGGGGCTGAGCGAGGCGTTGCCGGTGCTGCGGACGGCCTGGGCGGACGCGGGGCGTGACCCGGCGGCCCTGCAGGTCGTGCCGTACGCGGTGCAGCCGAGTGCGGGGAAGCTGGCGTACTACGCGGAGTTGGGGATCGAGGAGGCTGTGGTGCAGTTGCCTCCGGCGGGGGAGGCCGAGGTGTTGGGGCTGCTGGACGAGTACGGCGTGTTTTTGGGGGAGGGCGCCTGACAGCTCGGGGGTGCGGGGGTCTTCGGCGGGTGCGGGTCCGGTGGGGCTTCTCGCGCAGTTCCCCGCGCCCCTGAAAAGCAGGGGCTGCGCCCCATGCTTTCCAGGCCCCCGGAGCCGTCGCCTTCCAGGCCCGCGGAACCGTCGCGCTTCGAGCCCGCGGACCCATTGCCCTCCGCGCCCCGGAGCCGTCGCCTTCCAGGCCCGCGGAACCGTCGCGCTTCGAGCCCGCGGGCCCATCGCCCTCCGCACCCCCAGAACCGTCGCCTTCCAGGCCCGCAGGGTCTGGTTTTTCAGGGGCGCGGGGAACTGCGCGGCCAGCCGCACACCACCCGCGCCCGCCGACGAAACCCGCACGCCCGAGCTGTCAGGCGCCCGGACCACGCCCGGCCCGTTCGCGGAGCCAAGCCGCTCGTATGCTCGAAGGATGACGACTTCCGCGACCTCCGGGACCGGCCCGACCGAGAACTCCATGCGGCGTGCTCTCAAACGCGCGCGGGACGGCGTGGCGCTCGACGTGAGCGAGGCGGCGGTGCTGCTCCAGGCGCGCGGCGCGGATCTGGAGGATCTGGCCGCGTCGGCGGCGCGGGTGCGGGACGCGGGGCTCGCGGCGGCCGGGCGGCCCGGAGTGATCACGTACTCGAAGAGCGTTTTCATCCCGCTCACCCGGCTGTGCCGGGACAAATGCCACTACTGCACCTTCGTCACCGTGCCCGGCAAGCTGCGCCGGGCCGGGCACGGGATGTTCATGTCGCCCGACGAGGTGCTGGACGTGGCCCGCAAGGGCGCCGCGCTCGGCTGCAAGGAAGCACTGATCACGCTCGGCGACAAGCCGGAGGACCGCTGGCCGGAGGCGCGCGAGTGGCTCGACGCGCACGGGTACGACGACACGATCGCGTACGTCCGGGCGATCTCGATCCGCATCCTGGAGGAGACGGGGCTGCTGCCCCACCTCAACCCCGGCGTGATGTCCTGGACGGACTTCCAGCGGCTCAAGCCGGTGGCGCCCTCCATGGGCATGATGCTGGAGACGACCGCGACCAGGCTGTGGTCCGAGCCGGGCGGCCCGCACCACGGCTCCCCCGACAAGGAACCGGCCGTCCGGCTGCGGGTCCTGGAGGACGCGGGCCGGTCCTCCGTCCCCTTCACCTCCGGCGTCCTCATCGGCATCGGGGAGACGTACGAGGAGCGCGCGGAGTCCCTCTTCGCCCTCCGGAAGGTCTCCCGCGCCTACCACGGCATCCAGGAACTGATCATCCAGAACTTCCGCGCCAAGCCGGACACCGCGATGCGCGGCATGCCGGACGCGGAACTGGACGAGCTGGTCGCCACGGTGGCCGTCGCCCGGCACCTCATGGGCCCCGCCGGCTGCATCCAGGCCCCGCCGAACCTCGTCGACAGCGAGTACGAGCGGCTGATCGGCGCCGGGATCGACGACTGGGGCGGGGTGTCCCCGCTCACCATCGACCATGTGAACCCCGAGCGCCCCTGGCCGCAGATCGAGGAACTCACCGAGCGCTCCCGGGCCGCAGGGTTCGAGCTGCGCGAACGCCTGTGCGTGTACCCGGAGTTCGTCTCGCGCGGCGAGCCCTGGCTGGACCCGCGTCTGCTGCCGCACGTGCGGGCCCTCGCCGACCCCGAGACGGGCCTCGCGCTGCCGGACGCGGTCGTCGAGGGCCGTCCGTGGCAGGAGCCCGAGGAGGTCTTCGTCGCCGCCGGGCGTACCGATCTGCACACCTCCATCGACACCGAGGGCCGTACCGGCGACCGCCGGGAGGACTTCGACTCCGTCTACGGCGACTGGGGTGCCCTGCGCGAGGCGGCGGCACCGGGCATGGCCCCCGAGCGCATCGACACGGACGTACGGGCGGCGCTGGCCACGGCGGCGGACGACCCGACGAAGCTGACGGACGCCGAGGCCCTCGCCCTGCTGCACGCGGACGGACCGGCTCTCGACGCCCTGTGCCAGATCGCGGACGACGTCCGCAGGTCGGCCGTCGGTGACGACGTCACGTACATCGTCACCCGGAACATCAACTTCACCAACGTCTGCTACACCGGCTGCCGCTTCTGCGCCTTCGCGCAGCGCCGCACGGACGCCGACGCGTACACCCTCTCCCTGGACCAGGTCGCCGACCGGGCGCAGCAGGCGTGGGAGGTGGGCGCGGTCGAGGTGTGCATGCAGGGCGGCATCCACCCCGACCTGCCGGGGACGGCGTACTTCGACATCGCACGGGCGGTGAAGGAGCGGGTGCCGGGCATGCACGTCCACGCCTTCTCGCCGATGGAGGTGGTGAACGGCGCGACCCGCACCGGGATGTCCGTCCGCGAGTGGCTGTCGGCCGCGAAGGAGGCGGGCCTCGACTCGATCCCCGGCACGGCGGCGGAGATCCTCGACGACGAGGTCCGCTGGGTCCTCACCAAGGGCAAGCTCCCCACCGCCACTTGGATCGAGGTGGTGACGACCGCCCACGAGCTGGGCATCCGCTCCTCCTCGACGATGATGTACGGCCACGTCGACCAGCCCCGCCACTGGCTCGGCCACCTGCGCACCCTCGCCGGAATCCAGCAACGCACCGGCGGCTTCACGGAGTTCGTGACGCTCCCCTTCATCCACACCAACGCGCCCGTGTACCTGGCGGGGATCTCCCGCCCCGGCCCGACGATGCGCGACAACAGGGCGGTGACGGCGATGGCCCGTCTCCTCCTGCACCCGTGGATCCCCAACATCCAGACCAGTTGGGTGAAGCTGGGCACCGAGGGAGCGGCGGAGATGCTCCGCTCCGGCGCAAACGACCTGGGCGGCACCCTCATGGAGGAGACGATCTCGCGGATGGCGGGGTCGTCGTACGGCTCCTACAAGTCCGTGAAGGACCTGATCGCCGTCGCCGACGCGGCCGGCCGCCCGGCCAGGCCGCGTACGACCCTCTACGGCGAGGTCGCGGAGGAACGGCAGCGGGCGGCGGCCGTCTCGGACGGCCATCTGCCGCAGCTGCTGCCGGTGTTGGACTGACGTGCAGGAGGGCGGGGGCCCGGCCTCACCGCTTGTCGCGACGGCTGAGGGGTCGCCCGGGGGAGCGGTGCGCCGGTGCACGGAGGTCTCGTCGCGTCAGTGCGGGCCGGCGGGACATGACCCGGGCTGGGCGACCAGGCCCGGTCATGTCCTGCCGTGAACTCACCAGGCGCGGGCGCCTGCCCGGACCCCCGGTCTGCCAGGCGACCTTCCCGCCCGCACCGCGAATCAGCCGCTGGAGCACCTTTTCAACCGGCCGTCGGCCCGGCACCCGTGAAGTCGTACGTGGCCCAGTTCGTGAGGGGGCGGTAGCCGAGGCGTTGGTAGAGGGCGTTGCTGGTGGGGTTGGACAGGTCCGCGAAGAGGACGACGTCCTTCGCGCCGGCGGTCAGGGCGGCTCGGCTGACCTCCGCCGTCACGGCGGCCGCGTAGCCGTGACCGCGCAGGTGGGCCGGGGTGTAGACGACGTCCACCTGGATCTGGCCGCCGATCAGAGGGTTCATGCCCGCGACCGAGACGGCGGTGCCGTCCGGGGTCTCCCAGAGGGTGTAGCGCTTGTCGGCGTAGCGGGTGTGGGGCCAGGAGCCGGCGTCGATGGTGATGTCTTCGCCGACGGCCTTGGCGAACTCGCCGCACCAGAACATGACTTCCTCATGGTCCTGCTCGCCCAGGAGGCGGGCCCGGCCCGCCGGGGTCGGCTCCGGTGGGGTGAGCGTGTCGAGGCGGTACAGACAGAGCCGGGTGTCGCGGAGTTTCGGCGTCGCGCCGGTGTGCCGCTGCCAGGCCTCGGCGAACACGGTGGCGGTGTCGTGGTCGGCGCTGACGGAGGGAAGGGCGTGCCCGAGGGCGGCCAGGTGGGCGGCGAGACCGTCGGCCTCCTCGGGCGTGAGCGGGGTGGGGGACAGAGCGCGGGGCGAGAGGCGGTGGAAGGTGGCGCGGACCTCGCCCGCCCGCTCCAGCACACCGAAGACGGCGGTTTCGGCGCCGAACGCCTCCGCCCCCCGTGTGCGTACTCTCTCGGCCCACGTCAGCGCCATGACGTGCGCGCCGGGCCGCGAGCGCAGGAAGTCTCCGGCGCGGGCGAGGAAGTCGCCGACGTCTTCGGTGAGGTGCCAGTCATCCAGGGGCATGGCGCGTCATCCTTCCCGACGGACTCGGCCACGGGCAACGCGGAAACGGAGATGAGCCACCGGCCCGCCTGACGTGGCCGGATGAGCCCGTTCGCCCTTCGCCCCGCGTCCACGTGCGCGCCTGCTGCGGTACCGCCAGGGCCTGTTGCGAAAGTGGCGCGGCAGCCTGAAGAGCGGGCCACGCGGCAGGCGCCGCTTGGTATCAGGCTCTGGAGGGTTGCTGTCCCTGGGAGCCGTCGGCCGCGAGCGGGAGACTGCGCAGCGACAGTGCGCTCGGCGCCGGCAGCGCTCCGTGGGCCGCCTCGGCGCGGAACGACTGGAGCAGGTACGCCACCAGACGCCGGGACGCCGCACGGTCACCCGGCAGTGCGGTGACCAGACCGCAGTGGGACAACAGGGCTACGGCGAGGTCGGAGGGGTGGAAGTCGGCCCGCAGCGCGCCCGCCGCCTGAGCCCTGCGGACCAGGGTCATGAAGTCCCGCTCGGCCTGTTCCCGTACTCGCGCATGGTCTCCCGTGCTGTCCGGAAAGGCCGCGACGAACGCGGCCGGGAAGCCCCGTTCCTCCCGTTGCAGTTCGCAGACCGTCTCGACCAGCCGCTGGAAGCCGTGCCACGGATCGGGGTCGGCCAGCGCCTCGGTGAGCGCCCGAGCACAGGTGTCCATCTGGTGCGCGAATGTGGCCCGCACCAGGGCGTCCCGCGTCGGGAAGCGCCGGTACAGCGTCGCCACACCCACCCCCGCCCGTCGGGCCACGGTCGCCATGGGCGCGTCGATGCCGTGCTCGGCGAAGACCACGCGGGCAGCCGAGAGGATGCGCCGCCGGTTGCGCCGGGCGTCCGCACGCAGACCGTCCTGCCCCGCGATCCGAGAGGAATCCCCCACCGTTGTCTCTCACCTCCGGTCAAACGGACGATCTCGTCCGTTTGCCAGCCTACGCTCGGCGCCACGATCCCCCGCACGGCCACTGGTGGTGAAGGTGAGAACGCAGGCGATGGACGACCGCACGATGAAAGCCGTACTGTTCGACCGCTTCGGCGGCCCCGAGGTGCTGTATGTGGGGCGGGTGCCACGCCCCGGACCGGCACCCGGCGAGGTCCTCGTGCGCGTGCGCGCGTTCAGCGTGAACGGCGGCGAACTGGCTGCCCGTTCCGGTCGGGTCCGCCTCGTCACCGGCCGAAAGTTCCCGCAGCGCATCGGGTTGGACTTCACCGGCGAGATCGCCGCACTCGGCGCCGGCGCGACCGGCGTGGCGGTCGGCGACCAGGTGTGGGGCGTCCTGGGCCGCGGCTCCGGATTCGGCAGCGCCGCCGAGTACGTGACGGTACGGCCCGAGCGGCTCGGCCGGGTCCCGGCCGGGCTGGACCTCGTGGCCGCCGCCGCGCTGCCGGTGGCCACCACGGCCGTCACGGCCCTCCGCGACAAGGCCGCACTGAGCCCCGGCGAACGGCTGCTCGTACGGGGCGCGGCGGGCGGCGTCGGCAACGCCGCCGTCCAGCTCGGACAGGCGTACGGCGCCGAGGTCACGGCCCTGGCCCGCGCCGCCAACCTCGACTTCGTCCGTACGCTCGGTGCCCACCACGCCGCCGACCACCGGACCGTGTCCCCCGCAGAACTGGGATTGCTCGACGTGGTCCTCGACACGGCGGGCACCGACCTGCGTACCGTACGGCGGATGCTGAAGCCCGGCGGACGCATGGTCACCATCGCCCTCGACCTGACGCGGCCCGTCGCCTCGCTGGGATACATCGCGGCCAGCGCCGTCCACGGACGCGGCCGGGTGCGCTTCTTCAGCGGCAACCCCGGACGGGCGCTCTTCGACGACCTCGCCCGCCAGGTGACGGAGGGGAATCTGCGACCGGCGGTGGACACGGTCTTCCCGCTGGAGGAGACAGCGGCGGCACACCGGGCACTGGAGGCGGGCGGGGTGCGGGGCAAGTACGTGGTCAGGGTCGACTAGGTTTTGTTGGGAAGGTGCTGGTCACAGCCACTCGTTGAGGACTGCGACCAGCACGGTCGCCCCGTGGCGGACGGCGAGACCACGACAAAGATCCACTTTCCCGGCGGGCCCTAGCCGGCCGCCCGGTCGTTCGTCGGCAGGTAGGTCACCACGAGCACCACGCCGCTCAGCAGGAAGACGCGGAGCGCGGCGTCGAGGCCGTTCCAGTCGGCGGACTGCCACATGACGAACCACTCGCCGCCGATGGCGATGAAGCCGGCGCCGAAGAGGAGGAGGACCATCAGGAGGCCGAGGGTGCTGTAGCGGCGTGCGGTGTGGAAGGCGCGGTCGCGGAGGGCTCTGGCCCAGAAGTAGGTGGCCGCGACGAGTATCAGGGCGGACACGGTCTCCCAGATGATGATGAGGACGTAGGCCGCGTCCTGGATGCCCTTCGACTCGATGGCCCGCCACATGAGGTCCTCGTCCTTGAACGTGGTGTCCATGGCGAAGACATGGCGGACGAACTGCTGGTTCGTGCCGAAGTCGGTGATGTTGCTGAACGCGACGAGCGCTATGTAGAGGGCGACCGTGCCGACGAGCAGCGTGGAGGCCAGGGGGAGGAGTGAGCGGGGGGTCCGGTTTTCAGCCATGGTCCAACTATGTGCATGAGCATGGGTCAACCCCAGGTGTTTTTCGGCGTGTTGGATCACAATGAGAGCCGCGATGGCGGAAAACCGAGGATGGCCGGAGGGGTACGCATGGGGCGCGCGCAGTCGTCGAATCCGCCGATTCCGTCGATGCAGGAGCTGATCCTGCGGCGTACCCGCCAGGGCTTCGTCGGCCGGAACACCGAGCGGGCCGCCTTTCGAGCCAACTTCGATCTGCCCGTCGAGGACGAGCGGCACCGCTTCCTCTTCCATGTGCACGGCAACGCGGGGATCGGAAAGACCTTCCTCGTGAGGGAGTTGGAGCAGATCGCCCGTGAGCGCGGGGCGCTCACCGCGTACGTCGACGACGGCGTCGGCAGCGTGCCGGAGGCCATGGCGGTGATCACCGACCGGTTCGCCCGGGAAGGGCGCCGGTTCAAGGAGCTGGAGCGGCTGCTGGCCGCGCACCGCGCGCGGCGGTACGAGGCCGAGCTGGCGGCCGTGGCCCTGTCCGAGCCGGAGGCGGAGCCGGGGGTCACCGGCGCCGCCGAGCCGTCGGCCGCGAGCATGGTCGCCGCTCGGGCCACCCTCGTCGCGCTCGGGCTCGTCCCCGTGGTCGGGCCCTTCGCCGGTGCCGTCGATCCGGCCCCACTCGCCCGCAACGCCGACCGGTTGCGCACGGGGCTCGCCTCCCGTGCGCGCGGTGGGCCGGAGGACGCCGAGCTGGTGCTCGCACCCGAACTCGTCCTCACCCCCGTGCTGTTGGAGGAGCTGGTCCGGGCCGCGACCGAAGTGCCCTGGCTGGTGCTGTTCTTCGACACGTACGAGCGGACGGGCGCCTTCCTCGACCCGTGGCTGCGCGACATCGTCTCCGGCGACCGGTACGGCCCCCTCCCCGGCAACCTCGTCCTCGTCACCGCCGGACAGCACCCCTTCGACGCCGCCCGCTGGGGCGGTCTCACCGACTTCGTCCTGGACATGCCCCTCCGGCCGTTCACGGAGGTCGAGTCACGCGGGCTCCTCGCGGCCAAGGGCGTGCTCGCCCCGCCGGTCGTGGAGGAGGTCCTGCGGCTCACCGGCGGGCTGCCCGTCCTCGTCTCGACCCTCGCCGAGGCCCGCCCCGGTGACCTCGACGACCTCGCCGAGGCGGGCGACCCCAGCGCCACGGCCGTCGAGCGCTTCCTGAAGTGGGAGGGGGATCCGGTACGGCGGGCCGCGGCACTGACCTGCGCGCTGCCCCGGTGGCTGGACGCGGACGTGTTCCGGGTGGCGGTGTCGGGCACGGCGGCCAGCGGCGGGGACAGGGCGGAGGGTGCGGGCACGGCTGGGGGCGCGGCCTCAACCGACGATGCGGCCTCGGCTGTCGGTGCCGACCCAATCGCCGGCGCGAGCTCGGCCGCCGGGGACGTCGAAGGGCTGGTGCGCGGTGCCGGGGACGTCGAAGGGCTGTTCGGCTGGTTGCGGGCCCTGCCGTTCGTCACCGATCGCGGCGACCGGGTGGTGTTCCACGACGTCGTACGGGCGCCGATGGTGCGGTTGCAGCGGCTGCGGTCGCCCCGGTCCTGGAGCGAGCGGCACCGGCTGCTGGCGGAGGCGTTCGCCGGGTGGCGGGCGGAGGTCGAAGCCGACGTGGCGGACGCGGAGTTGTGGGGCGACGAGCGGTGGCGGGAGCTGCGGCTCGCCGAGGCGTACCACCGGCTGTGCGCGGGGGAGCGCGGGGCGCTCGCCGAAGTGCTGCGGGATGTCGTGGACGCGTGCGGGGAGGGCACGGCCGTGGCCCGGCGGTGGGCGGAGGCCCTGGCACAGGCCGGGCAGGACGCCGACGACGACGCTGCGGGCCGGTGGGGGCGCGAGCTGCTGGGCGCGCTGGAGCGGGGCGGCGTCCACGACGTGCTGGGGGCGCTGCTGCTCCGGGCCGGCTTCGACGCCCGGCGGGAGGCGTACGCGCGCGCCCTGCGGGGGCGGGCGCTGCACCGGGACGGGGCGCACGAGCGGGCGGTGTCCGAGTACGACCAGGCCCTCGCCCTGGACCCCGGGCTGGCCACGGCCTGGCAGGGCAGGGCGGTCACGCGGGCGCGCACCGGTGACTACGCGGGCGCCGTCGCCGACCTGGACCGGGCGGACGCGCTCGCGCCCGACGACGCCACCACCCTCGTCCTGCGCGGCGACTACCACCGGCTCCTGGGGAACGCCGACGCGGCGGTCGCCGACCTCGACCGGGCGGTCGCCCTCGACCCCGTACGCCGCTCGACCTGGGCCTCCCGCGGCGCCGCCCGTCACGCCCAGGGCCGCCTGGACGAGGCCCTCGCGGACCTGGACCGCGCCCTGGAACTGGACGGGAAGTACATCTGGGCCCTGATGCGCCGGGCGCGCGTACGGCGGTCGAGGGGCGAGCACGAGCGGCAGTTGGCCGATCTGCACCACGCCGTCGCCCTCGACCCGGACGACCCCTGGGCGCGCTGCGAACGCGGCGACGCCCTCCGCGCCGCCGACCGCGACGAGGAGGCCCTCGCCGACTACGACCGGGCCCTCGAACTGAATCCGCTCTACGCCTCCGCGTACGCCAGCCGAGGAGTCTCCCGCTTCAAACTGGGCCGCCACGACGGAGCCCTCGCCGACCTCGACGTGGCCCTCACCCTTCTCCCGGACTACCCCTGGGCCCTGCGCCACCGCGCCGCCCTCCACCTCGAACTCGGCGACCCGGCCAAGGCGTTGGCCGACGCGGAGAGGGCGCGAGCGCTGAGCCCGGGCGACCCGTGGATCGCGGACGTACACGACCGGGCCGCGGGGGCGGCGGCCCGGCACCCGGACCGTACGGAATAGGCGGCCGGGGCAGGGAGCCCTGTGCGCGGACTCCCCGGCAGTTGCCTGGAATCCGTTGCCTGTTCACATCCGATCGTTTGGCGGTCAAAGTGTCATCACGGGTGTGTCCGAAGAGACGTTTGGCGCTCGTCAAGAGCTCTGAACCGACCGTTCCCATTCGATTACAGTGCTGGACTGTCGAGCCGTACGGGCGTACGGATGTGCTGACGTACTGACGTACTGACGTACGGGTCGGGTGGGCTGTGAGGAGGCCGGGGTGGGTGCGACAGCCGGTGCTGTCTGGGGGCGGGCCGAGCAGCAGGACTTCCGCAGCCGGGTGCGCGGCACGCTGCTGGGCGCTGCCGTCGGCGACGCGCTGGGCGCGCCGGTCGACCAGCTCACCCTGGCGGAGATCGGCGAGGCGTACGGCCCGGAGTGGCTGACCGATCTGGCGCCCGCGTACGGCAGACGCGGCGCCATCACCGACCTCACCCAGCTCACCCTCTTCACCGTCGACGGCCTGATCCGGGCACAGGTCCGCCGTGACACCGGTGTCTGGCACCCGCCGACCGATCTGCACCGGGCGTATCTGCGCTGGGCGGCGACCCAGCGGGACTGGGGCCCCGACGAGCGCCGCAAGGACGACGGCTGGCTCGCCCGCGAGGAGTGGCTCTACGCCCGCCGCGACCCCTCCCACACCTGTCTCCTCGGCTTCGCCGACGAGACCATGGGCACCCTCGACGCCCCCAAGAACCCCGGCGACGCCGGCGCGGAGGCCGCCGCCCGCTCCGCCCCCTTCGGCCTCCTCGTCGGGTGGGAGCCCCAACTCGTCTTCCAGCTCGCCGTCGAGTGCGCCGCCCAGACCCACGGCCACCCCACCGCGTACCTCGCCGCCGGCTCCTACGCCGTCATCGTCCACAGCCTCGCCCGCGGCGAGAGCCTCGACGCCGCCGTCCAGAAGACCCTGGTCCTGCTGGCCGCCCGACCCGGCCATCAGCCCGTCGCCGACTCCCTCCAACAGGCCGTCACCGCCGTCCGCCAGGGCACCCCCTCCCCGGCCGTCGTCGAGCGGCTCGCCGGCGCCGGCACGGCCGAGGGCATGCTGGCCGTCGCCGTGTACTGCACCCTGGTCGGCGAGGACGTCCGCCACGGCCTGTGCCTCGCCGTCAACCACGGTGGCACGTCCGGCGCGACGGGCGCCCTGACGGGCGGCCTGCTCGGCGCCCTCCACGGCGAGACGGCCCTGCCACCCGCCTGGCTCGCGGAACTCGAAGGCCGCCCCACGATCCTCGTCCTCGCCGACGACTTCGCCCTGGAGATGACCCAGGGGCCCGCCCTGCACGGCCCGGGCGGAGCGGTCCCGGGATGGCTGACCCGGTACCCACGGGCCTGACCGCCGCCAGAGAGGCAAGGAGGGGCGGAGGGGCGCGGAGGGGCGGAGGGGCGAGGAAGAACGACCAGAGAGAAGCGGAGACCATGGCGGACTGGACCCTACGACCGGCCTCGACGGCCGACATCGAACCCGTGGCCGAACTGCGCGCCGTCGTGATGCGCCCGGACCTCGAACGCCTCGGCCGCTACGACCCCCACCGCGTCCGCCAACGCCTCCGCGACGCCTTCGACCCGTCCCACACCTGGGTCATCGAGCTCAGCGGCACCTTCGCCGGCTGCGTCGCCCTCCGCCCCTCCCCCGAGGCCCACTGGCTGGAGCACTTCTACCTGGCCCCGCACCTCCAGGGCAGCGGCATCGGCACAGCCGTACTGCGCGACCTCCTCGACCGCTCCGACCGCGACGGCGTCCGGATCCGCCTGAACGTCCTCCAGGGGAGCCCGGCCCGGCGGCTGTACGAGCGCCACGGCTTCACCCTGGAGAGCGAGGACCCGGTGGACGTGTTCCTGGTGCGCGAGCCCGGCGGCGGATGAGACGGTCACCGCTCCGCCTACGTGGGCAGCGCGCCGCTCTGTGCCGCCTTGTGGTGGCGGGCGGACAGGCGGGAGCCGGACTCACGGCGGGCGGTGCGGCGCAGCAGGGGTACCGCGAGGAGGAACCCGAGGACCGCCCAGGCGGCCAGGACCAGGGCGACCATGGGCAGCTCCCACGAGCCGGCCGGCTCGGCGGCACGGGCCGCGTCGGGGAGCAGCGCCGAACGCAGGCCCTGCGCCATCCACTTGAGCGGGAAGACCGCGGCCACCTGCTGGACCGGCACGGGCATCGAGGTGATCGGGAACGCGATCCCGGAAATCACCAGGAGCCCCATCACCGGCAGCATGATCAGCCCCAGCGCCTCGCGCGGGTTGGGCAGGACCGCTCCGATGGCCGCGCCCAGCGGTACGACGGCGAGCAGTCCGAGCGTGGTGACCCACAACAGCGTCAGCCAGGCGCCCGGCCCGTGCGGCAGTGGCCCGTCCACCAGCAGCGCCCCGGCCGCCAGGAGCAGAGCCAGGGTGCCGACCGCCAGGACGACCACCAGCACGCACTTGGCGACGAGGTAGGCCGGTATCCCGCCGGGCGTGGCACGCAGCCGCAGCAGGGCACCCTCCTCCCGCTCGGTCACGAGAATCTGCGGGAGGTTGAGCAGTCCGACCTGGAACAGCAGGTAGGCGGCGAAACCGGCCAGCACCAGATGGGTCATCGGGGTGTGGGTGCCGGGCACGTCGTCGTCGATGTAGGCGGCGACGAGCAGCGCGACGACCACGTTGGTCAGATGGCCGGCCATCTCCTTGCCGTTGCGCAGGAGGTGCCGGATCTCGATGACGCCGCGCTGGAGCCCGGCGCGCCAACTGTTCGTCAGCGGTGTCCTTTTCATGCGGTGCGTGCCTCCTCGTCCGTGCCCGTGCCCGTGCCCGTGTTCGCGTCCGAGGCCGCGCCGGCGCCCTCGTCCGTGCCGTCGGCCGCCCGGTTCACCATGTGCAGGTAGGTGTCCTCCAGCGTCGGGCGGCGGACCTCCAGGCCGGCGATCGGGCCGTCCGCGTGCCGGTGGAGTTCCCAGACCAGCCGTGAGGGGTCCTCGGTGCGTTCGCGGCGGGCCGTCCCGTCGTCGGCCGTCCAGCGGACCTCGGCCCGGGCGGCGGCCCGCCGGGCCAGTTCCGCGGGCGTGCCGCACGCCCGGATCCGGCCGCCGACCAGCATGGCGATCCGGTCGGCGAGCCGCTCCGCCTCCACCAGGTCGTGGGTGGTGAGCAGGACGGTGACGCCCTCGTCGCGGGCCAGCCGTTCGACCAGGACGTGGAACTCGTGCCGCGCCTCCGGGTCGAAGCCGGTGGTCGGCTCGTCCAGGAAGAGGAGTTCGGGGCGGCCGACGATGCCGAGCGCGACGTCCAGGCGCCGGCGCCGGCCGCCGGACAGCCGCTCCACCTGCCGGTCGGCCTGGTCGGTGAGACCGACCAAAGCCAGCAGTTCAGCAGGGTCGCGCGGATCTGGGTAGTACGTGGCGAAGTGCGTCAGCAGCTCGGCGACCCGCCAGCGGCGGTGGTCGCGCCAGGACTGCAGGACCAGCCCGATCCGGCCGCGCCACGCGTCGTCGCCCCGCTCCGGGTCCATGCCGAGGACGCTCACCTCCCCGGCGGAACGCCGCCGGAAGCCCTCCAGGATTTCGACGGTGGTGGTCTTCCCGGCGCCGTTGGGTCCGAGCAGCGCGAAGACCTCGCCGCGGTGGATGTCCAGGTCGACGCCGTGCAGGACGTCGATGTCGCCGTACGCCATCGTCACGCCGCGCGCGTGGACGACGGGTTGGGCGGATATGCGCGTCGGTGTCATCGTCCTGCCCCCGAGTGGTGTGACGGTCGTGGCGTCGTCCCGGCCGCCGGGGGACCGGCGCCCTCGACGATCGCCCGGAGTGCCGCGACGTGCCCCTCGAAGGCGGTGCGGCCGCGGTCGGTCAGCCGTACCCTGGTGCGCCGCTTGCGGCCGCCGCCCTCCTTGTGGAGCTCCAGGTATCCGGCCTCCTCCAGGGTGTGCAGTTGCTTGGAGAGCGCGGAGTCGCTGAGCGAGAGGCTGTCGCGGACGAACGCGAAGTCCGCCCACTCGGTGGCGGCGAGCAGCGCGACCACCGACAGCCGGGTGGCGGGGTGGATCAGCTCGTCGAAGCCGGCGGGGGTGCTCATCGGTCCGCCTCCTCGTCGACCGCCGGTTCGCCGCCGCTCCGCACCGAGTCGGCCGCCCAGCGGTTGGCGGGACCGAGGGAGAGCAGGTAGACGGCCACCGCGGCCGTGGCCTGGATGGGGCCGGCGTAGATCGGCTCCAGTGGCTCGGTCAGGTGGTCCGACAGCACGATCGTCCCGCCGACCAGCACCGCCGCCGCACCGAACGCGGCCCACGTACGCCCGGGGCAGCGAGTGTGGTGCAGTCGCATCCGGCTCCTGCGGCTGCTCATCACGACCAGCACGCTCAGCAGGCCGGCGTAGGCGGCCATGAACAGTCCGACGCCCCACGGGGGCAGGTCCATGCCCACGCCGGCAAGGAACACCCACATGAGCGCGGCGATGCCGTAGGTCATGCCGCGCCCGCCGGACACGGAGCGCTCGAACTCGTCGTACACCCGCTCCTGCGGCACTCGGATGCGCTGGAGATCCTTCCATGCCTGTTCGGCATCCACCGGCGTGCTCATGGCCGTTGCCTTCCTGTGCCCCGCTTCACTTTCCTGGAAGGAAAGTTATCGCTGACTTTCCTCCCAGGCAAGTCAAAGGGGCGTACGCCGGCGTCAGCCCCCGCCCCGGAGCATGTCGAGGATGTGGGGCCAGGCGGTCGCGCCCAGGCGGGCGTCGGCTTCGGGGGTGCCGCCGTACCGGAAGCGGGGGGACGCCGGCGCGGGGCTCTCGCCGGGGAGGCGGGGGCGGTGGCCGGCCTCGGGGTGGGTGATGAGCCGCACGGGGACTCCGGCCGAGCGCCGGCGTTCCGCCAGGTGTGCGGCGAAGGGCAGGGAGGGCCACATCTCGTCGTCGCCGCCCGCGACCAGCAGGAGGTCGGCGCGGGCCCTGTCCACGGGGATGTCCGCGGGAGGGAGCGACTCGGCGAACGTACGCTCGCTGCGTTCGTACCACCCCCGCACGGCGACGGGCCCGCCGTCCGACTCCTCGGGTGTCCAGGCGTCGTCCAGCGGGACGAAGGGCAGTGCCCGCCCGCGCCAGGTCCAGGACGACCGATAGGGCCACGCGGCCCCGTCCCGTCCCGGCCCGACGTTGCACCAGACCCGGGACGTGGGCGACAGCGCGACGACGGCGTCCACGCGCGGATCGCGTACGGCGGTGAGCAGGGCCGCCTCGGCCCCCTTGGAGGCGCCCAGAACGCCCACGCGCGCCGCCGCGCCGTGCGCGCGGAGGAAGTCGACCGCGGTGGTGAAGGTCTCCAGGGGGATCTCACAGATGCCGGGCGACTGCCCCGCCCCACCGAACCACCGGATCGCCAGCGCGATCACCCCCTGCCGGGCGAGGAGACACGCCCTCTCCCGTTCGACGCGCCCACTGGACCCCGCCAGGACGAGAACACCGACATCACCGCCCCGGGCAGGAGCGACAAGGACCCCTTCCCAGGGTTCGGCCACCTCGTGCTCGATGACATCTATGCCGTCCATGCCGTCCGTCCCGTCCATGCACTCCATGCACTCCATGCCGCCAAATAAGTTTCGTGCCGTGTGCGGGGCGCCGTACCGTGCCCCTCGTGGCGACTCAGATGATCATTCTCAACGGCGGTTCCAGCGCGGGGAAGTCCGGGATCGTACGGTGTCTGCAGGCCGAACTCCCCGACCAGTGGCTGGCGTTCGGGGCGGACTCCCTCATCGACGCGATGCCCGCGAGGATGCGGACGGGGGACGGCGGTATCGAGATCTCCGACGACGGCGAGGTGACCATCGGCGCGGACTTCCGCGCGCTGGAGCAGGCTTGGGCCCAGGGCGTCGTGGCGATGGCCCACGCGGGCGCGCGCATCATCATCGACGACGTCTTCCTCAGCGGAGCCGAGGCCCAGGAGCGCTGGCAGAAACTCCTCGGCGGCCTCGACGTCCTCTGGGTCGGCGTCCACTGCGACAGCACCGTCGCCGCCGGCCGCGAGATCGCCCGAGGAGACCGTGTTCCGGGAATGGCCGCAGCCCAGGCGGACATCGTCCACAGGGGTGTGCGGTACGACGTGGAGGTCGACACGACCCACAGCGAGTCCCTGACGTGCGCCCGCGACATCGCGGCCCACCTCGGCATCGACTGAGGGGTTTCCTTGAGCTGGAGTCCGGTGATCCTCAAGTTCGTCGACGGCGGTGAGGTGCCCGTCCGGCTGGACTTGGCGCTGATACGGGCCGTTCTGGAGCCTCACGATGTCGGCGACCCGCGCCTCACGGTGGGCGAGGACGGAAGCCTCGCGTTCTGGGTGCGGGCTTCCGACGGCAGCGAGGCGGAGATCTTCGCCGGTGGGCAGGACATCGCGGTGCACCGTCCGCACGCCGGAGGCGTCTGGGACATCGTCGCGGAGCTGGTCTCCCGGCTCGGCGCCGTCGTCTTCGAGCCGAGCCGGGGCGGGATCGTGTGCCGGGCGGAGGAACACGCGCACCTTCCCGCGGACATGAGGGACGACGCCATCGTGATCGAGACGATGACGGGTGAGGCCCTGGAGGCGGCCCTCACGGGGAGATGACGGCGAACCGAACCCATGGCGCCCTACCGGCCCGATTCCAGGTCGTACGGCTGGACCGTCGCTCAATCCAGGAACGCCGCGAGGGTCTTTACGAAGCGGTCGGCGTCGTCGAGCCATGGGTAGTGCCCGGCTCCGGGCTGGATCACGAGCCGGGCATCTGAGAACAGCTTCGCGTACTCGGCGATCGCGGGGGGAGGGGAGTTGAGGTCGTACTCGCCGGCGAGGAGCAGCACCGGCCGGCCGAAGTCCGTGAGCCCGGCGCGAGTGGCGTCCGGCACGAATGCGCCCTCGGCACCGAAGACGGCGGCGGCCTCGTCGTTGCGCTGCCCGTCCTCCGCTGCCTTGTGGGCCCGCGCCGCCTCGTCCCAACGGCCGTAGTAGAACGGCGCGATGGCCTGCCACGAGGCGGCGGTCGCCTGTCCGGCGGTGATGGCTTCGAGGGCCGCGAACGCCTCCGGGAACCACGGCTCGTTCCGGCGGAGCCGGGCTGTCTCCCGCCGCGTGTCCCCGGTGATCGTGATGCCGACGGCCATGGTGCTGGGCGTGATCAGCGCGAGCCTGCCGACCCGTCCGGGATGGTGTTCCAGGTAGCGCGCGGCGAGGTTGGCCCCGCCGGAGTGCCCGAGCAGGTCCATCCGGTCGAGGCCCAGATGCTCGCGCAGGGCTTCGACGTCGGCGACGAGCCGATCGCAGCGGTAGGAGGCCGGGGTGTCGGGCACCGCCGACCGGCCTGTGCCCCGGAGGTCCAGCCTGACCACGCGCCGGTGCGCGGACAGACCACCGAGGTCGCCGAGGTAGGCGGAGTCCTGCATCGGCCCACCGGGCACGCAGATCAGCGGTGGACCGTCTCCGGACACGTGGTAGGCGAGCTTGGTTCCGTCAGGAGCGGAGAAGATCGGCATGCCCCAGACCCTGACAGGCACACGAAGGCCGAGCAACAGAGTTGATCCGACGACCAGCCGCGCTTTCGCGCAGGGCGGCGCGGGAATTCCCGGGTGCGCCGACGTCATTCTGTCGCGCCGGTCTGGCCGTACGATCCCCCTGCTCTCAGTCCTCGAACAGCGGATCGTACGGCTGGTTCTCCGGTGTGAAGACGAGGACGTAGTCCTTTCCGGGGCCGACCGCCACCTCGTGAAGGCATGTCAACGCCTCGATCGTGGTGGGCAGTTCGAGACGGAGGGCCGCGGCGGCGGAGTCCCGGTCGGCCACAGGTCCGGGTGGTCCTCCAGGTACTCGGCGGCCAACTCCCGGCTCCTCCGCCGTGAAGGCGTGGCAGTCACGCCACCACGGGGCCACCAGGAGGAGGCGCAGGAGTTCGGGCAGGCCGATGGCCATGAGGGCGGCGCGGCCTTCGGAGTCCGCGTAGAGGACGGGGCGTTCCTCGCCGCCCTCGCCGAAGAAGAAGAACGTGCCGCCGGCGTCGTCCCCCGCGAAGCTGTCCAGCGCGGCGCCCGACGCGAGGTGGACCTCCTCGCCGTGGTCACCCAGGCCCAGGTCGGGCCCCCGCCCGCTGTCCGCAACCTGCGGCCTGCCCTCCCCGGGAGCTAAGGACTGTTGAGCGCCGAAGCCAGGGCGCTCAGCTGCCCGGACACCGGGCCCAGCGTGAGCAGGCCGCTGCCCGCACCGGCCAGTTCGGCGGAAGCCGGTTCCAGCTGGGCGTGGGCCCGCCGCATTGTCGCGCGGTCGCCGACCTGGATCGCCGCCTTGGCCACGAGGCACCACAGCGCCTCGAAGAGAAGGTCGCGTGGTGGGGAGACGAGGGAGCGCAGGGCTTGGCGGGCGGAGTCGTGGGCGCCCTGGGAGGTGAGCAGGAGGGGGCGTACCCAGGGGGCGTAAGGGCCCCAGTCCGTCTGGGGGGTCAGTACGTCGTCGGGGGCCGGGCGGTCGTGGTGGGTGTACAGCGTCAGCCGGGCCAGGGGGAGCAGGCCGTTCCGCAGGCCGGGCATGCCCGCGTCCTCCAGCGTGGCGGAGGCCTTCTCGTAGGCGGACTCGGCCGCCGGCAGGGGCTGGGTCAGCGCGGTGCGCAGCGCTTCGTACCACGTCGTGAAGACCTGGACGAGGGGGAGTTCGTGGCGTTCGGCGAGGGTGTTCGCGGCGGCCGCGTGGTGGTCGGCTCCGGTGAAGTCGGCGAAGGCGCAGTGGGACTGGAGGCGGATGAGGTGGCCGAGGACCTCGTACGTGACGAGGTTGTGGCGGCTGGACAGGGCGACCACTTCGGCGCCGATGGCGTCTCGGGCGGGGGCGAGGCCGGCTCTGTGGAACGTCTGCATGAAGAGACCGTTCAGGGCGAAGGCGAGGAGTGAGGCGTCGTTGAGCCGACGGGCGATGCGTACCGCCTGCCGCGCGGCCTGGAGGGCGCGGATGCCGGGTACACCGGGTACGGCGGGTGCTCCGGACACCACCGGCTCGGTCGGCAGGGTGCCACGGGACTCCACGGCGATGGTGGCCAGCAGCCGCCCGTACATCGCGCCCTGAGGTGCCGGTGCCGGTGTTGGTGCCGGTGCCGGTGCCGGCAGCCGCCGTAGCGTCCGTTCCGCCACCCCCACCAACCACTCCGCCTGGCGGGGGTCGTCCGAGCGGGTCCAGATCGCGGGTACGTCGTAGATGCCGATGACGCGGGCCGTGAGTTCGGGGTCGCCCAGTTGTTCCGCCGCGGCGACGGCGGCGACGCGGTGGCTGCGGGCGGCCCGCAGACCGCCGCCTCCGGTGACGGCCAGGTCGCGCATGAGACCGGCGGTGGATTCCAGGCGTGTGCGGGCACGGGAGGCCACGGCACCCTCGTAGGCCGCCGCGGCCTGTGCCCAGACCTGGTCGGCGGTGCCACCGGGGCCGGGGTCCAGGTGTTCCGCGTGGCGCAGTACGTCCGCTTCCAGGCGGCGCAGCCTCGGGCCGGGGTCCACGCCCAGGTGCTCGCGGAGCATCCGCTCCGCCCGGCGGACGACGGAGAGCGCGTCGGCCTGCCGCCCGGACCGGTACAGGGCCAGCGCCAGCAGGTGCCAGGCGTCCTCACGCCAGGGGTGTTCGGCCACGTGCGCGTCCAGATCCGGTACGGCTTCTGCGGCCGCGCCCAGCGCGATCCGTGCCTCGGCACGGCGCTCCACGGCGTGGAGGCGGAGTTCCGTGAGGCGGGAGCGTTCGGCGCGGGCCCAGGGTTCGTCGGCGAAGTCGGCGTAGGCGGGGCCTCGCCACCAGCCGAGGGCTTCGGTGAGCCGGGCGACGACGTCCGCGGGGCGGAGAGCGGCCGTAGGAGCCTCCACCGCCGCCTCGAACCGCCACGCGTCGACGTCCTCGGGCGCGGCCCGGAGCGCGTATCCGGGGCCCTCGGTGACCAGGAGGCGGGCCGGGGCACGGGGTGGCCGGTCGGGTTCGAGGGCGCGGCGCAGGCCGCCGACGAAGGTACGGACAGTGCCGACCGCGACCGCCGGCGGGTCCTCCCACAGGTCCTCCACCAGCCGCGACACGGGGACGACGCGTCTGCGGGCCAGGATGAGCCGGGCCAGTACGGCACGATGCCTCGGTCCCTTGAGCGGGACGGTCTCCCCGTCCTCGTCCCAGGCCTGGACGGACCCCAGGACCCCGAACTCCACGCGCATGCAGCCGCCGTTCCGCTGTCCGTCCACCCCGGTCTCTGCCACCCCGCCTCAACGTACAGCGGGTCCGCCCCCGTCGTTCATCGGCCGCTGATCGGAAGCCCGCACGGTGGAACCACCACCACGACCGACCGGAACGAGAAGAGAGCGGCCATGAAACCCACGATCCCGGCTGCGGCATCCGCGACGCCCACCACCCCCGCCGCGGAACCCGCCATCCCCGCCGGAGCACCTGCCATCCCCGGCTTCGACCGCCGCCGCGTCGCAGTCGCCGACGGCGTATCCCTCAATGTCGCCACCGGTGGCTCCGGAACCCCCGTCGTCCTCCTCCACGGCTTCCCCCAGACCCACCTCATGTGGCGCCACGTGGCCGTGGACCTCGCCGCCGATCACGCCGTCGTCTGCCCCGACCTGCGCGGATACGGAGCGAGCGACAAACCCGCGGCGGACGGCCCCGGCGGCCCCGACACCTACTCCAAGCGGACCATGGCCCAGGACATCGTCACGCTGGCCCAGAGCCTGGGCCACGACCGCTTCGCCCTCGCCGGTCACGACCGCGGCGCACTCGTCGCCTTCCGCGCGGGCCTCGACCACCCGGACGTGATCACGCACCTGGCCTGCCTCGACGTCCTGCCCACGCTCGACATGTGGGACGTCCTGCGCGGCACGACCGCCGCCGTCGCCTTCCACCTCTACCTGATGGCCCAACCGCCCGGCCTGCCCGAGGAGTTGATCGCCGGCGCGCCGGACGCGTTCTTCGGCCACTTCCTCGACACGTGGACCGACGACCCCGAGGCCATCCCGGACGACGTCCGCGCCGCCTACCTCGGGGCCTCCCGCGCCGCCGTCCCTTCGATCGTCGCCGACTACCGCGCCTCCGCCGGCATCGACGTCCGCCACGACCAGGCCGACCGCGCCGCCGGCAACCGGCTGGCCATGCCCGTCACCGTCCTCCAACAGGACTGGGGCGCCGCCCTCGGCCACGACGCCGGCGCGGTCTGGCGCGCCTGGGCCCCCGACCTCCGGCACTCCACCGTCCCCTACGGCCACTTCATGGCGGAGCAGGCCCCGGCCGACATCACCAAGGCCATACGGGACCTCCTCACCCGGTAACCACGCAGCCGCCCGACAGCCGTGAGGGCCGCCCCCGGTCACCCGGGCGCGGCCCTCACCGCCAAGTCGGAGCCCCCAAGCCGGAGCCCTCAAGTGGGGGCCCTCAAGTCGGAGCCCGTGGGCTCACAGCCCCGTCGGCCCCGCCCCTCACACCCCCGTCGGGCTCGACGCGTCCTTCTCCGGAGTCGGCACCGCGGCCGCGGCCCCCGCTCCGCCCTTGCCGTCGTCGTCGCCGTCCGTGTTGATCTTTTCGATGATGGCGAGTCGCTCAGGCGTGTCCTCCGGCTTGATGAAGCCGATGACGATGTAGAGCACGAGCGAGACGGCCAGCGGGATGGAGACCTGGTACTGCAGGGGCACCCCGCCCTCGACGTTCCAGTGGATCGGGTAGTTCACGAGCCAGAAGGCGAAGAGCCCGCACGCCCAGCTGGTGAGCGCGGCGGTCGGCCCGGAGCGGCGGAACGGGCGCAGCAGACCGAGCATCATCGGGATGGCCATCGGGCCCATGAGCCCGGCGACCCACTTGATGACGACGGTGATGATGTCCTTGAAGGCAGGGGAGTTGACCTGGGTCGCCGCCGCCATCGACAGGCCCAGGAAGACGACCGTCGTGATACGGGCGACCCGCAGCCCCTGCCCCTCGCTCCACGACCGTGCCCGCCGCCAGATCACCGGCGCGCAGTCCCGCGTGAAGACGGCGGCGATGGCGTTCGCGTCGGAGGAGCACATGGCCATCGTGTGGGAGAAGAAGCCGACGATCACGAGGCCCAACAGGCCGTGCGGCAGCAGCTGTTCGGTCATCAGGGCGTAGGTGTCGGAGCCGTCGCCCTTCTCCGACGTCACCAGCAGAGGCGACATCCACATCGGGAAGAACAGCACCAGCGGCCAGACCAGCCACAGGATCGCCGAGAGCCGGGCGGAGCGCTCGGCCTCGTAGGGGGTGGCCGTGGCCATGTAGCGCTGGGCCTGGTTGAGCATGCCGCCGTTGTACTCGAAGAGCTTGATGAAGAGGAACGCCAGCAGGAAGACCGTCCCGTACGGGCCGACGAGGGGTTCTTCGTGGCCTTCCAGCTCCGGGCGGTCCCAGACCCCGAAGAAGCCGCCGTAGTCGTCGAGTTTCACGAAGACGGCCACGAACATCGCGATTCCGGCCAGCAACTGGATCACGAACTGGCCCAGCTCGGTCAGCGCGTCCGCCCAGAGGCCGCCGATCGTGCAGTAGACGGCCGTGATGCTGCCGGTGATGAGGATGCCCTGGTTCAGGGAGACGCCCGTGAAGACCGACAGCAGCGTCGCGATCGCGGCCCACTTCGCGCCGACGTCGACGATCTTCAGCAGCATGCCCGACCACGCCAACGCCTGCTGGGTGCCCAGGTTGTAACGGTTCTTCAGGTATTCGAGCGGCGAGGCCACATGCAGTCGTGAGCGCAGCCGGTTGATGCGCGGCGCGAACAGCTTGGAGCCGATCGCGATGCCGAGGGCGATGGGGAAGGACCAGGTCACGAACGACGTGACGCCGTATGTGTAGGCGATACCGGCGTAACCGGTGAACATCACCGCGCTGTAGCCCGACATGTGGTGCGAGATGCCGGAGAGCCACCAGGGCATCTTGCCCCCGGCGGTGAAGAAGTCGCTGACGTTGTCCACGCGCTTGTGCGACCAGACGCCGATCGCGACCATCACACCGAAGTAGCCGATGAGCACGGCCCAGTCGAGACTATTCATGGGCCCCCTTCCAGGGTCCGCCGCCAGGTTCAGACTTGGGTCAGGCATGTGAACTCTGAGTTCGGCGGCATGTCCACGGCAAGGAAGTGGAAGGTCAAGAGGGGGTAAAATAGTTCCGAGCGATGACTTTGGTTTATGTATGTGAATCGGGAGTTGGCCGAAAAGGATCACCTCCCGCCCGTCGAGAGGCCGGCTGGCCGTCTCGGTTCCCCGGTGCTCAAACGACCCGGTTCCCCGGCGCTCAGCGCATCAGCTCCCCGGCGTTGACCAACAGCGACTGGCCGGTGATCGCCCGCGCGCGGTCGGAGGCCAGGAAGGTCACCGCATCGGCGACATCCCCGTCCGTGGCCAGCTCGGGCAGCGCCATCCGCCGGGTGAGCCGGGCCAGCACCTCCGCCTCGGACACGCCCTCCCCGTGCGCCGTGAACCGGACGTACGCCTCCACCGGCGGCCCCCACATCCAGCCCGGCAGAACGGTGTTGACCCGTATCCGGTGCGGGCCCAGCTCCCTGGCCAGCGAGTACATCGCGCTCGTCAGCGCCCCCTTGGACGCCGCGTACGCCGCCTGCCACACCTGTGAGGGCGCGGCCACCGACGACTGCGTGCCGATGATGACGACCGATCCCCCGCCCGCCGCCTTCAGGGCGGGCAGACAGGCCCGGGTCATCCGCAGGGTGCCCAGCAGGTTCACGTCGAGGACCGCCTGCCAGGTGGCGAAGTCGGCGTCCTCCAGGCCGCCGAAGTAGCTGTCCCAGGCCGCCACATGCACCACCGCGTGCACGCCCCCGAACCGCTCCCGCGCGAGCGCCGCCAGCTCCGCGCACTGCGCCTCGTCGGTGATGTCGGCCGCCCGGTACGCCGTACGCGCGCCGCCCGGGTCCACCTCCGCCGCGGCCTTGGCGAGATTCGCCTCCGTGCGCGCCCCCAGCACGGCGTTCCCGCCCTCCCGTAAGACCGCCGCGGCGACCCGGTGACCCAGCCCGGCCCCGACTCCCGAGACGACGACGGTCTTGCCCGTGAGCAGTGACATCGGAAGCCTCCCGGCTCTGGCGCATTATCTGACGGAGCGTCAGAGTATGGGCGACCGCAGGTGGACGGAAGGGGAAGACGCATGAGCGAGGAGACCCGCAGCGCCACGTACGCCGAACTGGCCGCCCTCGGCCCGTACGGCGTCCGCCCGGGGCACGCCCTGATCACCATGGTCGAGCCGCATCCAGGCCACGAGTACGCGTACAACCGCTGGTACGAGGACGACCACTACTACGCGGGCGCGATGGCGATGCCCTGGATGTTCGCGGGCCGCCGCTGGGTGGCGACCCGTGACCTCCAACTCCTGCGTACGCCCGAGAAGTCGGCGATCGCCCAGCCGGTCACCGCCGGCTGCTACCTCTCCACGTACTGGATCACCGACGGCCGCTACGACGACCACATGCGCTGGACCGTCGCCATCAACAAACGGCTGAATCGCGACGCACGCGTCTACCAGGACCGTACGCATGTCTTCACCGCGTTCCAGGACCACGAGGTGACCGTCTACCGCGACGGGGCCGCCGGGCCCCGCGACTTCCACGCCCTCGACCACCCGTACGCGGGCCTCGTGCTGGAGGTCGTGGACGCCGAAGGGCCGGCCGAGCGGGGTGAGTTGCTGGAGTGGCTGCGGGCCCGGCACCTGCCCAAGCGGCTCGCCGGGTCGCCGGCCGCCATGGTCACGGTCTTCCGCCCCACCTCGCTGCCCCTGGACCGTATGTCGTACGTGAAGCAGGTCGAGGGCGTCGACACCCGCCTCACCCTGCTGTGGTTCCTGGAGGCCGACCCGCGCGAGCACTGGGAGGCGTACTTCGGCGGGCTAGGGGAGGCGATCGCCGAATCGGGGCTGGGGAGGCAGGAGTTGCTGGCGCCGTTCGTTCCCACGGTGCCGGGGACGGACAGGTACGTGGACCGGCTGAGGTGACCCGCGGGGTGAGGTGAGGACAAGGCCGAGCCCCCTCGGCCAGGACGGCGGGCCGGTCGAGAGGGCTCTGTCAGTTGGTGAGTGTGAATTTGTCGTGGTGGTGATGATGGTCGGGGTGAACCATGGTCACACGAGGTCGAAGGCTCCCCGGCTGACCTGCGCCACGAACGCGTTCCACGAGTCGGCGGGGAACGCCAGCGTCGGACCGTCGGAAACCTTGGAGTCACGCACGGACAGGGCCGCGACGACGGGGGACTTGACCTCGACGCACGCGCCGTTGCCCGTGGAGTAAGAGGACTTGACCCACGTGTCCGTGGCGCCTTGCTGAATTGCCATTTCTGCTCCGCTTGCCGGTTGGTCGTTGAGTTGCAGTCACCGAGCCGTGGACGTTGCTGACCCCGTTTCCGGAATCCACGTTCGGATTGCGCCAAGGTCGTTGATTTCCTTGGCGTGATCGACGCTACTCGCCAACATCGGCCGACGAAGCGACTATTCACTCGAGTGGGTGGCATATTCCATGCGGGTCTTCCCTTCGAGTGTGTCGAGGGTGTATCTTCCCGCCCCTTCAGCCCCCGCTGGCGCTTGAGGCAAGGGTTTCAGTGCGGCCGGAGGTCGGCGTACTCCTTGGCGATGCCCGCGATGAACTGGCGGGATTGATCCACGTTCAGCGCCTGTGCCCTCAAGTGCTCGTACATGACGCTGTACTTCTGGACGTCGGCCGGCTTCTCCAGATACAGGTCGCTGGTGACGCCCTCGATGTAGACGACACTGGAATCCGACGCGTCCGGGAACTCCAGAATGGCGTACTGCCCGTTCAGACCGGGATGCGCGCCCAGATCGAAAGGGATCACCTGCACGGTGACGTGCGGGAGTTGGGACTGCTCGACCAGGTACTCCAACTGCTCCCGCATGAGCGAGCGATTGCCCACGACCCGGCGCAGCGCGGCCTCGTCGAGGACCGTCCACAGCCGCAGGGGGCTCTCCGGCGCGGAGATACGTTCCTGTCGCCTCATCCGTACCTGGACCCGTTTGTCGATGTCGCCGGGCGTCGTCTCGGGCAGCGCGCCCGCGATGAGCGCCTCGGCGTACGGGCGGGTCTGCAGCAGCCCGGGGACGACCTGGGGGTCGTAGACGCGCAGGCTGGCCGCGTCCGTCTCCAGGCCGATGTAGACGCTGTACGGGACGTCGCCGAACGCGTGCCACCAGCCCTGCTGGCGCGAGTCCTTGGCCATCTGCATCAGGGAGTCGACGACACGCTGGTCCTCGACCTCGTAGACCCCGCAGAGGTCGCGGACGTCGCGCTGGCTGATGCTGCGGCGGCCGTTCTCCAGGCGGCTGATCTTCGACTGGGAGACCAGCAGCCGCTCGGCGACCTCCTCGGCGGTCATGCCCTTGAGCTCGCGGAGCCGACGCAGCTCCTGGCCCAACCGGCGTCGCCTGACAGTGGGATTGACATTGGACGCCACGGGACGTGCACCTCCGGCTGCGTGCCTCTACTTCGCGTATCTGCTGTTGAGCAGATTGCCACCAAGGTGCCGAGTACCGCTGGAAAACAGCGGATATGCGCTGCGCATGCGCCGTTTGCGCCGGTGTTTTTCCGCCGTGGAGGGATCTCCGCCGGATGTACGGCCCTTGAGGGCCCCGGCGGGTGTCCCCGTCGCCCGTCGCCGGGCATGCGGCCGCGCGGGGCGGTGCGGTCGTGTCGTACGGGCCGCGCCGGTCTGTCGCCGGTCGGTCGTACGTACGGCCGCACGCGCCCCGCGCGAGCCGGCGGCTCCCGAACCGGGTCCTTGGGGTCCCTACGGCGGTCCGGTGCCGGCGGTGCAGGCGGTGCGTGCGGTTCACGCGCCGCGGCCCGCTCGCCGCGTGCCGTCCCGGCGGGCCGCGCATGCGCTGCGAGTGGTGGTGCGTGCAGCGTGTGCGGTGCCGCTGTGGAGCGTGCGCAGCGGGTGGAACTCATGCGGTGCGTGGAGCGTTTGAAGCGTGTGGAGCGTGTGGTGCAGGTGGAACGTTCGAAGCGGTCGAAGCGGTCGAAGCGGTCGAAGCGGGTGACGCGCGTGGTGCGGTGGGTGTCGGGGCCCGCGGCTCTGGGGCCCGGCGCCCACACGCACCTCGGTGCCCCGGCGCTCCGTGCTCCGCGATCCTCAGTGCGCCACGACGCGTGCCATGGAGCCGCGGCGTGGCTGCATCGGAACACCGCGTGCGGGTTCCGGTGCGGGTGGCCTGGCGCCGGGGGCGGCCTGACGGCCGGCCGGTGCCGGGCTGCGACGCGGCTGTGCGGCCACGCCGTTCTGCACGTCCATGACGGCGTGGGCCACCAGGCCGCCCATGGGGTCGTGCCGGATCAGGTCCCGCAGCCGGGATCGGGACGAGCGTCCCTCGTTCCCCGGATACAGGTGCTTGCCGAGGCCGACCGCGTGCGCCAGGGCGGCGAGCGCCGCGGTCCGCGGGTCCGGCGGTACGCCGGTGCGGATCGCGGAGTCCAGCCGGGCGCGTATCTCCCGGCTGATCTCGGTCTGACTCGCCTGATAGCGAGTCGTCGGCAGCACTCCGCACATCTGGCCCGCCACGGCATGCACCATGCCGCACCGCTCCAGATGCGAGAGGTAGGTCTGGCGGAGCCCGAGACGGGGCCCGCCAATCCAGTGGACCGCCCGTACGGGAGCGCCACGCCTTCGCAGCAACTCCAACGCGCAGTCCAGCGTCGGATCTCCAGTCGGCCGTGGGGACACCACGGCGATACGATCCCCGTCCGGGGCTATCCGTCCGGCCAGCGCCAGCTCCACTAGCTGTGCTCCGGCCAGACCAAGGTCGAGCGACTGCGGCTGTGCGGTGGTACCCGTGGCCGGGTCCAGCGCCAGCAGTAGAAGCTCTTCCGGAATACTTCTGCGGCTCCTGCCCATCCATGCCTCCCCGCGTGGATGAATGACAGGGTGACCCCTCTCACATTGGTCTGTCGAGAGTGCGTGACCGGAATGTAGTGGAACCAGTAGGTATGTCGTTCTCGTCTACCGCAGGGGTTAAGCCCGCACACAGGACACTGGTACATGGTTCGGACAGCGGCGCGGCGCGGTGATGCGTGCGGTGGCTAGTGTCCGGGCGGCGGGTTTCACGGATCCACGGTTTCACGGATCCACGGTTCGGTTGGGCGCGCGCTCCGAGGACGGGCGGCGCGCGGGAGGAGGCATCGGTGGCGGGCACGTCCCCCGACAGGTCGAAGCGGTACGAGTCGTCGACGGAGTCGACGCCGGGGAACGAGCCACCGGTTCCGGACGCCGGCGCCCTCCCGGGGCAGTCCTCCGGCTCCACCGCGCCGTCCCAGGACCCGCGCGTCGCGATGTCCCGCGACCGCTCCCCGAAGCCCGACCAGGCGACGGCGGTCTTCTCCCGCCGGGCGCTCCTCGAGGCGGCAGACGCGGAGGGCCTGAAGCGGGACACGGAGGATCCGGAGGGGACGGGCAACGAGGCGGCGGATACTGCCGGTTCCGGGGCGGCGGCTTCGGGGGCCGGTGGCTCGGGCCCGACTGGTGGTTCGACGACGGCTGGTTCGAAGGCTGGCGGTTCGAAGGCTGGTGGTTCGGGAGCCGGTGGTTCGGGAGCTGCCGGTTCGGAGGCCGGGGGCTCGAAGCTGGCCGGCCCGAAGACGGTCATCCTGCGGACATCCGGTTCGGAGGATGGCGGTTCGGAGACTGCCGGGGCAGCGAGCGACGAGCCGGAGGCCGACGCGGAGGACACCGGTGTGGCGGACACCGGTGCGGCGGACACCGGTGCGGCGGATGCCGAGGGCTCGGACGCCGCTGGGGCGGACGCCGGCTCCGATGCCGGCTCGGGCGGCGGTGACGGGCCGGACGAGGCCCCTGAGGGCCCTGCAGAGGCCCAGGCCGACACCGACGACGCCGAGGACGAGCCGAGCGCGGACGTCGACCAGGCGGCCGACACGGAGCCGGAGGCCGGGGCTGGGGCGGAGGCCGAGGGCGGTGACGCCGGCCCGCGTCGCGAGCGGAGTGCCGCAGGGGAGGACGCGAGCCCCGAGACCGACGACGGCAAGGCTGCCGCAAGTACTGGCGCTACCGCTGACGCCGATGTCGACGCCGAGCCGAGTGCCGAAACCGGCGACGGCAAGGCTGCCGCAAGCTCTGACGCCGATGCCTACGCCGACGCAGCGGGCACGGAAGGCAACGCCGACCCCGACGCGGCCGCAACGGGCCCGGTAGGCGACGCTGACCCCCACGCCCGCGCCGACGACGGCAAGCCTGCCGCAAGCGACGCCGACGCAGCCGCAGGGGGCCCCGCGGCGGGCCCCGAAGCCGAAGCCGAAGCCGACCCCCAAGCCCGCGACGGCAAGGTTGCCGCAAGCTCCGGCGCCGATGCGGCCGCAGCGGGCCCCGAAGCCGAAGCCGACCCCCACGCCCGCGACGGCAAGGCTGCCGCAAGGTCCGACGCCGACGCAGCGGGCCAGGACGCCGACGCCGACGCCGACGCAGCGGGCCCCGAAGCCGAGGCCGCCGTCGACGGCGACGACGCGTCCGGGTCCTCCGCAGGCCGCGGTGACTCCGGCTCGGCGGAGAGCGATGCGGCGGAATCAGCCGTCGCCCCGCATGTCGATCAGCCGACCGCGATCTTCCGGGCCCCGCGCCCGCCCGCTGTCGATCAGCCCACGACCATGCTCAAGCTGGGCGGGGCCGCCGCCAAGCCGGTGGACGACGCCGATGAGGAGGCGCCCGAGGGGGACAAGGCGACCCCCGAGCCCCCTGTCGAGCGCACCAGCAAATTCGTGGCCTTGAAGCCGTTGGACGAGCCGGCGCCGGCCAAGGCACCGGCGGCGGACGCCGACGCGCCCGCCATCAGCCCGGCGGAGGCGACGCGGGCCATCCCCCAGGTGGGGCCGGAACGGACGACGCAGCAGCCGTTGCCGCCCAAGCCGCCGCTGGATCTCCTGGCGGAGCTGACGAACACACCACCGCCGCGCCAGACCCCGGTGCGCACGATCATCCGCCGGGTCAAGATCTGGACCCCGCTGGCGATCCTGCTCGTGATCGTGTTCGCGATCGCACAGGCCGTACGCCCGCTCCCCACCCCGACGCTCGCGCTGACCGCCGAGGAGTCGTACGCCTTCGAGGGCGACAAGGTCTCCCTGCCGTGGCCCGACGAGGGCCAGGGCTGGATGGACGTGAACGGCATCGGCACGATGGACAGCTTCGGCGAGCAGAAGCCCGTGGCCATCGGCTCCGTCGCCAAGGCGATGACCGCGTACGTCATCCTCAAGGAACACCCGATGAAGCCCGGTTCGAAGGGCGAGACAATCCCCGTCGACGCGAAGGCGGAGACCGAGGGCGGTTACGACAAGGACGGCGAGTCCACGCTCAACACCGTCAAGGAGGGCGACCAGCTCTCCCAGTACGACGCGATCGCGGCCATCATGATCCCGTCCGCGAACAACATCGCCCGGCTGCTCGCCCGTTGGGACAGCAACGGTTCGGAGGAGGAGTTCGTCAAGAAGATGAACGCCGCCGCCAAGGACCTCGGCATGAAGAACACGACGTACACCGACCCGTCCGGCCTGAAGGAGACGACCGTCTCCACCGCCGAGGACCAGGTCAAGCTCGGCAACGAGCTGGTGAGGATGAAGGCCCTGACGGACATCACCAGGCTCCCCGAGTGGAAGGACCCCTCCGGTCTGAAGCACCGGAACTACAACACCCTCGTCCCCTACAACAACGCCATCGGCATCAAGACCGGCTCCACCACGGCCGCCGGCGGCAACCTGCTCTTCGCGGGCACGAAAGAGGTCGGCGGTGAGACGGCGATCGTCGTCGGCGCGATCCTCGGCCAGCACACGCCGCCGATCATCGACACGGTCAACGCGGTCAGCAAGACGGCCATGCTCGCCGCCCAGGACGCGCTGACGTCTAACACGGTCCTGAAGAAGGGCGCCGTCGTCGGATACGTCGACGACGGGCTCGGCGGACAGGCCCCGGTCGTCGCCACGAAGGACGTCTCGGCGGTCGGCTGGGCCGGCAAGACCGTCAGGCTCGAACTCGACGCGAGCGAGGCCGTGCCGCACGAGGCGAAGGCGGGCACGAAGGTCGGCTCGCTGATCGTCGGCGACGGCTTCGGTGAAGGCGTCGAGGTGCCGGTCGCCCTCCAGAACGACCTCACCGAGCCCGGCTTCGGAGCGAGGCTCACGCGGGTGAGCTGACCGAGTGAGCCGGTGGCGGCCCGCGCGGGCCGCCACCGTCGGACGACCGGCGGACGACCGGTCCCTCACGAACGAAAGCGCCCCTTCCGACCTCACGGACGGAAAGGGCGCTTCTCATCGGTTCTCGGTATTCGCCCGGCCTACGGCTCGTCCTGGTCCGGCGCCTTCTCGTCCGCTTCCTTCTCGCACTCCAGCGCCGTAGTCCGCGAAGGCCCGCCGTACTGGGAGCTGATGCGGACGTCGCCCGCCTCGTGGACGGTCAGGCGGGTGAACTCGGTGAGGTCGCCGTTGGACTCGCGGTCGGCGGTGAGGCAGCCGTTGTCGGCCCAGAGCCAGGGGGAGTAGGCGACACGGACGATGACCTCGCCGGGCTTCGGCATGCGGACGACGAGGTTGGCGCCGTCGGCGCTGACGACGGAGGCCGGCTCGTCGACCAGCGGGGTCGCGTTCTTCACCCGGTAGATCTTCCAGTTGGCGTCCTGCCAGACACGCTCCAGATAGTCCGGCTCGCTGCTCACCAGCGCGTGTTCGAGCTCGGCGGGCCCGTCCGGCTCGCCGTTGACGAGGACGACGAAACCGACCGCCCACTGCGAGAGCCAGGCCTTGTACGCGGCCGGGGTGAAGGCCCCCTCGGGCACCTCGGTCCCGCTGTGACCCTCGTAGAAGAGCCGGCCGCGCTCGACGTCGGCCTGCCGGTTCCAGCCGCGCGCCATGTTGATGTACGGGGCGAGGATGGCGGCCTCGCGGTGGTCGCGGGCCGGTACCACCTCGACGCGGGTCTTCCAGGCGCCGAGCCGCTTGAGCTCGTTCACCACACCGTCGGTCTTCACGGCCCACTCGGGCACCTTGGTGTTGGTGACGATGTCGGCGGTCGTCTTGCCGGTCAGCCAGGTCACGGAGAGCACCAGGGCCACCGCGCCCGCCACCGTGCGCCGCCGGGCGGTGAACCAGGACAGGGGGAGACGGGAGCCGGCCGTACGCTCCTCACCCCGGTACAGGCAGATCGCCAGGGCCGCCGCCGGGCCCGCGAGCTCCAGGAGGCGTTCGACGTTGGTGCCGATGGGGGTGGGGATCAGATAGCAGAGGACCACGCCGAGCGCGTAGATCGCGGCGCTCAGGCGGAGCACCCGCCAGGCGCTCGGCGCGACCAGCACCACCACCGCGCACAGCACGACCGGCGGCCATATCCGGCTGAATGCCATCGGCTGCTCGCCCTCGAAGGGGAACAGCAGCGTGGTGACGGCGACGACCGTCACCGGCGGCACGAGCAGCGCCGCCGCCCGGCCCCACTCACGGCACAGCAGGTACGCGGCGCCGACCACGAGGAGGAAGAGACCGGAGACGGGGCTCCCCAACGTGGACAGCGTCGCGCACACCGCCGCGACGGCGAGCTGCCGCCCGCCGCGCCCGCTCACCACCGCCAGCAGGGCCCCCATCGCGAAGGCCGTGCCCAGCATGAACGTGGAGCGCCCCGACACCACCTGACACCACAGCGAGAACGTCGCCGCCAGCGCGACCGGCACCGGGGCACGTACGCCCGTTCGGGTGACGACCTCGCCGGCCAGCCAGGAGGCCGCGAGTCCCGAGACGAGCGTGACGGGTACGACGCCGAGCGCGGCCATCAGATACGGCGAGAGCACGCTGTAGTTCGCCGCGTGCAGCCCTCCGTACCAGAACAGGTTGACCGCGGAGTCCGGGTACGTCTTCGCGAACTCCGCCCACGCCACCTGGGCCGCCAGATCGCCGCCGCCGGTCGCGAAGACCGCCCACCACACGATGTACAGCGGCACGGCGCACAGGGCGGCCGTGAGCGGCACTCGGTGGCGCTGCCGCCACGACTCTCGCGGGGGCGACGGTTCGTCGGCGCGCGAGACGGGTCGTCGTGGGCTCAGTTCGGCAAAGGCCACTGCGGCTCTTCCGTTCCGTTCGACTCGTGCGGGCGGGTGTTTTCCGATTGTTGGTGTAGACGCTAATCACCCGCTGACAGTTGGCTGACAGGACCCGTGCGATCCGGTACGGCCGTAGGGAAACCCCTCGGCCGTACCCGTACTACACGGCTCAGGATGCGACCGGGAACGCCACGTCGCACACCGGGTCCTCGGGGCCCGCCGCGTCCCAGTCCGCGAAGTAGATCTCGCGGCACGGGCCGGTGGCCCGCAGGCCGTGCTCGGCGATCCACCGCTCGACCGCCTCGAAGGCCGCGAGGATCTGCGGATGGGCCACCTGGGCCTTGCTGATCCGGGTGTACGCGAGCCGCCCCGCCGGCTCCACGCGCACCCCGGTCTCCCAGGCCCGCCCGTGCTCGGCCGCCCAGGCGCGGGCGGCACCCTCGTCCGCCACCGGCACACACGACTCGGCGGGGCCGTCGCTCTCCATCGACACCTCGGAGTGGTACACGACGAACGGCGCGCCGGTGGTCCCGCCGCAGGCCGCGGCGCCCTCCTCCAGCCGCCCCAGCGAGGCCCCGATCCACGCGGGCAACTCGTCCGCGAGGGTGTGCCGTGACTGCGTCAGCAGCACCTGAGGAGCGATATCGACCGTTTCGACAGTGAACTTCCCGTAGGTCTCCGTGAACGTCCCGTACGTCTCTTCCATGCCTGACTCCGTTCCCGACAACCGTCCACGGAGGTAGGCGACCAGGGTCCGCTGGGACGCGAACCGTTCCTCGGCCCCGGCCCAGTACGCGCCCAGCCGGTCGGCGGCCAGCGTGCCGTCCAGCTCGACGACGTCCACGATCTCGGCGATCCGCGCGAGAGGCATGTCGAGCTGCCGCAGCAGGGCCACGAGACGGGCGCGTTCGACCTGTTCGGCGCGGTAGTAGCGGTAGCCGTTCACCTCGTCGACGTACGCCGGCGGGAGCAGTCCCAGCCGGTCGTAGAGCCGCAGTGCCTTCGCCGACAGCCGTGCGCGGGCGGCGAAGGCACCGATGGTGAGCAGGTCGTCCAGGTCCACTGGGGCATCCTCCGTCGCCGGGCGCCCTCCGCCCGGCGAGAGGGACGGTGCCCCTTGCCCCTGGGGCAAGGTCAACGGCGGCCCTCCGGGCGTCAGCCGAGGGCCTTCTCCACGGCGGCGACCAGTTCCGCCGACTCGGGCTCGGTCTGCGGGGAGAAGCGGGCGACGACCGAGCCGTCACGGCCGATCAGGAACTTCTCGAAGTTCCAGCGGATGTCGCCGGTGTGGCCCTCGGCGTCCGCGTGGTCCACCAGCCGCTCGTACAGCGCGTGCCGGCCGTCGCCGTTGACCTCGATCTTCTCGGTCATCGGGAAGGTCACGCCGTACGTCGCCGAGCAGAACTCGGCGATCTCCTCCGCCGAGCCCGGCTCCTGGCCGAGGAACTGGTTGCAGGGGACGCCGAGCACGGTGAAGCCCTGGGCGGCGTAGCGGGCGTGCAGTGCTTCGAGGCCCGTGTACTGGGGGGTGAGGCCGCACTTGGAGGCCACGTTCACGACGAGGACGGCCTGACCGGCGTACTGCGCGAGGTCCGCCGGGCCGCCCTTGAGGGCGCCGATCTCGACGTCGAGGACAGAGGTGCCGGTGTTGTCTGTAGTCATAAGCGGATGCTATCTCCGGAAGAGTTTTCGCCCCCGCCGCCCCAGGGGGAACGCATCAGCACCTCACCGGCCGCCGTCCGCGCGTACAGCACCGAGCGGCCCGCGCGTCCACGCCGGACCAGGCCCGCGTCCAGCAGGACCTTCAGATGGCGGCCCACGGAACCGAGGGCCTGACCGGTGACCGCGCACAGCTGCGTCGTGCTCATGGGGGAGTCGAGGAGGGCGAGGACGCGGGCGCGGGCGGGACCGATGAGGGGGCCGAGCGCGGCGGGCACGGCGGTGGTCCCGCTCGCGTCGGCGAGGACGCCCGAGCACGGGTAGACGACGGCGTACCGCTCCCGTTCCTCCCAGGCCACCCACCCGGTGCGCTGGGGGGTGACCGGCACGAAGAGCAGTCGCGCGCCGGAGATCTCGCGTGGCGGGTACTCGTGGAGATTGACCTGAAGCCGGTTCTCGCCGAGCCACCGCATGCCCGGTCGCAGCGCGTCCAGGACGGCCGTCCACCCGCCCTGCCCCAACTGCGCGGTGCGGGCGAGGACATCGGCCTCCAGTACGCGCCGCCGCCGCTCCCAGTACGGCCGTACGGCCTCCTCCCACACGTACGTCAGGAGGTCGGCCGCGCGGCCCGGCAGGTCGTCCCGGCGCAGGGTGGCGGGCAGCGGGCCGCGCAGGGAGACGGCGAGGTGGTCCCGGGCGGCGGCGGGGTCGGCGTCCCGGACGCGGGCGACCTCGTCCGCGAAGGTCTCGTCCTCGCGTGGCGTGGGGGTCAGGAAGTCGGCGATCCACTCCTTCCCGAGTCCCGAGCGGATCAGCAGGGCGGTGACGGGATCGCGGGCCAACTCGGCCCGGTACGCGGGCAGATGGGCCTCCAGCCAGGTCCGCTCACCGGGGTGGGCGCCCGCCCCCGCGTGCAGCATCTTCAGGCTCGCGAACGTCTCCGCCAGCGGCGAGACGACGAAACGGCTGCCCGCGAGGGTGTCGGCGTTGACCTGCCACCAGCCCACGGGGACACCTCCAGGTTTCGCGGGTGCGCGAAACATTAACGGCGGGCCGGGGAACGGGGCGACCGTCCCTCCCATGCGCTCCTACAAACTCCTCTTCCGCACAAGGGAGTTCACCCCTCTCTTCCTCTCCTCCTCCCTCCAGGTGGCCGCCTCCACCATCGGGGGCCTGGCCCTCGGCACGTCCGTGTACGAGGCCACCGGCTCTCCGCTCCTGTCGGCCCTCAGCATGTTCGGCCAGTCCCTGGCGCAGATGGTCGGCGCGACGACCCTCCTCTCGGCCGCGGACCGGCTGCCGCCGAGGGCGACGATGACGGGTCTGGCCGTGGTCTTCGCGGCGAGCACGGCGCTGCTGGCCCTCCCCGCCCTGTCCCTGTGGACGGTGTTCACGGTGATCGCCGCCCAGGGCCTGGTCGCGTCACTCGGCGGGGGAGTCCGCTGGGGCCTGCTGACCGAGATCCTGCCGAAGGACGGCTATCTGCTGGGCCGCTCGCTGTTCAACATGACGCACGGGCTCATGCAGATCGCCGGTTACGCGATCGGCGGCGCCCTGGTGGCCCTCCTGTCCCCGCACGTCACCCTGCTGGTGTCGGCGGCCCTGTACGCGACGGCCGCCCTCTGCTGCCGCGCGGGCCTGTCCCGTCGTGCTCCGCGCGCCTCCGGCCGCCCGTCCGTCGCCGAGACCTGGCGCACCAACGCCCACCTGTGGTCGTCGGCCCCGCGCCGCCGCCTCTACCTGGGCCTGTGGATCCCCAACGGCCTCGTCGTCGGCTGCGAGTCCCTGTTCGTCGCGTACGCCCCCGACCGCGCGGGCCCGCTGTTCGCCTGCGCGGCGCTCGGCATGCTGATCGGCGACGTGACGGTCGGCCGCCTCCTCCCTCCCCACGTACGGGACCGCCTGGCCACGCCCCTGCTCCTGCTCCTGGCCGTCCCGTACCTGGTCTTCGCCTTTGACCCGGCGACCCCGGTCGCGGCGGCCTGCGCCGCCCTCGCCTCCGTCGGCTTCGGCGCGAGCCTGGTCCAGCAACAGCATCTGCTGGCCCTGACCCCACCCGAACTGACGGGCCACGCCCTGGGGTTGCACTCGGCGGGGATGCTCACGCTGCAAGGGGTGAGCGCGGGCCTGGCGGGCACGATCGCCCAACTGACCTCCCCCGGCACGGCGATGGCGGCGATGGCGACGGGCTCGGTGACGGTGACCCTGGCGCTGTGGACGACGGGCCGGAACAAGCGGGCAGCTCTCTCGTCACCGGCTCCCCGCCGCACGAGCCCCTCCGAGCGCCGCAACGAAACCGACGCGAATCAGCCCTGACCGCAGGCGGGTCGCACAAACGAAGCCCGCCCCGACGTCCCGGCAGAGCGCGTCCACCTGCCGGAGAACTGGAGGGGAAGTCGTCGCCGGCTACCAGTTGAGCGCCCCCGGCCACCGGCTCAGCCGGTCGCGGCGCCGGGGAGCGCGGACGACGCCGGCCTGCCGGTGCGGCCGGCGGCGGTCCAGACGGACGGCGTGGAAGCAGGGGGCTCGCCCACAGCCAGGGGGATGCTCAGACCGTTCTCATGACTGGTACGGCTGCTGCTGCGGCTGGCCGTGAGACTGGCCGCTGTGGCCGCCCGCGCCCTGCGCCTGGAGCCGTTCCGCCTGCTCGGCGCTCACCTTCTGCTCCGCGCCGCAGAAGGTGCACTGCGTCTGGTACTTCGTCGAGATCGGGATCAGCGGCACGAAGAACAGCGTGAACTTCGTGACCCGCTTCCGGAGCGTGTGTGCCGCGGGGTTCCCGCACTGACCGCACACCAGCGTCAGTATCGCGAGCTGGTACAGATATCCCTTGGTGCCGAAGATGATGAACATCTGATCCTTCCGGGGGTGCTTGTCGACGCACCGCACGCACTGCGCGCACCGCACGCTCTGCCCTCAAGTGTGCCTGTTGCTCACTTCTTCACGTCGCCGGTGAAGACCGCTGCCTCGGATTCGTAGTCGGGGAGACCTCGACCTGGAGGAACGTCTCGTTCTTCGGGAGCTCGCAGGCCCACGGCACGGTGAGGGAGCGCCCGGCGAGGATACGGGTGTCGGGGAGCCCGTCGAGGCAGGCCGGGAAGGGCGGAGGCAGCCGGTAGCGATGGGAGCCGTGCCGCTCGACGAGGTGGACCTGGGTCAGTTCGCTCTCGCCGCACCCGGCGGTCCGCTTCAGCAGCCGACGCCGCTTCCACCCCTGTCCCGCCTCGCGGTCTGGCGCCGCCCGGCCTGGCTGACCCCGAGGACACTCGTGTAACTAACATCAATGTTGCTAACTGCAATGTTAGTATCTGCGGCATTGGGTGATGTCGGGGAGGTGCCGGTATGGCGGATTTCGTGGGCAGGCGGCACGAGCTCGAGACGCTGGATCGCGAGCTGGCCAAGGTGACGGCCGGGGTCGGCGGGGAGCGCCCCGGGCGGTGCGTGATGCTTCGAGGACGCCGCCGGGTGGGTAAGTCGCGGTTGGTGGAGCGGTTCGCCGAGCGGTCCGGCGCGCCGTTCCTCTTCTATGCCGCCACAGGGGCGTCGCCGGGGGCGGACCTGGAGCGGCTCAGCCAGGATGCGCGGTCGTCCAGCCTTCCGCTGGCGAATCTGCTGTCCGCGGCCCGCCCGGCGAGTTGGGATGCCGCCTTCGACGTCCTGGCGGCGGCACTTCCGCACGACCGGGCGAGCGTCGTGGTCATGGACGAGGTGCCCTACTTGATGGATGCGGAGGGCGCCTTCGAGGGCATGTTGCAGCGGGCCTGGGACCGAGTGCTGGAGAAGTCGCCGGTTCTGCTGGTTCTCATCGGTTCCGACCTGTCGATGATGGAGGCGCTGAACAGCTATGGACGCCCGTTCCACCAGCGCGGACGGGAGATGGTGCTGGGTCCGCTCAACCCGGCGGAGGTGGGCGAGATGCTCGGCCTCGATCCCGCCTCGGCCTTCGACGCGGCCTTGATCACCGGTGGACTGCCGCTGATCTGCGCGGAGTGGACGCCCGGTGCCGGGATGTGGGAGTTCCTGCAGGCGGCGCTCAGCGATCCCGTCTCGGCCTTGCTGGTGTCGGCGGAGCGCTCGCTCGCCGCGGAGTTCCCCCAGCAGGTCCAGGCCCGCACCGTCCTCTCGGCGATCGGCAGCGGTGAGCGGACGTTCTCCAACATCGCCCGCGCCGCCGGCGGGATCGGGGCGACCCCGCTCCAGCGGTCGCTGGGGATCCTCGCGGACAAACGGGTGATCGCGGCGGAGCTGCCCGTGTCCACGCGGCCTTCGAAGGACCGTCGCTACCGGGTCGCGGATCCCTACCTCCGCTTCTGGCTGAAGTTCCTGGGTCCAGCTATGGAAGAGATCGAGCGGGGCCGGGGTGACCTGACTCTGCGGCGCGTCCGTGAAAACTGGACCAGCTGGCGTGGCAGGGCCATTGAACCTCTGGTGCGCGAGGCGCTGGCACGGCTGCTGCCCGACGCGAACCTCCCCGCCGCCCCCGCCCTCGGCGGCTACTGGACCCGTACCAACGATGTGGAGATCGACGTCGTGGGAGCGGACCGCGCGCCGATCGCCAAGGAGCTGTTGTTCGTCGGCTCGGTGAAGTGGCTGGAGCACTCCCCGTTCAACCGCCACGATCTCGCGGCGCTGCACCGGCACCGCGCCGCGCTCACGCCTGATCCCGTGCCGGTGATCGCCATCTCACGCAGCGGGACCGACTGCACGGGCCTCGACGCCGCGTACGGCCCGGCGGAACTCCTCGCGGCGTGGTCCGCATGAGCATGCTGGGACACGGACACGTGGGGTGCCAGGTCTCTATGGCCCATCGCCCCGATTCGGGTCGGCCGAGCCTACGGCGCCCCGATCGCGCCGACCCGCGAAGCCACCGTCAGCGGGAGTCACCCGCATCGGCGGCGCGAGGGGGCGGCCGGCGCCGGTGACGGGACCGTACGTCCGTACTTCGCCCGGGAACTCGTCCACCTCGGGTATCTCCGCCGGTCGGCGGCGGCGGTGGCCGGTGCGGCCCGTCGAAACGGGAGGCCGGGGGATCGCCCCATCGTGCCGAGAGGCGCGGCACATGGTCCACCCACGCCATGTCGGCCGCCGCGACGAGCGACTGGCCGGCCACGGTCGCGGGAGTCACACCGGTGAACGCCACGACGTCCCGGTGCAGATGCGACTGGTCGGCGTAGCCGCAGTCGGCCGCGACCCTGGCCGCCTCCTGGCCCCCGGCCAGGCGGGTGGCCGCCCAGTCGAAGCGGACGAGCTTCACGGCGCGCTTGGGCGGCAGGCCGAGCTGCGCGTGGAAGCGGGACCACAGGCGCTTGCGGCTCCAGCCCAGCTCGTCGGCCAGCTCCTCGACCCGCACCTGGCCGTGCCCGGCGACGATACGGTCCCAGGCCCAGGCCAGCTCCGGCTCGATGGCGGGTCCCGCGGCCAACGGCCGGGCGAGGAACGCTTCGACGAGCGCGAAGCGTTCCTCCCACGAGGCGGCCTGGGCCAGCAGCTCGCGCAGCCGGGCCGCCCGCCGCTCTCCCCACAGGTCGTCCAGGGTCACCACGGAGCTCTCCAGCTCAGCGGGGCCCACGCTCAGCACGGCGCGGGCGATGGCGGGGGACAGGCGCACCTGCATCCACTCGACGTTCGCGGCCCGCACCCGCGCCGCGCCGCCGGCGCCGAACCCGAGCCCGGTGACAAGGCTGCCGCGGTGCCGCCGCCCCGTCGACTCATCGATGCCGAGCGCCGCCTCGCCGCAGGCCAGCGCCAGCGTCAGCACGGGGTGCGGGTCGAGCCGGTGGTCGACCGGAGCCGGGCCGCGGTCGCGCAGCCCCGCCAGGACGACGCCGGGCAGTCGGCCGGGCCGGGCCGGGCGCGTGACCTCCCACACGGGGGTAACGACGCGCTGGCGCACGGCAGTTGACATACCTCCATGCTACGGGCCCGCCCGGACAGAACATCCGGACGCAACGTCCGGACGCAACATCCGGACGGAACATCCGGAGGGAACATTTCTTCAATCCAGCGGGCCGCGGCCGCGGCGAAGGTGAGCGCATGACTTCCACCGGAACCACCGCGCCGCCACCACCGGGCGTGGCCCGTCTGTTGTGCCCGTACGCGGGCGGCTTCGCCGCCGTCGTCGTCCTGCAGGTCATCGGCGCCGTCGCCGGTCTGGCGCCGCTGCTCGCGGTCGTCGAGCTCGGCCGTACGCTGCTGGCGCCGGGGCCGGCCGACGACGGGCACGTGCGCGACGTCGTGATCGCGGGCGCGGCAGGGCTGCTCGTACGGCTGCTTTTCACGGCCGCCTCGTCCGGCCTCGGACACCTCCTCGACACCCGGGTGCAGCTGTCGCTGCGCCGTCAACTCGCCGCGCAGCTTGGGCGGGTGCCGATCGGCTGGCTGGCGCGGCGGCGCAACGGGGAGCTGGCGAAGCTGGTGGGCGAGGACGTCAGCGCCGTGCACCCGCTCATCGCCCACACGCCGGGCGAGCTGGTCTCCGCCTTCGTGGTGCCGCTGGTCTCGCTCGGCTACCTCCTCACCGTGGACTGGCGGCTGACGCTGATCACGCTGATCCCCGTGCTGCTGGCGGTCGCGCTGGTGCCGCTGATGATGACCCCCGCGCGGCTGCGCGAGCAGAAGGAGTTCGACGCCGCGATGGGGCGGATCTCGGCGTCGGTGGTCGAGTTCGTGCAGGGCATCGCGGTGGTGAAGGCGTTCGGCGGGTCGGAGCGGGCGCACGGCAGGTTCCGTACCGCGGTGGACGACTTCACCCGGAGCTTCTACCGGATGGTGCACGGCCTTTCCGGGCCCGCCGCCGGGATGCAGGTGGCGCTGTCGCCGCCGTTCGTGCTGCTGGCGGTGCTGGTCGGCGGGGCGTACCGGATCACCGGGGGCGGGCTCGCCCCGGCGGACCTGCTGCCTTTCATCCTGCTCGGCCTCGGGCTGACCGCACCCGTGGCCGCGCTCGGGCACGGCTTCGACGACCTCCAGGCCGCGCGGCGCGCCGTCGGCCGCATCCGGGACGTACTCGCCGAGCCGTCGCTGCCCGAGCCCGTACGGCCGGTGGCGCCCGAGGGACACCGGGTGGAGCTGCGGGACGTCCGCTTCGGGTACGGGGGTCGCTTCGGGTACGAGGGGGCCGCGGGCGGGCACGAGGGTGGCGCGGCCGGGCGCGAGGTGCTGCGCGGTATCGACCTGGTGCTGGAGCCGGGGACGATCACGGCCGTCGTCGGGCCGTCCGGCAGCGGCAAGTCCACGCTGGTGCAGCTGCTGCCGCGGTTCTACGACCCGACGCACGGCTCCGTGCTCCTCAGCGGCGTCGACCTGCGTGAGGTGGGCAGTCAGGAGCTGTACCGGCGGGTGTCCTTCGTCTTCCAGGACGTCCGGCTGCTGCGCGCCTCGGTCGCGGACAACATCGCCCTCGCCGTCCCGCACGCCGACCGCGACGCCGTCGTCCGCGCCGCCCGCCGGGCGAGCATCCACGACCGAATCCTCGAACTGCCCCGCGGCTACGACTCGGTGATCGGCGAGGACGCCCGCCTCTCCGGCGGCGAGGCGCAGCGCGTCTCGATCGCCCGCGCCCTGCTCGCGGACACCCCCGTCCTGGTCCTCGACGAGGCCACCGCCTTCGCCGACCCGCAGACCGAGCAGGCGGTGCGCGAGGCGCTGGCGCGGACCCGCGAGAAGCGGACGACGCTGGTCATCGCCCACCGCCTGGAGACGATCGCCGACGCCGACATCGTCGTGATGCTGCGCGACGGCGAGATCGTGGAGCGGGGCACGACCGCGGAACTCCTCGCGCGGGACGGCGCGTTCGCCGAATTCTGGAAGATCCACGCCGGTGCCGGTGCCGGTGCCGGTGCCGGCGTCATGGAAGAGGAAGAGGCCCGATGATCAGCACACTGCTGCGCGTGCTCGGCCACGAGTACGCCGGGCCGGTGCGCCGCACCGTCGCCCTGATGACGGCGACCGCCCTGGCCGAGGGACTGTCGTACGCCCTGCTGGTGCCCGTGCTGCGCGCGCTCCTCGGCAGCACACCCGAGGACGCCCGGCCCTGGCTGACCGCCTTCGGCGCGGCGGTCGCGGTCTACGCGGTGCTGCGGTACGTCAGCGACCGCTCCGGTTTCCGCGTGGGCACGACGATGCTGCACGGCATGTACGAGCGCCTCGGCGAACACCTCGCCCGGTTGCCCATCGGCTGGTATCAACCCGGCCGCACGGGCGAGGTGTCCGTCCTCGCAAGCCAGGGCGTGCTGCAGGCAATGAGCGTGATCGCCCACCTGCTGGCGCCGTTCATCTCCGCTTGCGTGACGCCGCTGACGATCGTCGCCGTGATGCTCGCCTTCAACTGGCAGCTGGGGCTTGCCGCCCTGGCCGCCGTGCCGCTGGTGGCCGCGGTCCAGCTGCGCACGGCCCGCGCGACGACGGCGACCGACGCTGAGCGCGTGGAACGCGAGCGCGCGGCCACCGGCCGCGTCATCGAGTACCTCCAGGCCCAGCCGGTACTGCGCGCCGGCGGCCGCACGGGCGAGCGGTTCGGTCTGCTGGACGACTCCCTGAAGGAACTGCGCCGCGCCTCGCGCCGCTCCACCCTTTCGGCGCTGCCGGGTGTGCTGGGTCTCGCGGTCACCGTGCAGGCGGTGTTCACCGCGCTGCTCGCGCTCGGCGCGTACCTCGCCCTCGGCGGGGACATCGGCGCGGCCGAGGTGCTCGCGCTCCTGGTGCTCGCCGCCCGCTGCGCCGACCCGCTGCTGTCCCTCGCCGAGATGAGCGGTGGCATCCGCGCCGCCCGCGCCGAACTCACCCGCCTCGACGACGTCCTCACCACCGAGCCGCTGCCGGAGCCGCCCGCTCCGCGCGAACCGTCCCGCCACGACATCGAGTTCGACGCGGTCACCTTCCGGCAGGGCGACCGCGCGGTCGCCGACGGGGTGACGCTGTCCGTACCCGAGGGCCGGCGGCTGGCCGTCGTCGGGCCGTCGGGCGCGGGCAAGACGACGCTGCTGCAACTGCTCGCCCGCTTCTACGACGTCGACGCGGGCGCGGTGCGGATCGGCGGCGTGGACGTACGGGAGATGGACACCGCGGCGCTGATGGCGCGGATCGCCATCGTCTTCCAGGACGTCTACCTCTTCGACGGCACGATCGAGGAGAACGTGCGCCTCGGCCGTCCGGACGCCACCGACGCCGAGGTACGGGCCGCGGCCGCCGCGGCCCGTCTCGACGAGGTGATCGAGCGGCTGCCCGGCGGCTGGTCGGCGGAGGTGGGCGAGGGCGGGGCGCTGCTGTCGGGCGGCGAGCGGCAGCGCGTCTCCATCGCCCGCGCGCTGCTGAAGGACGCGCCGATCGTGCTGCTCGACGAGATCACCTCGGCCCTGGACCTGGTGAACGAGGCGGCCGTGCACGCCGGCATCGAGGAGCTGATGGCGGGCCGGACCGTGGTGCTGGTGGCGCACCGCATGGCGACCGTGCGCCGGGCCGACCACGTCGCCTTCCTGGACGCCGGGCGGGTGGTCGAACAGGGCACCCACGAGGAGCTGCTGCGCCGCGCCGGCCGGTACGCCGCGTACTGGGACCTGTCCCTGGCCGGGCCGGCGCGGGACTGAGACGGCCGTGCGGGTTGCCGCCCGGGCAGGTGGCGGTAACCCCGCGCAGGGTGTGTCATTCGGCAGGGGGTCACCGCGTGCCGGTGTGTCATTCGGCCCTGATGTTGTCCACGTAGACGATGCCCTTGGTCGCCGCGCCGCTCGCATGGACGAGGTACAGATTGAACGCCGTCACCTTGGCGAGGTGAGCCGCGTCGAGCACGGCTCCGGCGTGTGCGGTGTCCCAGGGAGCGGGCGTGAACTCGCTGAAGGGTGCCCTGACCTCCTGCCCGCTCGTGTCGGACAGCGGAACCTGGTACCAGAAATCGACTCCGCCGGCGACGATCTGGAGCGCCCCGCCGTTTGCGGAACCGTCGCCCTGCAGCCACAGCGCAAGGGACGTGAAGGCGGACCAGTCCGCGTCGACCGGCTTGCCTGTGCCGGTGTACTCGGCGCCGGTGAAGTCGTACGCGTAGGCCAGTCCGTAGGAGCCCGAGGACTTGTGTTCGGCGGACAGGGTGAGGGTGTGGGAGTTGACGTGGGTGTATGCCTGGCTCAGGGCGGTGTCGTCTCCGGCGTATCCCTCGAAGTCGTCGACCCAGCCGGCAGGCAGGGGTGCGACCTCGCCGAGGAGGACCACGGCCGAGTCGGTGAGCGTCTTGCCGTCCGCCCGCGCGCTCACGGTGAGGGTCACCGAGCGGTTGTTCCGCGTGGCCGGGTCGATCGACCAGTCGCCCGAGTAGAAGCCGTCGGCGTCGAGGCGCAGCCGTCTGGCGCGTCCGCCGTTCACGGAGTAGGTGACCCGGCTCGCCCTCGCGGGTGTGACTCGCACCCGGACGGTGGTCTTGGAGGCCGCTATGCGCTGCCGGTCGGTAGGGGTCACGAGGTGCATGAACGGGGCGTTCCTGACAGCGGTGGCGCGAGCGGAGTACACCCCCCGGAGATCGGCGGCGAACAGGGTGTAGGGGTCCTGGTGGTAGGCGACGAAGTCCGGCTGCAGGGCGTGGCCCGGGTACGGGACATAAGCACGCTTGGTGCCTCCGAAGTTGGCCCAGGTGAGCATGTACGTCATCTGGCGGGCCAGCGGGTCCGCCTGGATGGCCTGCGACAGCCGGGTGAACCACTGAGGGTCGCGGACCTCGGTGCCGCCCTCCCCGAACTCGGTGAAGGCCGGAGCCTTGCCCCGCTCGTTCGCCAGCCGGACCACCATCGCCAGATCCTTCACCACACCGTCCAGCCAGGGGGTCGGTCCGGCGTTTTCGTCGTAGGAGTCGTAGCCGAGGATGTCGACGAAACGGTCGCCAGGGTAGGTCTTCAGGTAGCCGGTCGGGTCGCCTCCGAAACTTGAGTTGGGCGAGTAGGCGTAGAGCAGGTTGTGGACGCCCCTGGTGTCGCGCAGGTACTCGACGGTGTAGCGGAACAGCTCGATGAACTCGGCCGAGGTGGCGTGGCCGGCGCCCCACCAGAACCAGGCTCCGTTGTTCTCGTGGAAGGGGCGGAAGACGACCGGGATCGCGGTGCCGTCCGGCCGCCGTGCGCCCTTGACCGCCTTCGCGATGCGGTCGAGGAAGGCGTTGAAGTCCGCGTGTTTCGCGCCTCCGGGAAGGATCTGGCTGACCACTCGTCCCTTTGTGTCGTAGAAGTTCTCGCCGGTGACGAAGTTCGGCATGTGAGCGCTGAGGGTGTTGATCCCGCCGCGTGCGTCCCCCTGCCGGATGCACCGGCTGAGCGCGGCGATGTTCTCGGCTTCGGTCCCGCCCTCGACGCCGGGGCGTTCGTCGCCGTCGAGGATGAGGGTGTCCCAGCCGAAGACTGCGGGGTAGTCGCCCACCGCCGCCCTGGTGTCGGACGCCTTGCCGTCGGGGGTGGTGAAGGTGAAGCCGTAGGTGAGGTCGTGCTGGTGACCGAACAGGATGCCTTTGCCCTGCTGCCGCTTCAGGTACGCGAACAGCGCGCGGGTGGCGGGGGTCGCCTTGTCGTCGACGATCCGGACCGGCGTCGGCGCGCCGGCGAGCGCCGTGCGGGAGGTCGCCGCGGCGGCCACCGATGTTCGGGCGCCGGCTGCCGCGGCGACCGTGGCACCGAGGAGGATGAACGTGCGACGGTTCAGGGGAGAGCTGGGCATGTGTGTCTCCGTTTGACGTGGCGATCTCTCGCCAAGGGGAGGTGACCCCCCGGGGGCCGGGGTGCCCCGCCCCGAGGGGTGTCGTGGGCCGTTCCGTCGGCGGCGCCAGGTGTCGTCGGGCACGGCGGCTGGTCGCCGTAGTCGTATGCCGGGCCGGGGGCGCTCAGACAGCTTTGGACAGGCGGCTGCTCGGCCTGGGCCTGCTCAGTCGGCCGTCGAACAGTCGTCGCACTCCGGGGGACGAGCCGTCTTCCACTCGCAGGTCCGCGACCCAGAGCCGTGATCCCGGCCCGGACTGCTTCGTGGCGCCTCGCGCGGACCCGTTGCAGGTACAGCGCTGGAGGAAGAGGAAGAGGAAGAGGAACAGGAAGACGACGAGCGTGGGCACGATGCGAGGACTGCCTCGGCCGTGAGGTCATCCCCGTGGGCTCCGAAGGGGATGAGGAGTCGGAAAGGGGGTGGCCAGGGTCCCGGTGATCGGGTTGCCGTGGGGACCGGCCACGGCCTTTGTCCGAGGTTGCGGCGTCGTGGCTTCTCCGGTCGGAGTGCGTACTTCGCCGCGGGGCCGACCTTGAGCAAGATCGTGGAGCCGTCCCTGGACTCCTTGACGATCTCGATCTTGATGTCGGCGCCAAGTCGTGGTCGCGCCTCGGCGTGGTTCATCGGATCGTGCCGGTCCGCGGCCGCCGTCGGTGCACCCTCGTGGCCTGCGCCACCGCGAAGGCCGAGAACGTGGCTGCCACCGCCACAAGGGCGACACTGGTCGCCGCTGCCCTGAGCATCCAGGTCTGTAGGTCACTTGTGGGGGCCCTTCCCGTGACGCGGTCGGCTGCAGGTAGATGGGGTCCTGGTCAGGGACATCCGCAACGCACGACACACGTGTGCTTCAAGTGGCGCTATTTGACTAGAGGTTGAGGAAAAAAGAAAGGCTAAGCGGCTCGCGAGACCCAGGCGCACCCTCTGTTCACCGCGATTGCTACGGAGCGGCAAGCGCACGACTGCCGCGCTCTGGTGGATGCCTGCGCCCTCGGCGCAGGGGGCATGCCGGGCTGTAGGAGAACTGGCGTCGGCTTTGCGCGCCAGTGACAGCGTGATCCGGACGAGTCTCGCGAGATCGGCCGATCCCGGACGCATACCCCCTCTGGAGAGATCCTCATGAACGCGTGAGTCCGGGAGTCCGTCGTGCGGCTGCCGTACTGGCTGGATGCGCGAGCCCGGTGATCGGCGACACCACGCGGCGCGCCCCCACGTTGCCCGTGGAGTGGTGATCAGCGGCGCCGTGCTTGCGTCGGCTGCGGAGCCGGAACGGCGGCTGCGTGACGGACCGGAGCGTTGGGGCGCTGGGGTGCCGGCCGGGCGCTGAGGCGCTGGCTGCGCCAGGGAGCGCGGCTCGTCCCGCCCCGTCCGCTCACACAAACGGCCCCGGACGATGAGTCCGAGGCCGAGTAAAGCGCCTCCTTGGGGGAGAAACCCCAGTTCAGCGGCTTAGCGCGTTGTGCCCCCGGCAGGATTCGAACCTGCGACACCCGCTTTAGGAGTGGGATTGAATCCTTGCCGGGTGGTGCTCGGCGCTGCCGGACGGTGCTGTCTCCACTGGTCAGGACTACACGGCGAGCCACTTGATCCGGCCTGTGCCGCCCTGTATCGGGCAGTCCGCTCACGCATCGCTCACGCACTGCCGACTGCTGAGCAGTGCGTGGGTCAGATCTGGCCGAGGTCGATCTCCACCGGGAACGGGGCCACTACCTTGAGGACGCTCGTGAACACGTCTCCGTCCCGGTACGTCTTCGTCGCAGGGTCGAGAACGTAGGTGTACACGAGAGGAACACCTGTCGCCGCCTGCTCGATCCGCCAATAGAAGCCGATGCCTGCCTTGGCGTACTGGTCGACCTTCACGATCCGGTCGGTGGTCTCCGAACCGGGCGACACCACCTCCGCGACCAGCAGCACGTGTTCGGGGCGGGCGGGGGTGATGTCGATCGTGTCTGCGCGGTACACGACGACGTCCGGGCGGCGATTGGTGAGCGGGACGTCCTGAAGCCGGACGTCGAAGTCTGGAGAACTGGCGGGCCCTGGCCCGCCACCTCGGCCGCCGCGAGCACATGAGCGACACCGTCCAAGCGATCGCCGGCCTGCTGTCCCACCAGCAGACGGTGGACCTGAGCCGAGTCCGGTGTCTTCTTCTAGCCACCAGTGGTGCTGGTGCTGAGTTCGGGAATGATGTGGAACCTCCCATCCCGGTTCAGGGCTTGCCGAGGAAGTCCAGGAGCATGCTGTTGAGTGCGACGGCCCGGGCGAATGGGGCGCTGTGGTGCGACAGGCCGGGGAGTACTGCGGTCTCGACGTGTGGCAGGTACAGCCGTGCCGCCGCCTCGACGAGCCGAATGTCGTGCGCCCTGCTGTCCCCGGCAAGCAGCACCAGCGTCGGGATCGTCGAGCTCCGCAGTTGCCGGGACCTCGGGCGTTTGCCCACGACGACCTTCGTGCGCGGGAATTCGGCAGCGAGCCCGTATAGGTCCAGCCATGCGGGGTCGACTTCCGCGCCGCGGGTTTCCCAGGCGAGGAACGCACGGGCTCGTTGGGCGGTGGGCCGCATGAGCATGGGAAGGGCGCGTAGCAGGTACCCAGCCTTGAACCCAGCGAAGCACTGGGTGGGATCGAGGAGAGCGAGCTTGCGGACCCGCTGCGGCGTGCGCAGCGCATAGGTGAGGGCGATCCATCCGCCATATGAGTGCCCGCACAGGTCGGCGCGGCCCTGGCCCAAGCCGTCGAGTACACCGTCCAGCCAGTCGAGAAGGTCGTCGACGGACTGGACGGGGCGGCCCCCGCGCAGGCTGCGGCCTGCCTCGCCGATCCGGTCGACGGCGTAGACGCGCCGAGTGCGGCTCAGATCGGTTACGTTGGCAAACCACACGGCCGAGGTGGCGCCGCCGCCGTGCAGCAGCACCAGAGGCTCCCCGTCCACGGGGCCGCACGCGGTGACCCGAGTTGTGCCGTACACGGACGTCAGGTCCATCCGGTCGACGGGCACGGGCCAGCGGTCCAGGACCGTGGCGTACGCCGCCAGAAAGCGAGTCAGGTCTTCTGTCATGGGACGCCCTCAGAGAAATAGGTCGCTGAGCAAGTATCTCGTCGAACGAGATACTATGCAGGCTGGATCGATCACGGAGGGCGGAATGGCATGAGTGAAGGAGAGCCTGGACTGCGGGTCGTGCATCAGCTGCGTACCATCACCATCGAACTCGACCTGCTCGGTGCCGAGTTCGCCCATCGCAACAGCCTGCACCCGACCGACCTGCGCGCCCTGATCTGCCTGTTGGATGCCGCTCGGGCGCACACGCTTGCGACGCCCGGCTGGCTCGGGCGGCAGCTCGGCTTGAACTCCGCGGGCACCACGGCCCTTGTCGACCGGCTCGAGAGGCTCGGCCACGTGCAACGCACACGAGACAGCCGCGACCGACGCCGTGTGCTGCTCGAGGTTGATGAACGGGCAGTCACCCTCGGACAGTCGTTCTTCGGACCGCTGATCACGGAGGTCGTCGCTGCGACGCGGACCTTCTCCGACACGGAGCTGGCAACAATCCAGCGCTTTCTACTGAACGTGCACGAGGCCGTTGCCGCACAGCGAGGCCCTTCGAGCACCCGAAGTCCCGGGCCGCAGAAGAAGCGAGAGACTCAATGATCTGTCTGTGACGACAGACCTCGAGACCCCTGGCCCCAAAGTGCCGGCGTCGCCGTCGGCGGAGAGGTGCGGTCACCCGGCCTGATGCCGAAGGCGCCGGATTCCCAAACCCGGCTCGGGATCCGGTGAAGGCAGGACACCTTCCCGATCCGCGTGATGTCCCTGGGCGTCCCTCCATACCGGAGGGGCGCCCTCGTTACGGAGGATGAGGCCGTGCCCGAAGCAGAACGCGAACCCCGTATCGGCGAACGCGTCATGGCCGTGATCAACCGCGACCCGAGCACCGCCCTGCATGCCACTCGCAACGATCTCCTGCTCGTCCTCGGTGTCACCACCCAGGCCGTCGTCCTCGCCCTGGTCACCGACCCGGCTCGGTGACCGGACGCGCTTGGCTGCTGCTGCTCGCCGCACAGATCCCGATCATGTGGCGGCGGCGCCATCCGCTGCCGATGCTGGTCGCGGAGACCGCCCTGCTTTTGCCGTACCACGCCCTTGACAACAATCACACCGCCCCGCTGCCCGTCTCGGTCGTCACGGTGTATGGCGTCGCCGTCACCTGCCGGCCCCTGTCCACCCTGCTCACCAGCGGCATGGCCTTGGCCGTGGCGCTGAGCACCATGATGGTGGTCAACAGGCAACAGGCAACAGGCCGCGGAGGCGCTGCAGGCCGCCGGCTGGGTGATCTCCGTGGTCTTCATCGGAATCACGTTGCGCTTCTACCGGCAGTACGTCGCCGCCGTTGTCGAGCGCGCCGAACACGCCGAACGCACACGCGAACATGAGGCCCGCCGACGGGTCGCCGAGGAACGGCTGCGCATCGCCCGCGACCTCCACGATCTGCTCGCGCACAGCATCACCCTGATCGGCGTGCAGACCTCTGTCGCCGCGCACATTCTGCACGCAAACCCCGAACGCCTGGACCGCGCGGCCGTCGCCAAGTCCCTCGACGACATCGCCGAGACCTGCCGCACCGCCCGCGGTGAACTGCGCACCACCTTGGAGGTGCTGCGCGCGCACGGCGCCCAAGATGTCCGTGGCCTGCTGCCCGACCTGCACGGACTGGAAGGCCTCGCAAATGCCGCCCGGAGCTCCGGGGCCGAGGTGGATCTGACGGTTACCACCGACGACGTACCGCCCGACGTCGGAGCGGCCGCCTATCGGATCGTGCAGGAGGCCCTCACCAACGCCGTACGGCACGGCGGCCGGCAGAACGTCGGTATCCGGATCGAGGCGCGTGCCGCAGGGGGCGCCCTGCGGGTCACCGTTACCGACGACGGGATCGGCACGGGCGGCGGCACGCCCCGCTTCGGGCTCGTCGGCATGCGCGAGCGGGCCCGCGATGTGGGCGGAACGCTGGACGCCGGGAGGCTTCCCGGTAAGGGTTTCGAGGTCAGTGCCGTACTGCCGCTGGAAAGGAACCCGTGACCGTCCGGGTACTGCTCGCCGACGACCGGTCAGGAATCTGAGACGTTGGACGGCAGTTCCCGTGGAAGACGGTCATGGCCAGACGCCCCATGGCGACGGCGTCCCGCCCCCGCGGTTAGGGCGTGTATCGACAGTGCCTGGTGAGGATGGCGGAGAGCCCATTGATGATCCAGAATGATCGGATGGTCACGCTTGAGACTCCTCGTTTGATTCTGCGTCGCTGGCGCGAGGAAGACGTTGCGCCCAGCGTGCAGCGTAGTCGCGGGCCCATGCGCTCGTGAGTCTCGGCCAGAGCGGGAACGACCACGGTGGTTTGGCGACTGGTGAGTTTTACGACCGTGAGGAACCGTGACTTCTGGTCGACCAACGTGGCGACCTGGCTGTTGTTCGAGTCGATCACCAGATCGCCTTCCAAATGCCCGAACTCGCTGCGGTTCTCCGCCGCCTGAGGCCGGTCCTCGATCGGTCGCGCATCGGTGATCTGTGAGCGCCACTGTCCCTTCACCGTGTGGCGCTTGTTCTTCCGGATCGGGCGGCCAGTTCGCAGGCGCTTGGACAACTCGCAGGGGTCACTTTCCATCGGGTGGTGTAGACCGATCGGTAGATCGTCTCGTGGCTGATCTCCATCCCCGGGTCGTCACCATGATGCCGACGCAAGTGGCCGACGATCTATGCCGGCGACCACTCCTCCCTCAGCAAGAAGCAGCACCGTCTCCCTCAGCGCGGGCCTGCGGGCAAGCAGGCACTGCTTCGGCCGCCGGGCGCGGTCAAGTGCACGTTCCTGCGCGGCGATTGCCTGGTAGACGTCGCGTCCGCCGTTGTTGCTGACTTCACGGCCGATCGTCGACACCGCACGGCACAGCAGGCCGGCGGTCGCCCGGCAGGAATCGCCGGCACGTCGCCGACTCCATCGCGCCGCGCTACCGGGTGCTCGTGCTTTTGGCGGCCTTCACCACGCTGCGGTTCGGGGAATTGGCGGCCCTGTGGCGTCGGGACATCGATCAGGAGGGGCTGACTGTCACTGTTCGCCAAGCTCAGGCTGAGTCGCAGAGCGGTCGGCTCTTCGACAAGGCGCCGAAGTCTGCGGCCGGGGTGCGTACTGTCTTCTTCCCGGCCGAGCTGCTCGACGAGGTCACGCGTCATCTGGAGCAGTTCGCCGCTCCTGGCCCTGACGGTCACGTCTTCGTCGGGCCGCAGGGCGGGCAGCTACGGCGGAGCAACTTCCGGGATGACTGGGTCAAGGCGAGGACGGCGGCCGGTGTCACGTCTGAACTGCACTTCCATGATCTTCGGCATACGGGCAACACGCTGGCCTCGACGGCTGGTGCCAGTACGCGGGAGCTGATGACGCGGATGGGGCACAGCAGCTCCCGGGCCGCGTTGATCTACCAGCACATGACCAGAGACCGTGACCGGGCATCGCCGACCGGCTCGGGGCGGTGATCCGCGAGGGCGGGGGAGAGGCTCCCGGCTAGGCGATGTGGACTCTAGTGGCACGCGTGTGGCACGCCCCCGAGAACGACGAAGGGCCAGCCTGGGAGGAAACCCCGCCTGAGCTGGCCCTTCTGGCTGTGCCCCCGGCAGGATTCGAACCTGCTAAACCCGCTTTAAGGAGTTTTCCCCGGGCCGGGCTGTGACCTTCGAAAATATGGACAGCAGCGGGTCCGGCCTGGGGAAACACTCCTTCGTAGTTCTCACGTTTTCGCGGCGCTTCCCGTTCCCGTGTGTGCTGCATACGTGCCGGTGGATGCTGTCCGACGAGGGCACGGGTTGTTCAGGGGGCGGCGAGTGGTCGGAGTGAGGTACAGGCGGCGTCTCGTCATCGTCAGACCTTCTCGACTCGCACGGCGTGCCCCGCGAGGAGTTGATTCATGTCGTCGGTATCGGAGGTGAAGACGGTCGCCTGAGTCCCCTCCACGGCTTCCCGCCCTGCTACGGCCGCCAGAATGGCGTCGATGGCGTACTTGTGCCCATGCAGGCCTGCTGCCTTCAGCATGTCGCGTGCCATGGCGATCACCTGGTCGTCTGTGTGCACGATGCGGATCCGGGACAGCGTCCAGTTCCACAGTGCCTGCCTCGACGTTTCGCGAGGGTCCCACGCCTCCAAGGTCGTGAGCGCCGAGGTGACGATCGGGATGTCCAGCCGCGGAGCCGTCTTGATCAGTGCAGCCATCTCCCGGTCGCCCTGAACCGCCTTGGAGAGAGCCTCGGAGTCGAACACGAAGACGCGCTGCCGCGGCCGGTGCAGTTTCGCTCGGGCGGTGCGGCTCACGCGGCCTCGTCCGAGTGTGATCGCTGTTCGTCATGCCAGCCGTCAATCGCGGCGATGCGGTCCAGCGCTGCTTGCTGCTCGTCGTCCGTCACGGCGCCGTGCTCTTCTTCGATACGTTCGGCAAGCTCGCGCAGTCGGTCCATGGCGTCCTGATGAGCGGCAGCGGCTGCGATGTAGCCGGACACCCCGCGCGCGTCGACGCGTTCCTTGATTGATTCCACCAGCTCTTCCGGCACGGTGATGGTGATCTTCCGAGTTGCCATACTTCAAGTATGTCAGATCTCGTCCGGCGCGGCTGGCCTCCTGGGGTCCTCGCCTGCCCGGGCCGCCCGGCCGCCCTACCGACGGATACCGCGCAGGTCTGCGAGAGGCGCGTCTGGGGTTCGCATGGGGATGTGGACTCTCTGTGGAATCCCGGCGCGAGGAAGGCCCCCCGTTCGAATGGAACGAGGGGCCGGGATCTCTCTTACCTGTGGTGCAGGTGGTGCCCCCGGCAGGATTCGAACCTGCGACACCCGCTTTAGGAGTTTTCCCTGGGCGGGGCCGTGACCTGCGGAAACGTCGACGGCAGGGTGCGTGGCCTGGGAAAACACCGCTCCGTAGTTCTCACGTGTTCACGGGGTTTCCCGGCCTCATGTGTGCTGAATCCGTTCCAGATGACCAGGTAATGCCTGCGGGCAGGTAGCGCCGGACGGCCGTAACGGTAGTCGTCGTCGATGGAGGGGACGCTCAGCTACTCGCGCCGGGATGGTCTCTGGATGTTCACCCTGATATGGATGCTGCCGACCAAGGATGCTCCGCCAGCGATCGCGGCGACTGCTGCGGCAGCGGTAGTGGCGCCAGCCCATGCAAGGATCGATGCAGCGATGATAGCGATGAGACCGGTGAGCGCGGTGATCCAGTTCAGGGCTGCGGATGCGGTCATACGTCGATTGCGCGTTTCAGTCGATGGCACGGTAAAAAACCGGTCCTTCCGCATCGCAGCTCCCAGCCCGACAGCATTGGGCTACGCCTGTCTGACGTTCCTCCTTGCTGACGTAGCGCTTCAGTCGTGGCACGAGATCCTGCTCATTGAGTAGATAGCGCGCCTCCTCAGAGGGGAGGACCCGACATGGACGGGCAACTTCATCGTTTCCGTTCGTGAAGGCCGCGAGGTCCAGCAGGAGTTGCTGTGGAGTCGGAACGCTTGCGCGCGGTGCCAGGTCGAAACGGTTGGGTAGATGGAAACGCGGCTGCGGCTCCTGTTGCTCGCGTCCAGCCGGGATCAGGTGCATTTCCCAGCCGCTGCGATCAGACGGCGAATAGACCCTGTTGCTCCAATAGAGCTGGTGGAAATCACAGCCATGCTCGTCACGGAAGCTGCCATCGAACCAGATGCCGCCCCATCGATCTCCTGCCGTTCCGCCGGCCCTCCAGCCAATGACGGGGACGCCGTGCTTCGCCCAGTGGGTGGCAACGGATCGAATGTAGGGGTGGTGGAGTGCGTTCCGCTGCCCATTGGCTGGGGACGGCCTGCCCGCCCTGCGAGCGACGGAGTACGGCTGGGTCTGCTCAGCCTGCATACGTCGCGCAGCGCGCTTCCTGGTGGCGTGTCTGACCATCAGTTTCCGAACCGGCAGTTACCCACACCCTGCCTGCACTGAGCGCCAACCAGTGTTGCGCGATCCACTAAGGATTTTGGCCAGGATGATACGACGTGGTGTGGGCACGACGTATTGGCTCGGGCGGCGCTGCTGCCAGGGCACCAGAGTAGCAACAGTCCGCGGTGGGCGTAGGTGACTTCCAAGCAACTGCCCTTTGAGAGAGGGCTGCCCGTTGTTTCTGTCTCGACGACCTGGGGAACTTGATCGAGTTCAAGCTCCTGAGGCTCCGGCCTTGACTACGAAGGTCCTCCTGTCCGTCGGACGGAAGGATTTATGACCAGGTGTTTCTCTGTGCCCCCGGCAGGATTCGAACCTGCGACACCCGCTTTAGGAGTGGGATCGAATCCTTGCCGGGGGGGGGCCTGGCGCTGCCGCGCGGTGCTGTTTTCCCTGGTCAGAACCGCGCGGCGAGCCACTTGATCCGGCTCATGCCGCCCTGTGCCGGACCGTCCGCTCACGCATTGCTCACGCGCTGTTGGCTGCCGAGCAGCGCCTGGTCAGACCTGCCCGAGGTCGATCTCCACCGGGAACGGGGCCACTACCTTGAGGACGCCGGTGAACACGTCTCCGTCCCGGTAGGTCTTCGTCGCGGGGTCGAGAACGTAGGTGTACACGAGAGGAACGCCTGTCGCGGCCTGCTCGATCCGCCAGTAGAAGCCGATGCCTGCCTTGGCGTACTGGTCAACCTTCACGATCCGGTCGGTGGTCTCCGAACCTGGCGACACCACCTCCGCGACCAGCAGCACGTGCTCGGGGCGGGTTGGGGTGATGTCAATGGTGTCTGCTTGGTACACGACGACGTCGGGGCGGCGATTGGTGAGCGGGACGTCCTGAAGCCGGACGTCGAAATCGGTGTCGGCGTTCCACTCCGGGCCCGCGGCGGCATCCAGGGCGTTCGCCAGAATCCGGGCCAGACGGTTGTGCCGCTTGGACGCACTCGGACTCACGACGACCATCCCGTCCACGATCTCGATACCGGCGCACTGCTCCTCGGACCACGACTCGTACTCCTCCGCCGTGATCTGCTCATGCATCCACGCCGGGGCCATCATCTCGGCCGTCATGAAGCACCTCCCGGACACTGTGCCGCGGGCCCGATCCCGCTGGATTCAGCGTACTGTCTGCCGTCCGCGCGGCATGCTGATCTCGCTCACGCCCACTCTCCGTCGACCGGCAACGACGCGAGCCTCCGACAGTCAGGAACCGGCCGGTCGACTTGTCATCAGGAGATCGGAGCAGACCAGCGGTGCCACTGATCTGGTGGCCACACCGGTGAACGCCGCACCACTCGGCGACGTGAACCGTCGCGGAACCCCGGACCGCGGGAGGCACCGAACGCCGAAGCGCGGTCGGATTCGACGGTTCTGGCGTGAACGGATCAGGCTGACTGGAGGACTGGGCCGAGATCCGTTGGCTGCACCGGGCCCAGAAGACACCGAGCCCAGAAGATGCCGCTCGCCGCCGTGATGGCGGCGCGAGAGCCACTCTTACGGCGTCGCCGAGGTGCCTGGGCCGTCCGATGCCGCGCACCCACTTCGCTGGCGCGCGGCTGCAGCTTCTGGATCTGGGACTCGTCCAGTGTGTTGCGCACGATGCGCCAGGGAGCGGACAGGTTGAGGTCCGGCATTGCCTCCTCCTTCGGGAGGGTCGGCACTTCACCTCGTCCGGCGAACTGTCCTGTCGTGCGATCCCCGGCTCCACACTCCACCACCACTGGGCCATCGCAATCGCCCGAGCCGTCCCCGCCGACTACCGCATCCGCTACGTCCAACTGGCGCCCCGGACATGCAACGTCGCCTCCTCCCCCCCCCGCCTGGCGGCGGGGGAGGACATTGGTCTTCTGCCTCACCGACGTGGCCCCCCGTCCGCCCGACCGTCAGTCCAGGCAGCTCTCCACACCTTCCAGCAACGCAAGTAACCGTCCCCGAGCTGCTTCGACGCAACACCGAACCAGCAGGCCACGATCGGCCCACACCAGGCTGCGGAGCGGACGACGAGTTGAGCGCTCGGAGTGCCTCAGCCATGCAGCATCAGCGGCCTCCGTATCGACCTTCTTGTCATAGTGACAGGAATTGAAGTAGCTTAAGCCGTATGCAAGTTGACGTGTGGTCACCCACACCCGTACTACTGACGGTCGATCTCGTGATCCTGACGCTGCGGGAGGGGCGACTGTGCGTCCTGCTCGTGGAGCGGGGCGAAGATCCTTTCCAGGGCATGCAGGCTCTGCCTGGCGGATTCCTCAATCACGCTGGTGAGGAGATCCTGGACGCCGCCCACCGTGAGTTGAGTGAGGAAACCGCTCTGGGTGCCGGGTCGGTGCATCTTGAGCAGTTGGCCATCTACGGGGATGCAGCCCGTGATCCACGGGGACGAGTCGTTTCCGTGGCCCACTTGGCGATCGCACCGGGACTCCCCGAACCGGTCGCGGGAACGGATGCCGTGGATGCCGCGTGGGTTCCCGCGGAAGCCGTCCTGTCCGGCGAGGTGGAACTGGCCTTCGATCACTGCCGGATCGTGACGGACGGAGTCGAACGCGCGCGTACCAAGCTCGAATTCTCGGCGCTGGCCACGGCATTCTGCGGAGAACTCTTCACCATAGCCGAGTTGCAGAAGGTGTACGAGGCGGTTTGGGGCACCGAACTCGACACCCGTAATTTCTACCGGAAAGTCCAGGCTGTAAAGGGATTCATCATCCCCGCCGGTTCGGGACGCAGGACCACTGGAGGACGGCCCGCTCGGCTGTACCGGGCCGGGCCGAAGACGGTGCTATCCCCACCGCTGATCCGACCTGTGCCGTCTGGGTCGGAAGAGGACACGGGAGAGGAAGGGGAATAGATGTCGAATGACCTGGTGGTGATTCTCACCGCCCTCAATCTCGAGTACGAGGCTGTGCGCCGGAAACTGGCCGGTCCACAGCTTCACCGTCATGAGCGTGGGACGCGGTTCGAGGTGGGAACCGTGCAGGGCACTTCATGTCGTGTCGCGCTCGGTCTGGCGAACAAGGGGAATCATTCCGCCGCGGTGATCGCTGAGCGTGCGATTCAGGAGTTTTCGCCGGTGGCCGTGTTGTTCGTCGGCGTCGCAGGTGCCCTGTGGGACACCGCCAGGCTGGGCGACGTGGTGATGGCGACGCACGTGTACGCCTACCACGGCGGGACCAGCGAGGACGACGGACTCAAGGCCCGTCCCCGGGTGTGGGAGACGGCGCACGGTATCAGCCAACTCGCCTCGCATCTGGCTCGCGTGAACGACTGGGCAGACTACACACCCGGTCATGGGCGCGCGCCGCAAGTGCACTTCGGCGCGATCGCCGCCGGCGAGGTCGTGCAGAACTCGACGATCTCGGCCGAGGCGCGGTGGATCCGGCGGCACTACAACGACGCGCTCGCGATCGAGATGGAGGCCGCCGGTGTGGCGCAGGCCGGCCATCTCAACGGGGCACCGGTGGCCATCATCCGGGGAATCAGCGACTGGGCGGACGGTACGAAGGGCAGCGCGGAGGACCGTAATTGGCAGCCACGGGCGGCGGCGAGCGCGGCGGCATTCGCTACACGACTGGCCGTGGAACTGGTGGGAGAACAGGAGCAGATCGCGATGTCCCAGGCAGACAGGGCCCGTACGGCCGACGGACTCAAGGAGCACGTCAGCAATACCGCGCACAACAGCACCGTTGGCATCATGGCCGGCTCGGTCACCGGGAGCAGCGTCTATGTGAACGCGGACCCGAAGGTGACCAGCCCGGCGGACTTGGTCGCGGAACTGGACGGATTCCGGGAGCATTTGAAGCGTCACCACGCCGAGGGCGCCCCCGACGACGACACCTACCGAGAGGCACTGGCCGAACTGGGCTTTGCCCGCCGGGCGGCAAGGGAGAACACGCCCGAATCGTCCAAGAGAGCGACCATGGCACTCAAGAGGTTACGCGGTCTGATCGCGGAGTTTCCCGAGCTGGTGGCCAGGCTGGCACCACTGGTTGTCGCGGCGGGTGACTTGTCATGATCGACGGCAGCGGTGTCACGCACAATTCGGCCAGCCACTCCACCGTCGGAATCCAGGCCGAGACCGTACACGATTCCAACATCTACTTCGTCCATCCTGATGCGTCGCCTCAGGAGAAGTGCAGCGTCGGTGTGCGGTTCCTGGAGGATGGCATCCCCAGCCGTGCCCGCGACATGATCAGTGACGCGATCGCCCACGGATACGACAACGCGGAGGTCCGTTTCCACTGGGTGCTCGCCATGCTCAGTGGACGCGCCTACCACGACCTCAGCACCGAAGAACTCCATCGGCTGCACCATGCTTCCGGGCTCGTACGGAACTACGCCGACGGAGAGTGGAAAGACGCTCTGCGCATCGCTTTCGAACTGCTGGCGATGCTCAGCACCGCGGATGGCGAGACAAGACGCGTACTGGAGCGGCTGCGGGCCCTGTCACCTCGTCGGCGTGACGTGATCCTCCGCCACTTCGACCTCGTACTCACCGGAGGGCTGAAGGACGGCCTGTGGGCCGAGAACCGCGAGCGGGCCGAGACAGATCGCTTCGCCAACGAACGGGTCAAACGGGTCTGGGCCTATTTCGAACCCGACCCGATCGGGGCACGGGCCATGCCGCCCCGTCCGAGCACCGCCGCTGCCGCCCGAGCAGCCCTTCCGATCCGAGCCGGACTGTTCGCCGTCAGCAGCGCATTCCTCTGGATCCTGGCGCTGATCGCGAATCCGGCCGCGGCCGTCATCGAGTTGCTGGTGGCGCTCGGCGCGGGCCTGGCCGCGGCTCTCTTCGGCAGCCGGTGGTGGTACCAGGAGCATCAGCTGAAGGCCAAGAACGCTCAGCCCCACATCCCGCACACACGCGATGCCGCCTCTCCCGGGGACGGGTTCACCAACCGCGTCCGTCATTCGTTCGACCATTACTTCAGTGTCCGCGCGCCCCATGGATTCGCCCCGCAGGAATGGCTCGGTCATACCGTCCACATCCGTAATAGCCTCGTCGCCGAGATCGCGCCTCTACCGCGAGAGCCGAATCAGCGTGGACCGGGTCAACTGGCTGATCCGCTATCTCGCCGAGGATGCCCGAGACCGCCACAACAGAGGAACTCTGTTCGATCAACGCCACCAGAACCAGACGGCTGCGGTGGCGCAAGGGCTGTGCGTGATTGCCCTCATCGCTCTCGGCGTCACGACTCTGGGCCTGCTCGGAACAGTGGCCGCAGGTTCCGGTGAATCGCTGCTGCTGGCTGTCCTGGCCGTAGTCGGTGCGGTCTGGTCCGGACGCGCGGCCGCTTTCTCGTGGCTGGAGGCCCGAGGCGAAGAGCGCCGAATGGCCGAGGAAGCCCAGCAATATCAAGAGCAGTTGACCGCGCGGCAAGTCGCGTACCAGAACTGGAAGTCGTTCCTGGACACCACGCGACCCAGTGAGCTGGAAATGGAGAACTGGCTCACCTGCGACAAGACGCTGTTCGTCGACGAAGCACTCCGCCACCACCAGCTCACCTGGCGCGACCTGATCACCCACGCCATCCTGATGACACCCGCACGCCCCTACAAGCGAGGGCGTGTGAAGGGCGGCCCTTGGCGATACTCGCGCTACAACTTCCGTCTTTTCCTGGTCACTCAGGATGGCGTTCGTGAAATCAGCACGGAATTCGATTTCACCGACGCAAAACGCGAGAAAGAGCAGCGAAGCAACTACCGGTTCGACGCGTTTTCCTCCGTGCAGGTCACGGAACGCACCGATGTCGGCTACGACCTGGAGCTCATCCTCACCAACGGGCCGGCCAGGAACATTCGTGTCAAGGACGCCGACACCCATCAACTGGCACCGGACGAAAACGCCCGGGAAATCGCCGAGATCAACCTCGCTTCGGCTGGTTTCACCCACACCTTCCGTCTCTTGGAAGGAATCGCGGCGGACGGAAAGGGTTGGCTCGAACGAAACAACCCCAACAACCTGCCGCCCTTCCGTGCTGCCGACTGAGTCTTCCGGGCCCTCAGGGCGGGCAGGGGCCGGAGCGCCGGAGCCCTGCCCGCCCACTCATCAGCCCAGCCGGCACCCGAGCTTAGGAATGGCCGTGGCCGCACCAGAAGACGTCACCGAGAGCAGACTGCTGCTGGCCGAGTACGACCGCATCAAGGAGGAGCAGAAAACCCGGATAGGATTCCGTGACAACCTGCTCTACTTCACGCTCGCCGCGTCCACCGCGGTCCTGGCGATCACCGTCCAGAGCAGGCAGGCTCAACTACTGCTCGCCATCCCTGTGATCTGCCTGGTCCTGGGCTGGACCTACCTGGTCAACGACGAGAAGATCTCGGCGGTCGGCCGCTACATCCGCGACCAGCTGGGACCGCGGCTGGCCGAGCTCAGCGGCGCTCACGGCGCAGTGTTCGGCTGGGAGATCTACCACCGCGACGATGCGAGCCGCAGCACGCGCAAGCGACTACAGACCGCTGTGGATCTGTTCACGTACTTGGCCTTGCCGATGATCTGCGTGACCGCATTCTGGTGCTCTCCCGCCGTCCAGCCTTTACTCGTGATCGTCTCCCTCGCACAGACACTTGCCCTGGCCGTACTGGGTTGGCAGTTCCTTCGCTATGCGGAGCGGTAGTGCTGCACTGTGGCCCCGCTTCACGTTCAATTCGCCTTCCCGACCGGCACGGCCGAGTACGGTAACCGCCTCCGCGGGCGCTGAGCTGCCCGTTGTGTGGCCCGGACCGTGCACCAGCTGCCGGCACCAGGTAGTACGAGGCCCGGATACAGCCGGCTGGGGGCGCGTGTGCTGGGTGTCCGTCGGCAGAATCACCGCCGTGGTCGGCTTCCCGACCGAGAGGCGTGCCAGCCCGAAGCTTGCAGCAGCGCGAGCATGGTCTGGATGTCTGTGTTGGCAGGGATGTTGCTCAGCCTCACCGGACAGCCGAGGGCGGCCGCAGCGGCCACCAGCGGGAGCGCTACGTTCTTGGAGCCGTCGACTGTCACGGTGCCGGTGAGTGGTGTGCCCGGACGACGGCGATCACCTCGGCGGCCACGCCGGGGCGAGAGTGGTCGGCATCAGCAACCCCTCTGTGAAACAAGGGAGGAACACGATCTGCTGGTCAGGGCTGGCGGGCAGTGCAATCTCGGCCCAGCAGCACTTCCCGACTGCCGTCGGCTCGACGGTACCGGTCTGCGACAAGGGGGACGAGAAACAGACCCCGGCCGCTCTCGCTGTACCGATCCGGGAGACCTGGCCGGGCCAGCTCCGGGCAGTCGTCGCAAACTTCGATCCGCAGTGCCTGCTCCCCGAAGCGGACCTGGCGATCGCCGAGGCCGCGGCCCGGCTCGTACCGCGAGGCCCGCCTCCGAGAACACCGCTCCCGAAGCGAGCCCGAGCCCTCCGGGGCCGGAGCACCCCGACACGGAATCCGTGCCGAACGGTGCTGATCCGTTGGGAGACGCTCGGGAGATCAACTCCCCGTCCGCTCACGCAAACGGCCCCGGACGAGGAGTCCGAGGCCGAATAGAGTGCTTCCCTGGGGGAGGAACCCCAGGTCAGCGGCGTAACGCGCTGTGCCCCCGGCAGGATTCGAACCTGCGACACCCGCTTTAGGAGAGCGGTGCTCTATCCCCTGAGCTACGAAGGCGGGGATCTGTCGGAAGCTACAGCTGTCGGTCGACCAAGCATGCGAGTTCGAGCGTGCAGCTTTCCCACAGAGTGGTGGTGGCGCAGCTGAAGAGGGCTGAGCCGCCGCGGACAGTGTAGCGGGTGGGTTGCGGTCCGCACTTGGGGTTGTCGCGGTGGCGGTTTCAGGCTCCCCGTAGCGGACCCGCGGTGGCTCGTGCCTCCGCCGCCCGGTTCGTTTACGACTCACTCACGCACCCCCGAACCGGCCCGACTCCGGTCGGTGGAAACGGGAAGCCCGCTCTTTCAGGGACGGGCGGACCGGTGAGGACAGGCCGGGGAACGGCGTCGGGGGGCGTCCGCTCCTCGGGTGGCCGGCTGGGGTCGGCAGGTGGTGCCGGGGAAGGTGTTGTTCGTCGCCGTCGCCCAGACCGTGGCCAGCGGGAGCCACTGGGCGAGGGTCTGGGCGGCTCCGGTGCCGGAGTTCAGGGAGAACCGGTACCGGGCGTAGCGGTCCGCAGAGGCAGAGGCAGAGGCAGAGGCAGAGGCAGAGGCAGGAGGGGATACCGATGCCGGTGTGGATGCCGGAGCCGGAGCCGGAGCCGGAGCCGCAGCGGAAGCCGGTACCGGAGCCGATGTGGGCGTCGCCGTTGCGGCCGGTGTCTGAGTGGGCGGGGTCGGCACCTGGTGCTGCCTTTCGTCGGGGGTGCCCCACGCCCCCGCCGGGTCGGGCAGGGGCGCTGGGCGGGAAGGGTCAGCCGTGGACCGGGCGTACGGCCGGCCACAGCAGGGCCGCCGAACCCCAGGTCAGGCCGCCGCCGAAGGCGGTGAGGAGTACCCGGTCGCCGGGCGTGAGCCGGCCCCGGTCCGCCGCCCAGGCCAGGGCCAGCGGGATGGACGCGGCGGCCGTGTTGCCGACGTCCTCGATGTTGGCGATCACGCGTTCGGGCGGCAGGCCGAGCCGTTTGGCCACCGACTCCAGGATCCGGAGGTTGGCCTGGTGGCCGACGAACGCGTCGATGTCTTCGGGCTGCCAGCCGACCGCTTCCGCGACCCGGCGGGCCGACTCGACCATCGTCGGGACGGCCCGGGTGTAGACCTCGCGTCCTTCCATCCGCAGGTACCGCTCGCCGGGTGGCACGGTGATCAGTTCGCCGCCGGTACCGTCGCTGCCCAACTCGGTGTGCAGGACCGCGCCTCGCAGGACCGTGCCCTGGCCGTCCGGTTCCCCGTCGCGGTCGTGCAGGACCGCGCCCCGGCCGTCCGGCCTCCCCTCGTCTTCGTGCGGCACCGCGCCCCGGCTGTCCGGCCTCCCGCCGCGTTCGAGCAGCACCGCGCCCGCGCCGTCTCCGAAGATGACGGCGGTGCCGCGGTCCTGGGGGTCGATGATCGCCGAGTAGCGTTCCGCGCCGATAACGAGGGCGCTGTCGCACGTACCGGCGCCGATCATGGCCGCGGCGACGGACAGCCCGTAGACGAAGCCGGAGCAGACGGCCGACAGGTCGAAGGCGGCTGCGCCGGTCAGGCCCATGGCCGAGGCCGCCTGCGGGGCGGTCGCGGGGCAGGCCCGGTCCGGGGTGGTCGTGGCGAGGAGGACCAGGTCGCAGGAGGACCGGCCGGCCGACTTCAGGGCCGCCGCCCCGGCGGCCGCCGCCAGGTCGGCGGTGCCCGTGCCGGCGTCCACGACGTGGCGGCGGGCGATTCCGGTACGGCTGTGGATCCACTCGTGCGAGGTGTCCAGCCGCTGTGCCAGGTCGTCGTTGGTGACCGTCCGGCCGGGCAGGCAGGTGCCCAGGCCGGTCAGTACGGCGGGGATCCGGCTGTCGCTCATGTGCCCATCACCAGTACGCAGTTGGAACCGCCGAAACCGAAGGAGTGGCTGACCGCGACCGCCGGGTTCTGGTGCCGTTCCTTGCCCACCACCAGGTCCAGGTCCGCGAGTTCCGGGTCCACCGCCGGGGTGTGCGCGGTCGGCGGCACGATGCCCGTGGTCAGGGTCCTCAGGGTCAGTACGGCCTCGATGGCTCCCGCCGCGCCCAGGCTGTGCCCGAGCAGTCCCTTGTTGGCCGTGACGCTCGGCCGGTGCGGGAAGAGGCGGTTGATCAGCATCCCCTCGCTACGGTCGTTGTACGGGGTCGAGGTGCCGTGCGCGTTGACGTGGTCCACGTCCGACGGGGTGAGCCCGGCGTCCGCCAGCGCGGTCCGTACCGCCGCCTCAGCGCCGGCGGCGTCGGGGTGCGGGGCGACCGGGTGGTGCGCGTCGGTGGTGAAGGCGTACCCGAGGACGCGGCCCCGGGAGGTCGCGCCGCGCTCCCGTGCGGCGTCCTCGCGCTCCAGTACGAGGGCGGCGGCGCCCTCGGAGAGCACGAAGCCGGAGCGGTCCGCGGCGAACGGGCGCGAGGCGTCGTCCGCCGCGCTGTCGGTGAGCGCGCCCATCGTGGCGAAGCCCGCGGCGATCACGGGCACCACGCCGGCGTCCGTACCGACGGCGATCACGAGGTCGCAGGTGCCGGCGCGGATCAGGTCGCGGCCCACACCGACGGCCACCGCGCCGGAGGCGCAGGCCGCGACGACGGTGTGGCCGGGGCCGGTGACATGGTGGCGGATGGCGATCATCCCGGCGGCCATGTTGATGAGCGAACGGGGATGGAGGTACGGCGAGACGGCGTCGGGGCCGCGTTCGGCCAGGCGGCTGTGTGCCGTGCTCAGGGTGGCCGCGCCGCCGAGCCCGCAGCCTACGACGATGCCGACCCGGCTGCCTTCCCAGGCGGCGGAGTCGAGACCGGCCTCGGCGATGGCCTGGTCGGCCGCGACGAGCGCGAACCGGATGAAGGGGTCCAGGTTCGCGGTGCCGCGGCCGGGCAGCAGCTCGGTGCCGAACGGTGCCACGGTGCGGCACCGGAGGTCCCGGGAGACCCCCGGGGTGGGGGCGAGCCCGGCGCGGGACTCGCCGCGCCGGATCGCGGTCCAGGTCGAGTCCGTGTCGGTGCCGACCGGCGTGATCATGCCGGTACCGGTCACGACGACGGCCGGTGCGCTCATGCGGACGTCTCGCCGTCCAGCGTCGTGGTCACCAGCTGTGCGAGAGCGGGGATGGTCAGCTCACCGAGGCTGGTCTCCTCGTTGCCGAGGTCGGCGCCCGTCTCCTCCTTGATACGGATGACCAGCTCCGCGATGGCGAGGGAGTCCAGGTCGAGGGCGGCGAGGGTGGACTCGTCGGTCAGACCGTCGGCGTCGGCCTCCAGGTCCTCGACGACGATCCGGGTCAGGGTGGCGTGTAGGGATGCGGTCATGGTGTTCCTCCGTCAGGTGGATCGGTGGGCGAAAGGGGCGGATGGGGCGGGATGGGGCCCCACCGACCCCGGGGTGGGCGGGACGGGCCCGGCCGGCTTGGGTCGATCCGCCGGGTGTCTGTCGGGCCGCTGGGGTCGGCTTGGGTCGTATCCGCCGGGTGTCCGTCGGGCCGCTGGGGCGGGCCTGGGTCGTACGCGCCGGGTGTCCGTCGGGCGGCTGGCGCCGGGCCGGGGCGGGCCCGCCGGGCGTCTGTCGGGCCGCTGGCAGCGGGCCGGGTCGTACCCGCCGGGTGTCCTCAGACAGTCGGCGCCGGCTCGGGTCGGACCCTCGGGCGTCCGTCGGGCGGCCGGCGCCAGCCCGGGCTGGGCCCGCCGGGTGTCCGTCGGGCCGCGGCCGGCCCGAGTCGGATCGGGTGTTCGTCAGGCCGCCGGTGCCAGGCCGGGGGAGTGCTGGCGCGTGGTGATCGCGTTGTGGCTGCGGCCCTCGCCGAGGTCGTCGAGGACCGGCCGCAGGTCGGCCAGTGCAAAGGAGCGGCGCAGCCAGCGGTCCGCGCCGTCGTAGCGCGGGGTGAAGTCCGTGCGCCCATGCACCGTGCGGCGGTTGTCGAGGATGATCAGTTCGCCGGGTTCCAGCACGATGCCGCGCAGGCAGCCGAGTACGGCGTCTTCCAGCGCGGCGAGCGCCGCCCGCGCCGCGGGAGTCGTGCCGACCGTGCCGTGGAAGTCCACCCGCAGGTCCGGGTTGGCCTCCGCACCGGAGAGCACCGGTACCGGCGGGGCCAGCACCTCCTCGTCGGTGTCGTGGACGAAGGACGTGCTGAACTTCGTACGGAACTCCGGCCGGCGCAGCGCGGCGACCGTCTCCCCGTCCAGGTACGGCAGCACGTCGCCGATGCCGCCGGTCACGGTGGCGGCGAGCCCGTCCCGGTCGCCGCGCAGGCAGATCAGGCTCAGGAAGTGCGGGGCGGCGGGGTGGAAGCCGTCCTCCGTGTGGAGTTCCAGCAGGATGGAGCCGCTGTTCTCCTGACGGTTCTCGGCGCCGCGCTTGGGGCTGACGTCCTGGACCAGGTTGCCGTTCTTCTCGTCGCTGTACGAGATCGCGCGGCCCAGGACCGACATCACCATCAGCTGGCTGAGAGTCGCCACTGGTACGGCGGTCCAGTCCGGCTCGTCCTCGGGCCGGTCGGGGGTGGCCGGCAGGGTGCCCAGCGGGAGTCCGCGCAGCAGGAGGGTGCCGCTCGTGTTGCCCTCGTCGCGGAAGGAGATGAGCGCGCGGCGCACCTCGCTCGGCAGCGCTGCCGCCGCGAGTTCCACGGTGTGGAGGAGGTCCGTACTGTGCAGCGAGTATTCCGCGTACTGCGCGGCTATCTTCAGTGCGGCGGCTTCGATGATCTCGGACTCGGTCTCGCTCAGCACGATTCCGGTCGTGCGCGCGTCGGCGTACGCGAATTCTTTTCTCATGTGGGGGCTTCCTTTCTGCGGTTCGTGCCGCGCGCTCTGGAGCCGCCGTCGAACGGCGGTCGGTGGGTCGGGCGGTCGAGCGGCGAGGAACGGGGCATGGTCATGCGGCCGGTGCGGGACGGGTCATGGTCATGCGGTCGGTGTCGGACGGGCCATGGTCATGCGGCCGGTGTGGAACGGCGGCCGAGCCGGTACACGGGGGCGGGGCTGAATCCGCGCCAGGCCTGCTCGCGCGGGAGGTGGTTCAGGAAGCGGGCCCTCTCCCAGTGGCGGGTGACCCGGTCCAGGACCCGGCGCCCGGGCGTCAGGGCGATGTGGTGGACGTCGACGGCGACCGTGCGCGGCACGTCCTCGCCCGCCACCAGCTGGTTGACCATGTGGACCGCGAGCGAGCCGAACTGGGTCGCCGCCTCGGTGAGTTGCGGCACGCTGTAGTCGGGGCGGCCAAGGCCTCGGCGGAGCTCGCGGTACATCTCGCCCGGGATGTGCGACCGGGGCGCGATGCGGAAGATCACTTCCCAGGTGCTGAGCACGTCGACGTCCTCGGCCAGCAGCTGGCCGTCGAAGATCCGCCGGACCAGCCGGTAGTCGAAGCACTGGGCCGCCAGCATGCCCGCCATGTCCCAGCCGGTGACCAGCGGCTTGCGCTGGCGGCACGCCTCCTGGTGCAGGGCGATCTTCGCGCGCAGCCCGGACGGGGTGGTCACGTCGACCCCGTCCACGACGACCTCGGCCCGCCGGACCAGTTCCCGGACGTTGTCCCGCGTGATGCCCACCGGCACCACCTCGGCCCGGACGTGCGGGTTGATGGCGCGCAGGGCGTCGGCGCCCACCTCGGCCTTGTTGCGGCCCAGGTCGTCGACGGTGGCGTGCTGGCGGTTGAGGTTGTTCAGCTCGTAGGTGCCGACGTCCGCGAGGACGAAGTCCCGGTATCCCATGCGGCCCAGCGGCTGCACGGTGGCACCGCCGATGGAGCCGCAGCCCGCGATGAGCAGGGGGGTGTGCCGGATCTGCTCCTGGAGCGCCGCGGGGATCAGGCCGCGGTTGCGCTGGGTGAGGGAGGCGTAGTAGAGCTCCTCGTCCAGCTCGCGGGCTTCCGCGGGCGTGCCGACGTCCGGAGGGCTGACGTCGGACGTGTCTACGTTGGGCGGGCTGACGTCGGGCAGGCCGACGTCGGGCGGGCCGCTCCGGTCCGTGCTCCGGCTCATGCCCTGGCCTCCTTGAACGCGGTCAGCCGGGCCGCGACCGACCCGGTCTCCCCGGACGCGAGGATCGCGTCGAGGTGGGTCAGGGTGGGGCGCAGCGCGTTGTCGTCGGTGAGGACGAAGGGGTACGACCGCTGCTGCTGGTCCCACATCGGTGCGAACAGGTCGGCGGGGTCCGGCTCGCGTGCGGGCACGTCGAGGGTCCGGGCGCGGAAACCGAGCAGGGACAGCTGGAGGATGGCCCCGTTCGGCTTGCCGTCGCCGACGATCGCGGCCCCGTCCTCGGCCAGGGCGCGCAGGCAGCCTTCGGCCCAGCCCCGGTAGACCCACCAGGGAACGGACACGGCGGCCTGTGAGCGGTCCATGGCGTAGTCGCGCATGAGCCGCTTGCCCTCCCACACCCGGTTCGCCGGGGTGGTCGTGCCGAGCTCGTCGGCGAGCCGCAGGCCGTAGTCGCGTTCGACGACGAACGGCAGGTGGGCGTCGTCCCCGAGCAGGGTGTGTTCGGGGCTGCGGGTGTGGGCCAGCGTGCCGTAGCCGCGCAGCCGCCCGGTCTCCTCCTCGACGACCAGGGTGTGCTGGTCGTGGAGGGCGTGGGCGTCGTAGGGCTCGGCGGTGATGTCCGCCGCGGCGGCGAGCTCTTCGTTGAGCCAGCCGCGCTTGAGGTACTGGGCCAGCCGGAAGCGGTAGACGTCGTGGAGGTAGGCGGCGGGCAGCTGCGCTCCGCGCACGGTGAAGGTCAGCAGACCCTCGGGACTGGCGGAGCGGAACAGCGGCTCGCCGTCCACGTGGCTGTCCAGGTCGGGCAGCCTGATCCCGGCGGTGTCCCGCAGCACGCGCTCCCGGTAGGCGCTGGTGGCGGCGGGGGTTTTGGCGGGGGCGGGGGCGTTGGTGGGGGCGGCGGCGGTCACCGGACCTCCGGGACGCCGAACAGCTCGCCGGTGATGACCAGCGCGAGCGCCTCCGGGCTGCCTTCGTAGATCCGGGGGCCGTAGGCGTCGCGCAGGACCCGGTCCATTCCGTCCTCCCGCTGGAAGGCGGCGGCGCCGATGAGGCTCATGGCGGCGTCGGCGTTGTCGATGGCGGCGCGGTCGGCGACCATCTTGGCGACGGCGGGCTCGTAGGCCGGGGTCGGGATGACGGTGTCGGCCTTCAGCACGGCGTCCAGGTACAGGGCGCGCGCGGCGGACACCCGGGCGGACATGTCGGCGAGCTTGCGGGCGGACATCTGGTGCTCGAAGAGCAGCCGGCCGCCCTGCCGGCGGGTGCCGGCCCACGCGACCGCGCGGTCCAGGGCGTGCCGTGCGATACCGGTGGCGACGGCCGCGCAGGTGACGCGGGTGAGGTTGCCGATGGCGACGTTGAGGTCCCAGCCGCCGCGCTCGTCACCGATGACGTTCTCCTCGGGCACCCGGGCGTTGTCGAGGATCAGCTCGCCGGCGGGGGCGGTGCGGTAGCCCACCTTGTCGTGGATCTCGCCGCGGGTGACGCCGTCCTGCTCCAGCTCGGTGACGAAGCAGGTCAGGCCGGTCGAGCCGGGGGCGTCGGCCAGGTTGGCCATGACCGTGGCGTAGGTGGCGACCGGGGCATTGGTGATGTAGCGCTTGGTGCCGGTGAGCAGGTATTCGCCACCGGAGCGGCGGGCGACCGTCATGTCCTGCGCGTAGGGCGCCTGCTGCGGCAGCACCAGGTCGGTTCCGTTGCGCTCCTCGGCGACCGCGTTGCAGGCGAGGACCGGCTCCGGGCCGAGGAAGGCGGGGAGGTACTTCTCCTGGAGGCGCGGGTTCTCGCAGATCAGCAGCGGGGTCTGGAACAGGCCGGTGGCCCCGAAGATCAGCGCCATGCCCGGGTCGGCGGCGGCCAGTTCCTCCAGGGTCAGCGCGAGGGCGAGCTGGCTCAGGCCGAGTCCGCCGAAGTCGCGGGGGATGGCCATTCGCAGCAGGCCGAGCGTGTGGCCCTTGCGGACGGTGTCCCAGTCGACCTGGCCCTTCTCGATCCCGTCGCGCTCGGCGGCACCGGGGGCGACCTCCTCGCGGGCGAAGGCGACGACGTCGTTCAGGAAGCCGGACTCGAAGGAGTCGAGCAGCGGGTGGGCGGCCGGGTTGTGCGTGTACGTCATGGTGGGTCCTTGTCTGGGCGTTCAGCGCTGGAGGGCGAAGGTCGTCAGGGCCTGCCCGACGGCGAACGTCTGCATGACCGGGCCGTGGGAGGAGACACGGCGGCTGGTGACGGTGCGCAGGAAGGTGCGGCGGCCCGCGGTGAGGTCGGCGAGGTCCGCGTGGCTGATGCGGAACACGTGGGTGGGTTCGGCGTCGGTCAGGGCGCCCTGGGGGTCCAGCGTGAGCTCGGTATCGGGCTCGGAGATCACGAAGCGGACGGTGGCACCCGCGGCCTGCCAGGCGGGGGCGGCCTTCGCGGCGGCGGACAGCGTGTTCGAGAGCTCTTCGGGTGAAATGGCCATGCGAATTCCTTCGCGTTTGAGGGTGGGGTCGCGTAATGAATACCGGTCGCAGGGCAGGCGGTGAATTGCGTGCGAACTCTTGGTGAATTACCGACGGGAACAGGGTGCGGGCGGAATCGGGAGCCGATCTGAATACGGTCCGGACAGCTCCTGCCGGGGTTTTTATTTCTCGGCACCGGGCAACCGGTCGGTAATTAAGCTACCGATATTCGAGCGGCCCTGTCCATGAATTCAACTGCCCCTCCACGGGAGTGGAACGCGCGCTCCAGCGGGCGGTAATCGGCCGTCCATTGGGGGACGATACGGGCTGGTCGGAGCCGGGTGGACAGGCGACCGAAGCCGGTTCGAGGGGCCGACCGGAGCGGAGTGGACGGGCGACCGAAGCCGGTTCGAGGGGCCGAGTGGATGGGCTGGCCGGAACTGGGTGGAGGGCCGGTCTGCGGGTCCGCCGGGCCGGCCCGTAGGTCCGCCGGCTGTCGTGCGCACGGTTCGGTGGGTGGGCCTGTGGGGTGCGCGGGCTGTCGTGCGCACGGTCCGCTGGGTCGGCCTGTGGGTCCGCCGGGCCGGCCCGTGGGGTCCGCCGACTGTTGCGCGCAGGGCCCGCCCGGCATGCCCGTAGGGTCCGTCGGCTGTCGCGCGCACGGCCCGGACAACGCGAAGTGGGCTTGCAGTCGGGGGAGGCTGCAAGCCCACGTTCAGGGGGGACCAAGTGGTTTCGCGGGGCGGACCCGGACGCCTGGCCCGGCCGTTCGGCGATGCCGTCGCCCGGCCTCAAGGGCCCGCCGACGGTCGGTTCGCGGGCGGACCCGGACGCCTGGCCCGGTCGTCGGCGGCGCTGCCCGTAGCCCGGTCTCACGGGCCCGGCGAGTGCCCCCGGCGCTGCCCGTAGCCCGGTCTCACGGGCCTGCCGAGTGCCCCCGGCGCTGCCCGTAGCCCGGTCTCACGGGCCTGCCGAGTGCCCCCGGCGGTGCCGTCGCCCCGCCTCACGAGCCCGGCGACGGCCGGGAACCGTCAGGCGTCGGCGCCCTGGGGCGCACGGGCCAGCGACCGCAGCACGAGGGCGATCACGATGGCGATGCCGGAGCACACGGCCAGGGCGAGGAAGCCGTCGCCGACACCCGTGGTGGTCGCGTCCGCGACCGAACCGCCGTCGTCGAGACGGCTGTCGACCGAGGTCGCGAGGATGGTGCCGATGACGGCGATGCCGAGGGCCGCGCCGGTCTCGTTGAAGGTGTTCAGCAGACCGGAGCCGACGCCGGACTCCTCCAGCTTGACGTGCGAGGTGCCGATGCCGAACAACGGGACGAAGCAGGCGGGCAGACCGGCGCCGATGACGGCCAGGGCGACGATGGTCAGCGGAACGCTGTCCGTACCGGTCGCCAGGATGCCGGTGCCGACCAGCTGCAGCGCGGCGCCGACCGCGTACATGCCGCCCAGGCCCAGGGCATTGGCCAGGGCAGGCGCGACCAGCGCGACGACGAGGGCGGCCAGGCCCATGGGGAGCAGTGAGAGCCCGGTGACGAAGGCGCTCATCTCGTGGACCCGCTGGAAGTACATGCTGGCCAGGAACGAGCTGCTGATCATCACGCTGGCCACCAGGAGCAGGCCGATGCTGGACAGCCAGTAGGTGGGCTTGCGCAGCAGGTGCAGCGGAAGCAGCGGGTCGGCCTGGCCGATCTCCATGAAGGTCACCGCGGCGAGCAGGACCACGGCGGCACCGATGCTGATCCAGGCGTTCCGGTCGCCGAATCCCTCGTGCAGCCGGATCAGGCCGAAGGACAGGGCGGCGAGTCCGGCGGTGGACACGACCGCCGACGGCAGCCGCAGCTTGCGGCCGCTGCTGGTGCGCAGGGCGGGCATGCTGCGCAGGGCGCCGATGAAGGCGGCGATGCTGACCGGGATGTTGATCAGGAAGGCCCAGCGCCAGCTGATCGCCGTGACGATCAGACCGCCGAGGACCACACCGATGGTGGCGCCGATCACACCGAGGCCGCTCCAGGCGGTCAGCGCGATCTTGCGCTGCTCCTCGTCCTGGTAGACCGCCAGGATGATGGACAGCGCCGCCGCGGAGAGCAGCGCGGCCCCGGCGCCCTGGATGGCGCGGCCCGCGACGAGCAGCTCCTGGTTGCCCGCGACGCCGCAGAGCACGGAGGCGACGGCGAAGACGGAGAGGCCGGTGAGGAAGGTGCGCCGACGGCCGAAGACGTCGGAGACGCGGCCACCGAAGAGCAGCAGGCTGCCGAGCATCAGGACGTACGCGCTGATGGTCCACTGCAGGGCGGTCTGATCGGCGGGCAGCTGGGTCCCGATCGAGGGGAGGGCCACGTTCACGACCGTCGAATCCAGCATGACCATCAGCTGGGCGACGCCGACCACGACCAGGGTGGTCCAGGGGGCCTTGCCGGGGGCCTGCGCGGGCGCTTGTTCCGCGTCCCGCTCGGCGGGCTGGGGTGCCAGCGTCTGCTCGGTCACCACGTCTCCTTCGTCTGAACGAATGCGTCTACGTAACTATGCATGTGAATGAATCAACTCAGGCGGCACACTACATGCATGTGTATGCATCGACAAGCGGCGGCGGCGAACCTACGATGAGGGGCGTGACAGAAACAGCTCTGACCGATCGATGGGTGGCCGTGACCCGCGCTTGTGCGCAGATCAACCAGGCCGCTGAGCGCGTGCTGGCCGAGAACCACGGCCTGTGCGCCAGCGCCTTCGAGATCATGGATGTGATGGCGCACACGGATGGCTGGATCCGTGCGGGTGACCTCAGCGCTCGCGTGTCCCGCAGCCAGCCGCAGGTCTCACGGCTGCTCGCGCAGATGGTCGGCGCCGGCTATGTCGAGCGCAGGCCGTGCTCCAACGATCGCCGGGGCTTCGATGTTCAGCTCACCCCGTCCGGCCGGCAACTCTTCTCGCAGTCCGCCACCACCATGGAGGCGGTGCTGCGGGAAATGGCCGAAAACAGCGCAGGCGTAAGGGACGTCATGGGGCTGGCCGCTACTCACCAGTAGAACTACCTGCTGGTGCCATTGACCTGTCTGATAGCGTCCCAGGTAATTCACGGTTTCTTTGACTGCCCATGCATTCCTTGCAGGCAAGCAAAGGTGGCTGACCAGGGGGGCGGCCGCGCAATCGCGATAGCGGGCTCCGCGCGCCTGCGTGCCGGGCCGTCCCCCCTGATGGCAGTCGGATACGGGGGGAAACATGCTCAACCAGACGGTGCCGCGAATAAGTACCCACGGCCTGGCGATCCGCCGACCACGTACGGCGCCGCAGTCCGGCTCAGGGATCGCGGGGCCCACACGCGCCAGTTCCGGTCCGCTCGGTGAGGTCCGGCCGGCGACCCCCGCCCACCCGGGCGTGTCCTTCCGGCTCCTCGGGCCACTGGAGATCGTCACCGCGACCGGACCGCTCCCGCTGCGGGGCATGAACCAGCGCGCCATCCTCGCCTTCCTCCTGCTCCACGCCAACCAGGTGGTCGCCACCAGCGACCTCATGCAGGTCCTCTGGCCCGACGGGGACGCTCCGGCAACAGCCCGCAAGGTGCTCCAGAACACCATCTCGGCGCTGCGCGGCGTGCTGGCACGCGGGGGCATACCCGCCCCTGTCGCCTCCCTGGTCAGCCAGGCCCCGGGCTACATGCTGCGGATGGCGCCCGAAACCCTGGACCTGGCCCGGTTCCGGATCCTCGCCGATCAGGGACGCAACGCGCTGGCCGCCGGACAGCCCGAGAGCGCCGCCCGCTTCCTGCGCGCCGCGCTGGGCCTGTGGCGGGGCCGGGCCGGGCAGGAACTCGCCGAATCCGGTATCGACTGGCCCCAGCTGGCGGTGGTGGACAGCGCCCGGACCGCCGCCCTGGAAGACTATTGCGACGCTGAACTCCGCAACGGACGGCACCGCGAGGTGATCGACTGCCTGGAGGCCGCGTCGGCCGCCGAGCCCTCCCGGGAACGGTCCTGCCACCTCCTCATGCTCGCCCTCTACCGGGCCGGCCACCAGGCGGAGGCCTTGCGGGCGTACGAACGGCTCCAGCAGCAGCTGAGCGACGACTTCGGGGTCCAACCCAGCCGCGAGGTACGGGACCTGCACCAGGCGATCATCAACCAGGACCCCGCCCTGCTCCCCTCCGAGGGGCCTGACATCCGCGACATCGACTTCAGTTCCCAGTCCGACGCCGAACTGGATCTGCTGTTCGCGCTGCTGGCCCTGGTGCAGCGCCGGCGGCGCCCGCACGTCGTGACGCTCGCCGGAGGCACGGGCGGAGACCAGGGCCGGCTCCTCTCCGAACTCACGCGCAGGCTCCGCCAGGACGGCCAGGTCACCGTCTGGCACGTCCGCACCGGGCCGGACGGCGCCGCACTCGGCGACGAGCTGCGCGCCGCCCTGCGCCGCGCCACCCCGCACGGCCCGCTGGTCGTGGTCGCCGAGAACCTGCACGACGTCAGGGGCGCGGTCCCGGACTGCGTCGGCGAGGTGCTCCGCGCGGCGGGCCGCACCCCGCTGCTCGTGGTGCTGACCGCCCGCGCCGAACCCGAAAGCCTCTGGCCCGGCTGGAACGCCGCCGTGCCCTGGTCGACCACCGTCCTGGTCTGACACCCGCCGCGTCACACGTACTCTGACACCCGCCGCGCCACATGTACGGGGAGCGGCGCCGCCCTCGGCCGGCGATGCGCGGCGCCGGGCCGGGCCCCGCACCGACCGATGCGCAAGCCCCGTACGCCGCCGATGCCCCTCCGCCACCAGAAGGAGGGGCATCGCCGTGACGCGGCCGCCGTGACGCGCCCGGAGGAGACCCTTCCGGCGGCGCGCTGGTGCCGGGGTGGCACTGCCGGCGCAGGGCCACGGGGAAGCGGAGAGCGGGCCCGCCGGGGCCGCCATATTCGTTTCTCCCGGCTGCCTCGCGGCCCCTAGCATGGCCGCCGTTGTGTCGAATGATGTTCGGAATCCCGAACCCGAGGGGTGCGATGCCATTGACTGCGGTGATCGAGGCGCGCGGGCTGTCCAAGGTGTTCCAGACGACCGTTCGGCGACCTGGTTTCGCGGGGGCGCTCAGGTCGCTCGTCAGTCCGCAGCGCGTCGCCAAGGTCGCGGTGCAGGACGTCGAGTTCAGCGTGGGAGAAGGGGAGTTGCTCGCGCTGCTCGGTCCCAACGGGGCCGGGAAGTCCACCACGATCAAGATGCTCACCGGCATTCTGACCCCCACCTCCGGCGAGGCGCTCGTCGCGGGCGTCGTCCCGCACCGGGACCGGGAGCGCAACGCCCACAACATCGGGGCCGTGTTCGGGCAGCGGACGCAGCTGTGGTGGGACCTGCCCGCCCGCGAGTCGTTCGAGATCCTCCGGGACATCTACGGCGTTCCCGAGTCCCAGTTCCGGGCCAGGATCGAGGAGTTCGACGGACTGCTCGAACTCTCCGGGTTCTGGGACACCCGCGTCCGGCATCTCTCGCTCGGCCAGCGGGTCCGCTGCGATCTCGCCGCCTCGCTGTTGCACGACCCGCCCGTCGTCTTCCTCGACGAGCCCACCATCGGCATGGACGTGGTCGTGAAGGAGCAGGTACGACGGTTCCTGCGGCACCAGGTCGAGGAGCGCGCCCGTACCGTCCTGCTCACCACGCACGACATGACCGAGGTGGAACGGCTCGCCGAACGGGTCGTGCTGATCAACCACGGCCGGATCGTGCTCGACGGCCCGCTCCAGGAGATCCGGCGCCGCTTCGGCGGCACCTGGCAGGTCCGTGCCACCCTCGCCGACACGGCCGACGTCGAGGAGATCGAGCGCGCTGAGGGGGCGGGAACGGCGGGGGTCCCCGTGCAGCTGCCCGGTCTCGCCGGTATCGGAGTGCTGCGCCGCGAGGGGCCGAGCGTCGTGCTCGGGCCGGTCGGCGAGGACGCCCCCACCGTGCACGAGGCACTGAAGGTGATCATCGGGCGGTTCCGGGTCGCGGACATCGCGCTGGAGGAGAACGACCTGGAGGACGTCATGCGCGCCGCGTACCTCAGCGACATCCCGGCACAGGAGCCGGCTACCGTCACCTCCACCGCCGCGCAAGGCGGTTGAGCCGTGGCCGCCACGACCGGGACACCCGCCCCCACCGCTCCCGCAGCCCCTACGCCTCCCGCAGCCTCCACCCTCGCCGCCGCCCTCTCCCGCACCCGCCGCGTCGCCTGGATCACGCCCCGGGGCGAGCTGCTCGCCCCGCCCCGGATGACCGCCACCGCCATACGGCTCTTCGTCCAGGTCTGCCTGGTCGTCTACCTCTGGCGGGGGCTGTACGCGAACACCGACTCCAGCGCCGGACTGAACGAGACCCAGGCCGTCGGCTACGCCGTACTCGCCGTCCTCGCCAACCGCATCCGCGGCCTCGACCGGAGCGCGGGCCGCGACACGGTGATCCAGCATCTGCACTTCGGGACGATCGTCTACTGGTACCTGCGGCCGATGAAACCCCAGCGGTACTACGCGCTGCGCGCTCTCGGCGACCAGCTGTACGGCTTCGGCTGGGTCCTCGCCGGATACGTGCTGTGTCTCGCCGTCGGAGTCGTCCCCCCGCCCGCCTCCCCCTCGGTGGCCGGGGTCTTCGTGGTGAGCATGCTGCTCGGCCAACTGGTCCTGTACTACGTGATGATGCTGGTCGACCTGCTCTGCTTCTGGACCCTGCGCAACGAGGCGGCCCTGCTGATCCTCGTCTTCGCACAGAACCTGCTCTCCGGTGTGTACGCGCCGCTGTGGTACTTCCCCGACTGGTTCATCACCCTCAGCGCGTTCCTGCCGTTCCAGGCGACCCTCGGCGTGCCGCTCTCCATCTACGTCGGACGGATCGGCGTCGACGACGCCTTCGGGCAGATGGCGGTCCAGGCCGTCTGGATCGTGCTGCTCGCCCTGCTCACCCGCCGGCTCTGGGACCGGGCCGGCCGACGTGTCGTGGCCCAGGGAGGATGACCATGACGACTTCACCGAGCACAGCGCCGGCGCCTGCCCCGGCCGCCTCCCCGCCCGCCCCGTCGCACGGGCCCGCGCACGCCTGGCGGGTCGTCTGGCGGATCACCCGGCTCAACTTCAAGGCCCAACTGGAGTACCGGGGCGAGTTCCTGATGAGCGTCGCCGTCGGGGCGATCTGGCAGGTCTCGATCGTCGTCTTCGCCTCGGTGCTGCTCACCCGGTTCCCCGGACTCGGCGGCTGGTCCAGCTCCGACGTGCTGCTGATCGCCAGCATGCGCATGCTGGCCCACGGGCTGTACGTGCTGTTCCTGGGCCGCGTCCAGTACATGAACATCCTCGTCCAGGAGGGGGTCGTCGACCCCTGCCTGATCCGGCCGATGCCGGTCTACCGGCAGATCCAGCTGACCTTCTTCCCGGTCAACGCCATCGGCGACCTGGTCGTCGCGGTCGGCCTGTTCGTCGCCGCCCTCCAGCGCAGCTCGCTCGACTGGACGGCGGGCCGGATCGCGTACGTGGTGGCGGGCGTCCTCGGCGGGATGCTGGTCGAGGCCGCGCTCTTCACGGCCCTGGCCGCCGCCGCGCTCCACTTCCCCGCCACCTCGTACTGGAGCCAGTGGCTGGAGGAGCTGATGGGCACGTTCGGCAGTTACCCGCTGAGCATCCTGCCGAAGGCGGCCTCCGCCGCGTTCACCTTCGTCGTGCCGCTCGCCTTCATCGCCTACTTCCCGGCCGGCGTACTGACCGGGCACGGCGACGCGATGGGCGTACCGGAGGCGCTCGCGGCGGCCTCACCGTTCATCGGCCTGGCGGCCTTCGTGCTGTCCCGCCTGCTGTGGAACTGGAGCCTGAGCCGGTACACGGGCGTCAATGGGTAGGGCGGCAGGGCTAGTTGGAGACGCGCACCGGCTGACGCCGGTTCACTTCAGGCGCGTCTCCAACCCGTCCAGCACCCGGTCGAGCCCGTACTGGAACCCCTCCTCCCGGGCCGCCCGCGGATCCACCCCTCGCTGGTCGGCGTAGCCCTCGCGCAGCAGCGGGTAGTCCTGGGCGGCCTCCTCGGCGGCCGGCCACAGCCGCTCGACCATGGTCTGCTCGTCCTGGCCGCTGCGGGCGAGGACGTTGAGCCAGGCGGCCTCGCTGGTGGCCATGCCGGTGACGTAGGCGACGACGGTGGTGAGCGCCCGGTCGGCCTCGTCGGCCGGGAAGCCGGCGGTGGTCAGCAGGCGCAGCATGGCCTCGGAGATCCGCATCCAGTTCGGGCCGAGGTAGGACATGCCCATCTCGCCGAGCACGGAGGCCAGCCACGGGTGACGCAGGATCGTGGCGCGCAGGCTATGGGCACAACGGGCCGTGTCGGTACGCCAGTTCGCCGGGTCGGGGGCGGTGGGGACCTCGATCTCGGCGTAGATCTCGTCGACGACCAGTTCCAGCAGTTCGTCCTTGTTGGCGACATGGCGGTAGAGCGAGGTGGCGCCGGCGCCCAGCCGACCGCCGAGCTTGCGCATGCTCAGCGCGTCGATGCCCTCCTCGTCGAGCAGCCGCAGCGCCTGGGCCACGATGTGCTCCCGGCTCAGCACGGGCTGCTCGCGCCCGACCCGGGGCCGGGTCCACACGGACTGAAAACCCTGCTTCTCGGCGGCCATGGGACGCTCCTCCTCTACCTTGCGCACGTCTGACGCGCCCAGCGTACGTCTGACGCGCCAGCGTACACTGTTCGCGCGGACGTACGGTGTTGGCGCGTGCCGGTCGCGCAGGACGGCTACAGGACGGAGCACACCCGGAGGCGGACGGGGCGTCACACCCCCGCCACGCGCCGAAACCTCCCCGCCACCCGCAACTCCCCCTCGATGCGCGCCACCGCCGCCCGCAACTCCGGCAGGACTTCCCCCACACACTCCTCAACAGACCGCCGACTGCTGTGCATCGCCACGTTCACCGCGGCCACCACCCGCCCACCCCGCCCCCGCACCGGCACCGCGATGGACCGCAACCCCTCCTCCAACTCCCCGTCGACAAGGGCGTACCCCTCCCCGCGAACCCGCTCCAGCACGGCCAGCAACTCCCGCCGGTCCGTGACCGTGTGCGGCGTCAGCCGGACGAGCCGCTCCGGCAGGGAGACCTCGGGCAGCAGATCGGCGAGCATCACCCGCCCCAGAGACGTCGCGTACGCCGGCAGCCGCGTCCCGAGCGTGATGTTGACGCTCATGATGCGGCTGGTGGCGACCCGCGCCGTGTACTGCACCTCCTCCCCGTCCCCCGTGAGGATCGCGAGCGACGCCGAGTCATGCACCCGCTCGGAGAGCTCGGCGAGGTGCGGCGCGGCGATCCGGGGCAACGCGAGCATCGACAGCGGCGGAAACCCCAGCCCCAGCACCCGGGGCGTGAGGCGGAAGACCCGGTCGTACGACTCGACGTACCCGAGGTGTTCGAGCGTGATCAGCGCCCGCCGGGCCGTCGCCCGGGCGAGCCCGGTGGCCCGGGCGACCTCGGTGAGGGTCAGCTCGGCCCGCCCCTCCCCGAACGAGGTGATGACCGTGAGCCCCCGCGCGAGCGACTCGACGAACTCCCGGCCCAGTTCCTGCTTGGAGGCACCCGTCCAGGCGGCCAGCCCGGACGGCACCGAGGAGCCGTCGGCCGCGGCGGCGACCGCGGCGGGCTCGCGCAGCTCCCGCTCCATCTCCGCCACGGTCGCCCGCAACCGTGGCAACAGCACCGACCGCAGCGACGTGGCCGTGTGCCGACTGGTGTGGCTGACGACGCTCGCCACACACGCGACCCGCCCCGTACGGGGATCCCGCACGGGTACGGACACGGCCACCAGCCCCGGTTCGATCAACTGGTCGTCCAGCGCCCACCCTTGGGCGCCCGCCTCGGCCGTACGCGCCTCGAAGTCGTCGTACGCGCCGTCGCGCGGCGGTACGGCGGGGAAGCCGCGCGCCTCGGGATCGGCCGCGCGCCGTGCCCGCCACCGTGCCCAGTCCGCCGGCCCCCACTCGGTGGCGAACAGCGGGCCGGGCGCGGTGCGTTCGGCGGGGAGGAGGTCGCCGATGCGGAAGCTGAGGGACATCGCGCGACGGCGGGTGGCCTGGTGGATGAAACGGATGCCGTCCCGGTCGCCGACCGCGAGGGACACCGACTCGTCGAGCTCGTCGGCGAGGGCGTCCGCGTGGGAGTCGAGGAGGCGGGGGAGGCGGATGGCGGCCAGGTAGGCGTTGCCGAGCTCCATCAGACGGGGGGCGAGGACCGCGTCCCGGCCGTCCAGCCGTACGTAGCCCATGCGGGCCAGCGTCGCCGTGATCCGGTCGACCGTGGAGCGCGCGAGCCCGGTGGCCTTCTCCAGCCCGCTCAGACTCAGCGTCCCGTCCGCCTCGGTGAGCCGGCACAACACGGTGATCCCCCGCATGAGGGGTGCGACGGCCTCGGCGGGCGCGGGAGCGGAGGCGGCGCTCGTGACGTTCGGGAGCATGGGCCCACGGTAATGCTGCGCAGCTGGGCCGGGCGCCTGGGAGCTCGGGGGCTTCTGTTGGTCGGCGGGTGCGGCCCGGTGGGGCTTCTCGCGCAGTTCCTCGCGCCCCCAAAAAAGCACGGCCCTGCGGGCCGATGAAAAGCAAGGGGCGCAGCCCCTGCTTTTCAGGGGCGCGGGGAACTGCGCGAACAACCCCCACCCCACTTTTCAGGGGCGCGGGGAACTGCGCGAACAACCCCCACCCACCCGCACAAACCCACCCACCCAAGCCACCCCACCCCTCACCCCTCACCCCTCACCGCCCACCGCCCACCGCCCCCGGAACCCGTCACCGCCGACTCACCACCACCCGATGGTTCCCCCCGCCATCCACCCCCACCACCGCTATCTCCACCCCCGCCCGCGCATCCTCGAACGACTCCCCGGCCACGAACGGCGCGTCGGAAAGCTCCGCGTGCACGTTGGGGCTGCGCGTGCACCCCCCGCTGTCCCGCCGCGCGTCATGGACCTTGATCGGCCCGTTCCCGGTGTCCACGGTGGCGTCGACCCGGTAGACGAGCACCCCCGGCCGGCACACGACCGCGTCGTTGCCGGCCCGCGTACGCAACTCGACCGCGTACGCCGTACGGGAACTGAGCGGGACGACGACCAGCTTCGCGCCGCCGGGCGTGGCGAGCGGGGTCAGCGTGTACTCGCTCCTGCCGGCCTCCGCCACGCAGCCGACCTGGGTCTCGTCGAGCCAGCCGAGCTTCCACTTGTGCCAGCCGAGCAGATCGTTGTCGACGCCCCAGTCCTCGCTCATGATGTCCCAGTGCCCGACCGAGCCCCCGCCCTCGTGGGTGTAGAGGTCGGGCAGCCCGAAGACATGGCCGTTCTCGTGGGGGAGGACCCGGTAGCCGGTCTCGTCGTACGAGCCGGAGCCGTCGTCCTGGCGGCTGTAGACGAAGGACGCGTTGGCGACCGTGACCCCGTCCGCGACCGGTGCCTCACGGTTGCCCGCGAAGGTCACCGACAGCACGGTGTCGAGGGCGGAGGGGCCCGCGTTCGGGGTGACGAGGACGTTGACGAGGTCGTACGCCCCGAAGTCCACCAGTGGATCCGCGACCCGCACCATGTCCTGGACCAGCCGGCGGTAGCCGGGCTCGAAGGGGGCGCCGCGCTCTATGCCGTACGAGCGGAAGGATCTCGGCATCCGCAGCCACTCGGTGAGCGGGGCCTCGGGGCGGTAGTCGATACGGCCGTAACTGCTGGTCCGGAACCACTTCTGGGTCTGCGGGGCGAACTCCGCGAAGCGGTCCATCGCGCTGCCCTCACCGGGCGCGTCGGAAAAGTCGATCATCAGGTTGAGGGCGCGGACCGTGCCGGTGGAGCGGGAGTAGCCGGGCGGGGTCGGGATGCCCTCGGACATCTGGATGCCGAGCGGGCCGCGGATCATGCAGGGGTCGAGCGTCGAACCCCCGGGCGGGGCGGTGGCTCCCGCAGCCGTCGTCCGCTCCTTCGCCATCAGATGCCCCGTGCCGGCGGAGGTGCTGACCGCGAGCGTGAGGGCGGTGACCGAGGCGAGCGCGACGACGCGACGCGGGCATATCCGGCGCGGAGGTATCCCGTTTCTGCGGAACGGCTGCTGCATGCACGCGCCCTTCGCTCCACGGCAGCCGCCCGGTGACGAGGCTGCACCCTTCCGATCACCCTGTGTCGAGGGGTGCGCGGGCGCGCGCTGGAAGGTCCGAACGTGGGTTTCACGTTCGGGTACGGCACTGCCGCCGGGCACCCGGGGCGCGGCGTGACCCAGGTCACAGGAAAAGACCTCCGGGTCGGGAAATAACCGGGGATCGTTTCCCCGTTTAGCCATGTGTCCGAGCGAAACGGGGACTCCATCCCCGGATAGTCACCGGCGCCCCCACAGACCACTGGATCCACACGACGAGGAGTACGCCGTGGAGACCGCCACCCCCGTACGCCGCAAGGTGACCCGCCCCCGGGCAGACGCCCTGCGCAACCGGGAGCGGATCGTCACCGCCGCCCGGGAGATGTTCGTGGAGTTCGGCTCCGAGGTGCCGCTCGACGAGATCGCCCGCCGGGCCGGCGTCGGCAACGCCACGCTGTACCGCAACTTCCCGGACCGCGACGCACTGGTCCGTGAGGTCGTCTGCTCGGTCATGGACCGTACGGCCCTCGCGGCGGAGGTCGCGCTCACCGAGACCGGTGACGCGTTCGAGGCGCTCTCGCGCTTCGCGCACACCTCCGCCGACGAACGGGTCAGCGCGCTCTGCCCGATGATCCAGAGCGCGTTCGACAAGCACCACCCCGATCTGGAGGCGGCGCGCGAGCGCCTGGAGGAGCAGGTCGAGGGGATCATGAAGCGCGCCCGGGACGCCGGGCAGCTCCGCGCCGACGTGGGCGTGGGCGACCTGATGATCGCCGTCAGCCAGCTCAGCAGGCCCCCGGCCGGCACCCAGTGCGCGGGCGTCGACCGCTTCACCCACCGCCACCTGCAACTGTTCCTGGACGGCCTGCGCGCGCCGGCCCCGTCCGAACTGCCCGGCAAGCCCGTGACCGTGGAGGACCTGCGGAGGCCGTGCCCGTCCTGACCTGACGTACCCGACGTACCTGAGGCGCTGACCCGCTGACCCGCTGATGCGCCGGCTCCCGGCTGTCGACGACGACAAGCCGCTACCCCCTGACGCCGTTTTTCGCCACCCGATACCGATATTTCCGTCACGAAGTCCCGAAGTGGGTATCCCCATGTCTGAAACAGTCCGCAGCGCCCCTGGATCGGGGAGCGCCCCCGGAGCGGTGAACGATCCGCACAACGACGCTCATGCGAGCCGCTGGAAAGCGCTCGTCTTCATCGCCCTCGCCCAGCTGATGGTCGTGCTCGACGCGACCATCGTGAACATCGCGCTCCCGTCCGCCCAGCAGGACCTGGGGATATCGGACGGCAACCGCCAGTGGGTCATCACGGCGTACGCGCTGGCCTTCGGCGGTCTGCTCCTCTTCGGTGGCCGTATCTCCGACCTGTGGGGCCGCAAGCGCACCTTCGTCACCGGTCTGATCGGCTTCGCCGGCGCCTCCGCACTGGGTGGCGCGGCCACCGGTGAGGCGATGATGCTGGGCGCCCGCGCGCTCCAGGGCGCCTTCGGCGCGCTGCTCGCGCCCGCCGCGCTCTCCCTGCTCGCCGTGATGTTCACCGATGCCAAGGAGCGCGCCAAGGCGTTCGGCATCTACGGCGCGATCGCCGGTGGCGGCGGCGCCGTGGGCCTGATCCTCGGCGGTTTCCTGACCGAGTACCTGGACTGGCGCTGGACGTTCTTCGTCAACATCCCGTTCGCGGTGATCGCGGCGGTCGGCGCGTACTTCGTCATCCGTGAGCCGGCGGGCGGCCGCAACCGCTCCCCGCTCGACATCCCCGGCGTGGTCCTGTCCACCCTGGGCCTGGTCTCGCTGGTCTACGGCTTCACGCGGGCCGAGTCCGACGGCTGGGGCGACTCGATGACCGTCACCCTGTTCGTCGCCTCGGCGGTGCTGCTCGCGGCCTTCGTGCTGGTCGAGTCCAGGGTCAAGGCCCCGCTGCTGCCGCTGCGCGTGATCACCGAGCGCAACCGCGGCGGTGTCTACCTGTCCCTCGGCCTCGCGATCATCGCGATGTTCGGCCTGTTCCTCTTCCTGACCTACTACCTGCAGATCGTGAAGGGGTACTCCCCGGTCAAGACCGGCTTCGCCTTCCTGCCCATGATCACCGGCATGATCATCGGCTCGACCCAGATCGGCACCCGCCTGATGACCCGGGTCGCGCCGCGCCTGCTGATGGCCCCGGGCTTCCTGGTCGCCGGCCTCGGCATGCTCCTGCTGACCCAGATGGAGGTCGACTCCTCGTTCGCCGGTCTGCTCCTGCCGGCCCAGCTGCTGCTCGGCCTCGGTATGGGTACGGCGTTCATGCCGGCGATGTCGCTCGCGACCCACGGCGTCGAACCGCGCGACGCGGGCGTGGCCTCCGCCATGGTCAACACCTCACAGCAGGTCGGCGGCGCCATCGGCACGGCCCTGCTGAACACGATCGCCGCCTCCGCCACCACGTCCTACGTCAAGGACCACATCGGCACGGCCACCTCCAAGCCGGCCGCCCAGCTCGTCGAGCTCCAGGGCATGGTCAACGGCTACACCAGCGCCATCTGGTTCGCCGTGGGCATCCTCGTCGCCTCGGCCGCCATCGCCTTCACGCTCGTCACGACGGGCAAGCCGGACATGACGGCGACGACCGGAGCGGGCGAGGACGCGCTGGACGAGGTGAAGGTCCCGGTGATCGCCCACTGACGGTTGGGCCGACACCCTGGTAGGGGGGGGAAGCCCCCTCTACCAGGGCGGGCGGAGCCCCCTCCTCCAGGGGCGCGGGGAACTGCTCGACCAGCCCCCGCTCACCACCCGCACGGATCCACGACCGAAACCACTCCTACCGGAGCCAGGGCAGATCCGCGCCCGCCTCCGTCGGCTGAAGTCCCTCCGCGATGATCCCCATGATCTCGCCGAGGGACTTCAGCTGTTCCGGCGTCAACCGGTCGAACAGTGCCTGCCGCACCGCGGCCACATGCCCCGGCGCGCTCTTCGACAGCATCTCGAAGCCCGCGTCCGTCAGCACCGCGAACTGCCCCCGCTTGTCCGCCGGGCAGTCCTCGCGGCGGACCCAGCCGTTCTTCTCCAGCCGGGCCACCGCGTGCGACAGCCGCGACCGCGTGATCTTCGTCCGCATCGCCAACTCGGTCATCCGCAGCCGCCGCTGCGGTGCCGAGGACAGCACCACGAGCAGGTGGTAGTAGAGGTGCGGCATGCCCGCGTCGCGCTGCAGCTGACGGTCGAGATGGTCCTCGAGAAGGGTCGTGGCGTGCACGTATGCGAGCCAGGTGCGCTGCTCCTCGTCGGTGAGCCAGCGGTGTTCTTCCTCAGCGGATGCGGTCTTCATACACCCACTGTACGAGGCCCCTCCTTGAAGTTTGAACTATAGAGATGTAAGGTGAAACAAAAAATATTGAGACCTCAACTACTGGGGAGTTGGAGGGGGTCTCAAGCGCCTGAAGTTCCAAAAGCTTCGAAAGCAATGAATCTTCCGGAACCTCCAGGTGAAACCAAGGAGACAAAAGCGACCACCGCCCCCGCCGAGGCGTGTGAGGTACACGGTGAGTGTCGTGTGCGTCGCGTGTGCATCGAGGGAGTCACCCCTATGTCCGCCGCCATCGCCGAACGCATGCCCACGCTCTATCTGAGCCACGGGGCGCCGCCGCTCGCCGACGACCCGATCTGGCCCGGCGAACTCGCCGCCTGGTCCGCGACCCTGCCCCGCCCCAAGGCGATCCTCATGGTCTCCGCCCACTGGGAGGAGGCCCCCCTCGCCCTCGGCGCGATCGACCCGGTCCCCCTGGTCTACGACTTCTGGGGCTTCCCGGAGCACTACTACACGGTCCAGTACGCCGCCCCCGGCGCCCCCGAACTGGCGGCCTCGGTCCGCAAGCTCCTGCAGGCCCCCGGCACCCCGGTCCAGGACATCCCGGACCGAGGCCTGGACCACGGCGCGTACGTCCCGTTGGTGGAGATGTACCCCGAGGCCGACATCCCCGTCCTCCAGATCTCCATGCCGACGCTGGACCCGCTGAAGCTGATGGACATCGGCCGCAAGCTGGCCCCCCTGCGCGACGAGGGAGTCCTGATCATCGGCTCCGGCTTCTTCACCCACAACCTCGCCGCCCTCCGCCAGCCCGGCACGCCCACCTGGTCCACCGAGTTCGACGACTGGGGCCACCGCGCACTGGAGTCCCGCGACTGGGACGCCCTCCTGGACTTCCTCCACAAGTCCCCGGCGGGCCAACTGGCCCACCCCCGCACCGAACACTTCGCCCCCCTCTTCGTCACGATGGGCGCGGCGGAGGCCTCCGGCGAACTGGACGCCCAGAAGTCGGTCATCGACGGCTTCTGGCTGGGGTTGGCGAAGCGGTCGGTGCAGTTCGGATAGCCGCCCGGCCTGACCGGGCTGGAGCTGGACCGGACCGGACCGGCCTAGAGTTCCTTCTCGTACCAGGCCACATCCCAGTACCGCCCGAACTTCCGCCCGACCTCGCGATACGTGCCGACGTACCGGAACCCGAACCGCTCGTGCAGCCGGGTCGACGCCTCGTTCGGCTGGGCGATGCCGGCGTAGGCGCGGTGGACGTCCTCTTCGGTGAGGGCCTCGAACAGGGCCTTGTACAGGAGGGTGCCGACGCCCCGGCCGCCCGCGTCGGGGGCGAGGTACACCGAGACCTCCACCGACGTGTCGTACGCCGCCTTCGGGCGAAACGCGCTGCTCGTGGCGTATCCAAGAATCCGCTGTGAGTCGGAGGAGACGGCAACCATCAGGCGGTGCGGGCCGTCTTCAGGGTGGGAGAGGAGCCAAGGGCGGCGCTCTTCCGGAGTGAAGACGGCGGTATCGAATGTGATGGGCGTCTCACGGACGTAGTGGTTGTAGATGTCGGTGAGGGCGCCGAGGTCGGCCTCGACTCCTGGTCTGACCTGCACCTCTACGGGCTCCGCCGACATCACGCCCCCTCCTGTGGCGGCACAGGGTACTGCAAGATCAGAAAAATAGTGGAACGGGTTGGGAATTCTGTCCTGATTCCAGTCGTTGTTTCCTTCGGAAGCAGGGCACTCGGGAGAGTGTCCGAGCGGCCGCATCAAGACACACGTAGGACCAGATACGACCCTGCCAGCCCACCATCGCAAGGGAGCACGCATGGCAACCCGTGCCGTCGCCGCTCGTCGTTCGTCCGCCTCCGGCCGGACCGACGCGGCTCGCAGCGTTCGCGCCTCTGGCGGCGAGATCGCCGACCGCGACCTGGTCGGCATGTACCTCGACGAGATCGCGCGTACGCCGCTGCTCGACGCCGCCAAGGAAGTCGAGCTGTCCCAGATCATCGAGGCGGGTGTGTTCGCGCAGCAGATCCTCGACGGCGAGGAGGAGGCCAAGGCGGACGCCACCCGTGAGGAGCTCGAAGCCCTCGTCGCCGACAGCGAGCGGGCCAAGGACATCTTCATCCGGTCGAACCTGCGCCTCGTCGTGGCGGTCGCCCGGCGGTACCCGCGCAGCGGCCTCCCCCTGCTCGACCTCATCCAGGAGGGCAACGCCGGCCTGGTCCGCGCGGTGGAGAAGTTCGACTACCGCAAGGGCTTCAAGTTCTCCACCTACGCCACCTGGTGGATCCGTCAGGCCATCACCCGTTCGATAGCCGACCAGTCGCGCACCATCCGGCTGCCCGTCCACCTCGTGGAGGAGCTGGGCCGGATCCGCCGCGTGCAGCGCGAGTTCAACCGCGAGCACGGGCGCGACCCCGAGCCCGCCGAGATCGCCGCCGAGCTCGGTTCCAACGCGGACCGCGTCAGCGACGTCCTCGACTGGGCCCGCGACCCGGTCTCGCTGAACATGTCGGTGGACGACGACGGCGACACCCAGTTCGGCGACCTGCTGGAGGACACCTCCGCGGTCTCGCCCGAGCAGTCCGTGCTCACGCTGCTGCGCAGCGAGGAGCTGGACAGCCTCATCGGGCGCCTCGACCAGCGCACCGCCTCCATCATCAAGATGCGGTACGGCATCGAGGACGGCCGCGAGCGCACCCTCACCGAGGTCGGCAAGGAACACGGGCTCACCCGCGAGCGGATCCGCCAGATCGAGAAGCACGCCCTTCTCGAACTGAAGAAGCTCGCCCGCGACACGGGCTTCGACGCGGCCGCCTGACCCGACCGGTCCGACCGGAAGTTGGTCGGTACGGACGACCCGGGCGCGCCGGTACAGACCAAGGCCCCCCGCGGCCCGACCCCCTCGGGGCCGCCGCGGGGGCCTGGCCCGGCCACCGCCGTACGTCGGGGCCACGCCCAGCCCGTGCTTCGCGCCTCGGCCGTACTACGCCGCCACTCGGCCGTCGAAGGCTGAGCACAAGTGAGCCCCGCTCAGCCGCCCGCCCCGAACGGTCTTGAGCGTGCTGGTCCCCGGTGTTCTCGACCCCGAGGCAGCGACACGCATCCTGTGCGTGGTCCGATCCCGGGAGGCCGGTTCCCTGGGCGACCTGGCCAGGTGGGCGCGGCCAGTGGCGACGGAGAGGCCCCGAACCATCTCTCCGGTGGAGCGGGGCCCCGGCCCGGCGCACTGCAAGCCTGGAAGCCGACCATCACACGATCGAGTTAAAGCGACCTCATGCGCAGTCCTTGGCGAGCGGTTATAAACCCCCGTTCCCGGGGCACAAGACTTCCGGGCCCACGACTCACCGGGCCCGGAGCCGCCAGGCCCGGGACCCCCAGTCCGACCCTCAGCTCCACGACCGTCCCGACCGAGAAGCTTTCCGAAGTCACGAGAAGCCTTCCGAAGCCCAGTCCCGACGCTCTCCCCCCAGCGCCGGGACTCTCCGAGAGCCGGGCTCCGGCGCCTCCCCCCGGCGCCGGAGCCCGGCTTCATTTCCGTAGGGCAGGACGGCCGGCCTGAGGAGTCCCCGGGCAGCACAAAGGGCCACCCCGGACCTGAACCCCGGGGTGACCCGAACGGCAGATTGTGCCACAGGGGACAAACCCGCCGTAGCGGCGACGGCACCACACGCGCCCGTACAGGGTGCCGTCGGCCCGCGCCTCACGCCTCGGTGCCGCCCGCCGCCCGGGCCAGCCGGGCGCTCAACTCCCTTAGGTACTCGACCAGTTCCGGCGGCTCGTGCACCGTGAAGTCGCAGTCGACGACGGCGAGCCGTACCGCCAGCCACTCCACGGAGTCGCCGACGGAGGCCCGCAGCCGGCAGCTCTGCTCGTCGACGGGCTCCGGCGTGCCGACCCAGCGCGGCAGCCGGGCCGCGATGAACTCGGCGGGCGCGGCGAAGGTGACATCGAACTCGTACGTCTCCTGCCGCCGGTACATCGACTGCTTCAGATATTCCTCCGCACTCCCCGTCGGCAGCTCGCGCGGCGCGAACCGGGCGCCCGTGGCGAAGGGTTCCTCGACCCGGTCGACCCGGAAGGTGCGCCAGTCGGCCCGGTCGAGGTCGTAGGCGACGAGGTACCAGCGGCGGCCGGTCGAGACGAGCCGGTACGGCTCGCAGTGGCGGCGCGAGTCCGTGCCGTCGCCGGAGCGGTAGGCGAAACGCAGCCGCTCCTGGCCCGCCACCGCCGAGGCCATCACGGTCAATGTCTCGGGTGTGACGGTCGCACCGTCGCCGCTGGTCAGGGGAGTGGTGGCGGCCTGCAGCGTGGAGACCCGGTGGCGCAGCCGCGACGGCAACACCTGTTCGAGCTTGGCGAGGGCCCGTACGGAGGCCTCGTCCACCCCCTCCACCGCGTGCCCGGCCCCGGCCCGCAGCCCCACCGCGATCGCCACGGCCTCCTCGTCGTCCAGTACGAGCGGGGGCATGGCCTTCCCGGCCACCAGCCGGTACCCGCCGTCGGCCCCCTTGGTCGCCTGCACGGGATAGCCGAGCTCCCTCAGCCGGTCGATGTCCCGCCGGACCGTACGACGGGACACCCCGAGCCGGCCGGCGAGTTCACCGCCGGGCCACTCGCGGGGCGTCTGGAGGAGGGAGAGGAGTTGGAGGAGCCGCGCCGGCGTGTCAGTGGTCATGCCCCGAGCATGCCGGAGAACTAGGACATGACCTGACCTACTGGCCCCCTAGGTTTCCAGGCATGACCTCCACCACGAGCGCCCCCAAGGGGCGCGGGGCTGTTCCATCCGCGACTCCGTCACGTGGGCGCGACCAGCCACCAACACCCCGCACCGACCCCCCGGCAGACACCCGAACGGCGCTCCCCACACCCCCCGAGGCGGACCGCCGCCGATGGATCGCCCTCGCCGTCGTCATGACGGCCGCCTTCATGGACCTCGTCGACGTCACCATCGTCAACATCGCCGTCCCCTCCATCCAGCGAGGCGAACACGCCACATTCAGCCAGATCCAGTGGATCACCGCCGGGTACGCCCTCGCCTTCGCCGCGGGCCTCGTCACCGGCGGCCGGCTCGGCGACATCCACGGCCGCAGGCGGATCTTCCTCCTCGGCATCGGCGGCTTCACGCTCGCCTCCGCGCTGTGCGGTCTCGCCGCGAACCCGGAGATGCTGGTGGCGGCGAGGATCGCGCAGGGCGCGACCGCCGCGCTGATGGTGCCGCAGGTGCTGTCGATCGTGCACGCGACCTTCCCGGCGCACGAACGCGGCAAGGTGTTCGGGCTGTTCGGCGCGATCGTGGGCCTCGGCGCGGTCTCCGGCCCGCTGCTCGGCGCGCTGCTCATCGAGTGGAACCCGCTCGGCCTCGAATGGCGGGCCATCTTCCTGATCAACCTCCCGGTCGGTGTCGCGGGCCTGATCCTGGGCCGCCGTTTCATCACCGAGTCGAAGGCCCCGCACGCCCTGAAGCTGGACCTCGTCGGCGTCGCCCTCGTCACCGGCGGGCTGTTGATGCTGCTCTACCCGCTCACCCGGGGCCATGAGACGGGCTGGCCGCTGTGGGGGTACGTCTCGATGGCCGGCTCGCTGGTCGTGTTCGCGGCGCTGGTGGTGTACGAGCGGCGCAAGGGCGCGCGCGACGGCTCTCCGCTGATCGAGCTGTCGCTGTTCAGGGTGAAGAGCTTCGCGGCGGGCATCGCCGTACAGACCGTCTTCGGGATCGCCCTCGGCGTTTTCTTCCTCGTCTGGACCCTCTATCTGCAGACCGGCCTCGGCTGGAGCGTCCTGAAGGCCGGCCTCACCGGCATCCCGTTCTCCCTCGCCGTCTCGGTCGCGGCCGGGGTCTCGGTCCAGAAGCTCGTCCCGCGCTTCGGCCGCAAGGTCCTCCAGGCGGGCGCGCTGCTGATGGCGGCCGGAGTGCTGCTGTACCTGCTGGAGTCCGACCGCTACGGCCTCGCCATCACCCCCTGGCAGATGACGCTCCCGCTGGTAGTGATGGGCGCGGGCATGGGGCTCATCGTCGCCCCGCTGACCGACGCCATCCTCTCCGGGGTGCCGCGTGAGCACGCCGGTTCCGCGTCCGGGCTGATCAGCACGGTCCAGCAGATGGGCAACGCGCTGGGGCTCGGCCTGGTCGCCGTGGTCTTCTTCGGCGTCATGGAGGACCACCTCCTCCCCGCCGAGATCGGCCCCGCCTTCGTGGACGCCTTCGAGTACGCGCTCGGCTGGGTGGCCGCCGTACTGGTCGCGATCTTCCTGCTGATGTTCGCCCTGCCGGCCCGGTCCTCCGTGGTGGACCACGGGACGGCCGAGGCGGGGGAAGACGTCGAGCGGGAGCCGCAGTCGGCGCCATGACCGGCGGCCACGGGGGCGGGGCCCGGCACCTCAGGTGCGGGGTCCCGCCCCGCCCTCGTCATAGCCCGATTGTGTCCGAGTCGCGCCCGAACCTGTTTACTTTTCGGAAATCCGGGCGTAGCCTCCCGATCGAAACCACAGAATCGGGCATCGGTCGGAGGTGGACGGACATGTACGCACCGGAGCGGCAGCAGGAGATCCTCCGGCTCGCCCGTGACGGCGGCCGGGTGGACGTGGTGTCGCTGGCCGAGGAGTTCCAGGTCACGGCGGAGACGATCCGCCGGGACCTGAAGGCTCTGGACCGCGCCGGCCTCGTCCAGCGGGTGCACGGCGGAGCGATCCCCGCCGGACGGCTGGACTTCGAGCCCGACCTCGCCGAGCGCGAGGGCACGGCCGCCGACGAGAAGGACCGCATCGCGCAGGCCGCCCTCGCCGAGCTGCCGAACGACGGCACGGTGATCCTCGACGCCGGTACGACGGTCGCGCGCCTCGCCGCCGCCATCCCGCTGGAGGCCGCGCTCACCGCGGTCACGCACAGCCTCCCGATCGCGGCCCGCCTCGCCGACCACCCGGGCATCCAGCTCCACCTGGTCGGCGGCCGAGTCCGCCACCGTACGCGCGCCGCCGTGGACGCCTGGGCGCTCCGGGCGTACGGCGAGATCCGCGCCGACGTCCTCTTCGTCGCGGCCAACGGCTTCTCCGCCGACCACGGCCTGACCACCCCCGACCTCGCCGAGGCCGCCGTCAAGCGGGCCGCGGTGACCGCCGCCCGGCGCGTGGTGCTGCTCGCCGACTCCTCCAAGCACGGCCAGGAACACTTCGCCCGCTTCGGCGACCTGAGCGATGTGGACCTGCTGATCACCGACAGCGGGCTGAGCCCCGAAGACGCCTTCGCCATCGAACGCAAGGGCACCGAGGTGCTGCGCGTCCCGGGCACCGAGCCCGCCGGCGGCTCCGCCGCGGGCCGGACCGGCGACCCCCAAACCGGCGACCCCCGGACCAACGGCCGGAAAGACCGCTCATGATCCTCACCGTCACCCCGAACCCGTCCCTCGACCGCACCTACGAGGTCCCCTCCCTCGATCGCGGTGAAGTCATCCGGGCCACCGGCGAACGCATGGACCCGGGCGGCAAGGGCGTCAACGTCTCCCGGGCGGTCGCCGCCGCCGGGCGCCGCACCGTGGCCGTACTGCCGCTGGGCGGAGCGCCGGGCGCGCTGGTCGCGGACCTGCTCGACGCGCAGGGCATCGAGGTCGCGCGGGTGACGGTGGCCGGGGCGACCCGCTCCAACATCGCCCTCGCCGAGGCCGACGGTGTCCTGACGAAGATCAACGCGCCCGGTCCCGAGCTGACGGCCGCCGAGGAGGAACTCCTCCTGGAGACCGTCCGCGCCCAGTCCGCCGACGCCTCCTGGATCGCCTGCTGCGGCAGCCTCCCGCGCGGCCTCGACCCCTCCTGGTACGCCGAACTCGTCGCCCGCGCCCACGCGGCCGGCGCCCGCATCGCGCTCGACACCTCCGGCCCGGCCCTGCTGGCCGCGCTCCGCGAACGCCCCGACGTGGTCAAGCCCAACGCCGAGGAACTCGCCGAAGCCGTGGGCCGCCCCCTCGCCACCGTCGGCGACGCCGTCAAGGCCGCGGAGGAACTGCGCGAGATGGGTGCCGGCGCGGTCCTCGCCAGCCTCGGCGCCGACGGCCAGATCCTCGTCGACGCCTCGGGTGCCTGGTTCGGCAGTGCCCGCGTCGACGTCGTCCGCAGCAACGTCGGCGCCGGCGACGCCTCCCTCGCCGGCTTCCTCATCGCGGGCGGCAACGGCCCCGAGGCCCTCGCCTCCGCCGTCGCCCACGGCGCAGCCGCCGTGCAACTCCCCGGCAGCGTGATGCCGACCCCGTCCGACCTCGACCCGGCCGCGGTCACGGTGACGCCGGAGGTCCCGGTGGACCGGGCACTGAGGGAGCCGGCGTCATGAGCGGGCGAACAGGGGCGAACGTCCGTTTCCCCTTACCCGCCGCCCCAGCCCTCTCTCCCTCCTGCTCTTCCCCCTCCTGGTCGGCCCTGGTGGCCCGCGCCCCCCACACTTCCGTCCCCACCCCCGCCCGCCACACCCCCCGGGCGATACGCGTGCGAAGGAGCCCGCGATGAGCGAGATGATCACCGCGGACCTGGTCGACCTCGACCTGTCCGCCGATACGAAGGAAGCGGCGGCGCGTGCCCTCGCCGAGCGCATGGTGGCGAAGGGCCGGGTCACCGACCTGGACGGCTTCCTCGCCGATGTCGCGGCGCGTGAGGCGCAGATGCCGACCGGCCTCGACGGCGGCATCGGCATCCCCCACTGCCGCAGTGAGCACGTCACCGAGCCGACCCTCGCCTTCGGGCGCAGCGCGGCCGGTATCGACTTCGGCGCCGCCGACGGCCCCGCCGACCTGATCTTCCTGATCGCCGCCCCGGCGGGCGCGGACGACGCCCACCTCACGATCCTCTCCTCCCTCGCCCGTCAGCTGATGAACACCGAGTTCACCGACGCGCTGCGCGCGGTCGACGACGCGGCCCGCGCCGCCGCGCTCATCCGGGGCGAGGACATCAGCGAGGGCACCGAAGACTCCGCGGCGGCGTCGGGCGGAACGGCCTCCCCCGACGCCGTCGCGGTCAGCACGACCAAGGACGAGCCGGTCGCGCAGGAGCCCGCCCGCCCCTTCCGTATCGTCGCCGTCACCTCCTGCCCCACCGGCATCGCGCACACCTACATGGCCGCCGAGTCGCTGGAGAACGCGGGCCGGGACGCCGACGACGTCGAGATCGTCGTCGAGACGCAGGGCTCGGCCGGGTTCACCCGCCTCGACCCGGCGGTCATCGCGGCCGCCGACGGCGTGATCTTCGCCCACGACGTCCCCGTACGGGAGAAGGACCGGTTCGCCGGGAAGCCCACCGTCGACGTCGGCGTGAAGGCGGGCATCAACCGCCCGGCCGAACTGATCGCCGAGGTCCGCGGCAAGGCAGAGCGCGGCGAGGTCACGGCCGCTCGCCCCGGCGGAGGCACACCCGTCGACCGCGCGGGCGACTCCGGTGACGGCTACGGCACCAAGCTGCGCAAGTGGCTGATGTCCGGCGTCAGTTACATGGTCCCGTTCGTCGCGGCCGGCGGTCTCCTCATCGCCCTCGGCTTCGCGATCGGCGGCTGGGAGATCAACCAGGCCAAGCCGGTCACCGAGCACTTCGACTGGCTCCAGGTCGACAGCTGGGCAGCGCTGATGTTCCAGATCGGCGCCGTCGCCTTCGGCTTCCTGATCCCCGTCCTCGCCGGTTACATCGCGTACGGCATGGCGGACCGGCCCGGACTCGTCCCCGGCTTCGTCGGCGGCATGATCGCCGCCAACATCAACGCCGGTTTCCTCGGCGGTCTGGCCGCAGGTCTGATCGCCGGTGCCGTCGTCCTCGGCATCCAGCGGATCAAGATCCCGCCGGTGCTGCGTGGCGTCATGCCGGTGGTCGTGATCCCGCTGATCTCCTCGCTGATCGTCGGCTTCCTGATGCTGGTGGTGATCGGCAAGCCCATCGCCGAGGCGCAGAAGGGCATGACGGACTGGCTGAGCGGCCTCTCCGGCTCCAACGCGATCCTGCTCGGTGTCCTCCTCGGCCTGATGATGTGCTTCGACCTCGGCGGCCCTGTCAACAAGGTCGCCTACGCCTTCGCCACCGCCGGTATCGCCGTGCAGGACCCCAGCGACTCCGCGATGAAGATCATGGCCGCGGTCATGGCGGCCGGTATGGTCCCGCCCCTGGGCATGGCCCTCGCCACCACGATCCGCAAGAAGCTGTTCACCACCACCGAGCGCGAGAACGGCAAGGCGGCCTGGGTGCTCGGCGCCTCGTTCATCTCCGAGGGCGCGATCCCGTTCGCGGCAGCCGACCCGCTGCGCGTGATCCCCGCCTCCATGGCGGGCGGCGCGGTCACCGGTGCGCTGGCCATGGCCTTCGGCTCGACCCTGCGCGCCCCGCACGGCGGCATCTGGGTCACCCCGCTGATCGGCAAGCCGTTCCTCTACCTGCTGGCCATCGCGATCGGTATGGCGGTCACGGCCGGTCTGGTCATCGTCCTGAAGGGCATGCGCAAGCCCCGGCCCGGCACCGCGCCCGACCCCGCCCCCGCCACCGCCGAGGCGGAGACGAAGGAGCCGATCGCGGCCTGAACACCACCCCGGGGAACGCCCGTCGCGGCGCGTACACCACCCCGGGAACGCCGGTCGCGACCTGAACCCGTGACCGTACGTCGGCCGTGGCCCCCTCGTGAGAGGGGGCCACGGCCGTATCCGTGCCCCAGCGAGCCCCGTGCGCCCCTTTGGGCGCCTTTACAACCCCTGTGACTTGTACGCCGTACCTGCGAGATACGTCACGGTCCGGGCTCAAAGTCCCATCCGGTGGTGTCTACTGGAGGGCATGCCTGAGCACGTGTCGATCCTCCAGTTGGTGGGCGTAGCCGCCCTCGCCCTCGCGGCGGTCATCTGGGTCGCAGTGCTCGTCCGCGTCCTGCGCCGGGACCGTGAGATCCACCGAGGCCGCTTCACCGATCTGACCCGCCGCCGTGGGCAGCGCCTGCGCGCCCTGCCCCACCAGCGCCGCAAGGGCCCGCACGTGGAGCATGTGGAGCTGACCCCGGCGGAACAGGACGCTTTCGCGTTCCTGGCGCGCCAGTTCAGCGACGACCGCCTGGCCTGAACCCTCTTCGCGGCGGGAGGCCGCTCCGCCCGGGGTTACCCGAGCGTCCCCGCCCGTCGTTCCATAGCGTCCCGGGCCGCGTCCTCCGTCGCGTACACCTCGCACATGTGGCGGCCGTCCGGTGTGGCCGTGTGCTCGACCTCCCAGAGGGAGATCTCCTGCCCGTCGGTGAGCAGGAACGCGTGCTCGTAGAGCGAGAAGTTCAAGCCGGGCCGGCCGCGCCGTGCCGGGCGGTGCGGCCGGCCGAAGGCCTGGGTGATCGCGTGCGCGAACGCCGTCCGCAGCAGCAGCGTGGCGAGCTCGTCCCCGGGAGGGTCCGGGTTCTCCGCGCGCCGCAGCAGCCGACGGGCGTGGTCCGCCGAGTCGTCCGGTACGTAGTCGTGGCGCGGCTCGGGGAACGCGGCCAGCTCCACCAGGGTCGGCAGCTCGAAGTCGGGCGCGTCCGGGGGCAGCGGCAGGCGCGCGGTGGCGGCCCGCAGCTCCTCGTCGTCCGTGTACACCTCGTGCTGGGTGTCGCTGCCGGGCGCCGTGTTGTGCACCAGCTCCCACAGGGTGACGGCGGAGCCGTCGGCGAGCAGCCAGGTGTGCCGGTACGTCGCCCGGTGCAGCCCCGAACTGTAGTGCGCGGAGTGCAGCGAGCTGTCGTGCGCGAGGGCGCAGTCGAGCTGCCGTATCGTCTCGTCGGGCAGTTCGAAGGAGTTCAGGGCGCGGCCGAGGAGTCGCGCGAGGTGCTCCTCAGGAGACTCGGGCGACTCAGGTGGCTCGTACGCTGCCGTCTCGTACGGAACGCTCAAGGCTTCTCCCGGCGTTGCTGCATGTCACCTTGTGGGTGCATACCGTAGCCCCTCGGTCGGACATCATGTCCGGGAACCGAGAAAACGTACGTTCCTAAAACGACGGGGCCGCGCGTTTGGTTCCCGCGCGGCCCGACGAACTCCCGGAAGCCTCAGGTCAGATGGTGCCGGTCACCATCAGTCGGCGCTGCCCGCCGTCCACTCGCTCCACGGCATGTTCCAGCCGTTGAGGCCGTTGTCCGGCGCGACCGTCTCGTCGGGGGAGTTCTTGACGACCACCACGTCACCGATCAGCGAGTTGTCGAAGAACCACTTGCCGAGCGTGTCGCCCTGCGCCCCCTGGGCGTCCGCGAGACCGACGCAACCATGGCTGGTGCCCTGCCGCCCGAACGGCGGGTTGGACCTGCTGTACCAGTAGTTGCCGTGGACGAAGGTGCCCGACGTCGTCAGCCGCATCGCGTGCGGCACGTCCGGGATGTCGTACTCCCCGCCGAACCCGACCGTCGACCCGTTCATCCGCGTCTGCGTGAACTTCTCCGAGATCACCATCTGACCGTTGTACGTCGGGGTCTTGGCGCTGCCCGCCGAGATCGGCACGGTCTTGATCGTCTTGCCGTCCCGGACGACCGTCATGGTCTGCGTGTTCACATCGACCGTGGAGACCTGCGAGCGCCCGACCGTGAAGGTGACGGTCTTGTCCTGCACGCCGTAGACGCCGTTCGCCCCCTCCACACCGTCCAGGTCGATCTTCATCGTGACCTTGGAACCGGCCTTCCAGTATTCCTCGGGCCGGAAGTCGAGCCGCTGCGCCCCGAACCAGTGCCCCACCACCTCCTGCCCGCTGCTCGACGTCACCGTGATGTGCGACTGCACGGCCTTGCGGTCCGTGATCGCCTTGTCGAAGGTGAACGACACCGGCATCCCGGCCCCGACCGTGGTGCCGTTGTCCGGTGTGTACGTCCCGATGAAGCTGTTCGCCGTCGACACGGTCGTGAAGATGGAGTTGGCGGCCGACGTCTTCCCCTCGGCGTTCTTCGCGGTCGCGGAGATCTGGTACTTCGTCCCGCGCTCCAACTGCTCCTTGGGCTTCCAGGAACGCCCGTCCGCGGCTATCTCGCCCGGCACGACCGCGCCGCCCTCCGACACGGTCATCTTCACCTCGGTCAGCTTGCCGCCGCTGACCTTCACCCCGGTCGCGTTGATGGACGCCGCCGTCGAACCGTCCTCGGCCGAGATCGTGATCCGCGCCGCCGAGTCCTTCGCCGACGTCTTCTTGCCGCCACTCTTGTCGTCCGCCTTGGCGTCACCGCCACAGCCGGTGAGGGTCAGCGCACCGACCACCAGCACGGCACAGGCCCCCATAGCACGCCGCACAGCAATCTTCGGCCTCGTCACGATCTGCTCCAGCTTCGTCTACGTGATCTACGTGATCCGCTCGGTTACGTGGAGAAGGAGCGAACGACAGCCGCGCGGGTTCCCGCTCCCCCCGCTCGACGGCATCACGTGACAGAACCGGGACAATCGTCTCCCGGGCACACCCGCCGGACCTACCGGCGGTGCGCCCGCCGACCCCGGTGGCGCTTCACGTCCCCCGGGTCTCCCCGTACAACTCCCCGTACGAGGGCCACACTCCGCCCGGCCCGTCCACCGACTCGGCCGCCCGCACCGCCCGGACGATCGCCCGCGTCACCAAGTCCGCGCCCGCCGCGAGGAGTTCGTTCAGGGCGAGGGGACCGGCCCGGGGCGGCAGCGGCCGGGCGCCCGTCGCCAGCGTGAAGACCGTGTCCCCGTCGTTCAGCAGATGCACGGGGCGTACGGCGCGGGCGATGCCGTCGTGCGCCGTGCCGGCCAGCTTCTGGGCCTGGGCGCGGGTCAGGTCGGCGTCGGTGGCGACCACGGCGAGGGTGGTGTTCAGCGGGGGAGGCGGGCTCTTCGCGGCGGCCTCGGCGAGCCGCCGGCCCGCGTTCTCATGGACCTCCGGCGCCGGATACGCCGCACGCCCCCGCAACAACTCCCCGTACAACGCCCCCGTCTCCGGATCCATCGCCGATCCCGCGGCGTTGGCCACCACCAGCGCCGCCACCGTGATCCCCGAGCCCAGCACGGTGCTCGCGGTGCCGATGCCGCCCTTGAGCCGCCCGACCGTCGCCCCCGTCCCGGCACCCACGCACCCCTCCGCCACGGGGGCGCCGAGCCCGCTCGCGGCGGCGGCCTCGACCGCCGCCCGGCCGATGGCCGCGTCCGGTCTGGCCTTGAAGTCCCCGCCCCGGCCCAGGTCGAAGACACAGGCGGCCGGGACGACCGGCACCACGTGCGCCGGGTCGAGACCGACCCGCACACCTCGCCCCCGCTCCTCCAGCCAGGCCATCACTCCCGACGCGGAGTCCAGCCCGTACGCGCTCCCACCGGTCAGCACCACCGCCTCGACCTTCTGCACCAGGTTCCGAGGGTCGAGCGCGTCCGTCTCCTTGGTCCCGGGCCCGCCTCCGCGCACATCCACGGCCGCCACCGCGCCACCCTCCGGCGCCAGCACGACCGTGGTGCCGGTGAGCCAGCCCCCGCCGGTCCGGGTGGCGTGACCGACGCGCAGGCCGGGGACATCGGTCAGGGCGTCAACTGCCATGAGTGTCTCGGGCGTTGTGGCTCTCGGCGGTCACGCTGGACCCGCCGGTCTCGCGCTGGACTCGTGGGTCTCGTGGGCGTCGTGGGTGGTGTGGCCGCGGGCGGTGAATGCCACCTCGACCGCCACCGTCACGGCCGCCACGATGCCCGCCGCCAGGACCGCCCAGTGGCCCAGGAACGTGCACACGATCACGGCCAGCGCGGCGAGCGGCAGCACGGTCTGCTGGGCCGTGCCCACCTTGTAGTGGCGGGCATGCAGCGCCCACACCGAGATCAGGTACAGCGCCGTCGGCAGGGTCACCGCGGCGGACGCGGCCAGCGTGGAGATGTGCGCCTTGTGCACCGTCTCCTCCACAGAGACCTCCAGACCGGCGCCGATCGCGGCGGCCGACGCGAAGATCAGGTAGTGGCCGTAACCCCACAGGAAGCTCTGCTTGTTGGAGCGCAGATGACCGTGGATGGGAACGGTGAAGTAGATCCACCACGCGGAGAACACGATCAGCAACCCGCCCACCGCGATCGGCAGCATCTCGCCCAGGGCGTCGTTCTCGTCCGCCGCCGACTTCACGGCGACCGTCGCCGCCAGGATCGTCTCGCCGAGCACGATGATGGTGAACAGGCCGAACCGCTCGGCGATGTGATGCGGATGCCAGGACGTCTGGAAGCCCCTCTCCGCGTACACCGGCACACACAGCTCGGCCAGCGCCATCACCAGGAACAGCCACGGTCTGGCCGACTCCGGCAGCACCAGCAGCCCCAGCCAGCCGATCTGGCACAGCACCACGCCACCCGCGTACCGCAACGCCATGGCCCGCTCGGCGCCCGTCGCCGTGCGCGCGGCCCGCAGCCACTGCGCGGTCATCGCCAGCCGCATGATCACGTAGCCGAGCACGACCAGCAGCCAGTCATGGTCCTCGAAGGCCCGGGCGATCCCGGCGGCGAGCACCAGCACACCGGCTATCTGGACGAGGGTCACCAGCCGGTACGGCACGTCGTCGTTGTCGTACGCCGACGCGAACCAGGTGAAGTTCATCCAGGCCCACCAGATCGCGAAGAAGACCATCGCGTAGTTCACGATGCCCTCGGCCGCGTGTGCCTCCGCGACGGCGTGCACGAGCTGGACGCCCGCCTGGGCCACCGCGACGACGAAGCACAGGTCGAAGAAGAGCTCCAGCGGCGAGGCGACCCGGTGCGCCTCCCTACGTCCCCGCGCGACCAGCCTGCGCACCGGGGCCCGGCCCGCGCCGGAGGGGGCGCCAGAGCCCGGGGTAGGTCCTGGGGCCGAGGGAGTCGATGGCGTGGAACTGGACGTCATGGGGCCAAGCACACCAGAAAATCCGGTGGAATTCTCGCTCAGGTGTTCACAAGTGCCTGGGTGGGCTGAGGGAGTGCGCGGACAGGCCCGGTGCGTGTGCCGCCGGGCCGGAGGCCGGCCTTGCTCGGGGCCGTACTCTGGGGGCATGAGTACCGCTCCTGCCCCCGAACCGCGTGACCCCAAGGCCGCGCTGGTCTTCGACGATCCGCTGAGCCGGCCGTCCTCCGACGACTCGGACCACGGGTGGGGTGAGCGACCCGGCGACGGCGGCGACAGCGCGGCCGACCTCAAGCGCTTCCTCGACGAGAAGCCGCCCCACCACATCTGACACCGGCGACCGAAGGCCTTGAGCCGTCGGCATCGTCTGCCGAAGGCCCTCAGCCGCCGGCATCGTCGGCTGAAGGTCTTGAGTTGTCGGCGTCGTCGGTCAAAGGCCTCGCAGGCCGCTACTCCCGGTCGTGGCCCGAGCCGCGCTGGGCCACCAGGGCGTCGCGGATCTCCTTGAGCACCTCCAGCTCGCTCACCTCGATGACCTCGTGGGTGCCTTCCTTCGCCTTGCGGCGGGCTTCCTGGCGGGCCAGGTACTTGGCCATGGGCAGGACCATCAGGAAGTAGACGACGGCCGCGGTGATGACGAAGCTGAGGGTGGCGCTCAGGACCGTGCCCCACATGATCGGGATGCCGCTCGTGACCGTGCCGTCCGCCGCCACCTCGCAGGGGTCCTTGAGGCACGAGCTGTACCTGTCCAGGTCCTTGGTGCCGAACGCCCCCACCAGCGGGTTGATGACCCCCTTCACCACCGAGTTGACGATGTTGGTGAAGGCCGCGCCGATGACCACGGCGACGGCCAGGTCGACGACGTTCCCCCGCATCAGGAAGGCCTTGAAGCCCTCCCAGATGCTCGGCTCCTTCTTCTCGCTCACCACGAGGCCTCTCTGCGCTGGTTGTGGAACAAACGACTCCGCAACCTACGTCAGGGCGTGACCCGGGTGCCCAATCGGGTCCCTCCAACGTGAGACTTGACGGGTGGAGGTCGGGTTTCGGCGGGCCGAGGGTCACCACAGCGTCACCGCCAGACGGGAGGTGGCGCCCGCGCCGGCCAGTCGGGCCGCCGTGCGGCGGGGCACGGTCAGGACGACCAGGGCTCCGCTCTCGGTGGCGCTCGCGGTCGGCACCTTGGACACGCGGGCGCCGCGGGCGACGACCCGTGCGGCGCCGCCGCCCGTCGAGGACTCCTCGGCGGCGATCACGTCGACGCGGTCGCCGGGGCGTAGCAGCCGTACCGTGGCGCCGTCGGCGATGCGGATCGGTGCGGTCACCGTCTCGGTGGGGCGCTCCCGGACGGGGTCGGCCACCGGGTGGCCCCTGACCCGCTCGGCTTCCCTCGGGCTCGGGCCCACCCCTGTCGCCAGCAGGGCGGCGGCGGTCACGGCGAGGCCTGCGGCCGTGGCTCGCCTTCGGCAGCGGGCGAGGCGGCGGAGGCGGTGTGCGCCGGCGCGTACCCGTAGTGGGGCGAAGTGGGGGATCTCGCAGGTGGGAGGGGTGTCGGTGCCGGGTGGGCCGGCGGCCCAGGTGGGGAGGCGGGTGAATGTGGGGGTGGGGGTGGGCGCGTGCGAGTGAGAGGGCGTGGTTGTGGGTGGGGGCGCGAAGGAGGACGCGGACGAGGACGAGTACGAGGAGGAGGGCGGGTACTTGGACGGGGGCGGGTACGGGGACTTGGGCGGGGATGAGGGACGGGACATGGGGCCACCACCTGCTGTGTGAGATCGGCTTGCGGTCCCACGATGAGGGCTGGCGGCGGTGCGTGTGAGAGCCGGTGGACTACCCACCGGTTGTGGATAACTTCGCCACCCGAACGAGGAGTTCCGCCCCCGCCGCCCCTACCCGTCCCATCCCCAGGGGCGCTGCCCCTTCGACCCCGGCCGTCCCTGGGGGCTGCGCCCCCAGACCCCCTGTCGGCCTCCGGCCTCGTCCTCAAACGCCGGACGGGCTGAATTGTCAGGGCTGCCCTCAAGTGGCGGGCGGGCGGGCTGGGTGGTCGGACTTGCTGTCAGCCAGCGGGCGGGCTAGGTGGTCGGCCTCGTCCTCAAACGCCGGGCGGGCTGCAAATTGCCGGCCTCGTCGTCAAAGGCCAGGCGGGCTGGAATGGCCAGCCTCGCCCTCAGCCCCGGACCGCGGAGGAAATGGTCGGCCGCGCCCTCAGCCCTGGACCGCGGAGGAAATGGTCGGCCGCGTTCTCAGCCCCGCACCGCGGAGGGAATGGCCGGGCCTCGTCCTCCACTTCCCATGCCCGACAAGCTGTGATCGCCCGGCCAACCCTTACGGCAGCTCGAACCCGGGGTCCATGCCGCCCAGGGCCTTCGTGCACAGGCAGTCGCGTGTGTCGTTCGGCGGCAGGGCGGCCACCGTGTCGAAGAGGACGCCTCGGAGGCGGTCGATGTTGGCGGCGAAGACCTGGAGGACTTCCTCGTGGGAGACACCCTCGCCGGTTTCGGCGCCGGCGTCGAGGTCGGTGACGAGGGTCAGGGAGGTGTAGCAGAGCTCGAGTTCGCGGGCGAGGATGGCCTCGGGGTGACCCGTCATGCCGACGACGGACCAGCCCTGGGCCTGGTGCCACAGGGACTCGGCGCGCGTGGAGAAGCGGGGGCCCTCGACCACGACCAGGGTCCCGCCGTCCACCGGTTCCCAGTCCCGCCCGCGCGCCGCTTCGAGCGCGGCCTTGCGTGCGACGGGGCAGTAGGGGTCGGCGAGCGAGACGTGGACGACGTTGGGGACGGTGCCGTCGGGCAGCGGGAGGCCGTCGAAGTAGGTCTGGGTGCGGGACTTCGTGCGGTCCACCAGCTGGTCCGGGACGAGGAGCGTGCCCGGCCCGTACTCCGGTCGCAGGCCGCCCACCGCACACGGGCCGAGCACCTGGCGCGCCCCGACGGAGCGCAGCGCCCACAGGTTGGCGCGGTAGTTGATGCGGTGCGGCGGCAGGTGGTGGCCGCGGCCGTGGCGGGGGAGGAAGGCGACCCGGCGGCCGGCGATCTCGCCGAGGAAGAGGGAGTCGCTGGGCGGCCCGTAGGGGGTGTCGACCTGTATCTCGGTCACATCGTCGAGGAAGGAGTAGAAACCGGAGCCTCCGATGACACCGATCTCCGCCGACCCGGCCTCCGAGGCCCCGGCCGATGCCGGCGCCGGTGCCGCTGCCGGCGCCGGTGTCGACGCCAACCCCGGCCCCGAGACCTCGGCCCCGCCCACGTCATGCGCCCCGGCGCCGCCCCCGCCCGCCCCGCCCACCGGACCCACCCCGTTGTCCACCTGCTCCGTGTTCGCCATGCCCGCACCCTAACCAAGCCGTCCACGCCTCTCGGCCCCGGTCCGGGCCCGGAAACGCCGAAGACCCCGCCGGTCGTCGTACGACGGCAGGGTCCCGGACGGAAGTGCTACGCGGCCGAGGTGCTGCTGGTGGAGGCGGAGCCCGAGGACGACGACTTCGAGTCGGAGGACGACGAAGACGACGAGGATCCGGACGAGGACTTCGCGTCCGACGAGGACGACGAGGACTTCGACGAGGACGACGCCGGGCTGCTGCTCGACGACGAGCCGCGGCTGTCGTTCCGGTAGAAACCGGAGCCCTTGAAGACGATGCCGACCGCCGAGAACACCTTCTTGAGGCGGCCATTGCAGCTGGGGCACTCGGTCAGGGCGTCGTCGGTGAACTTCTGCACCGCTTCGAGGCCCTCACCGCATTCGGTGCACTGGTACTGGTACGTCGGCACTGGTCTTCCTCCTGGCACTCTCACTCGATGAGTGCTAACGACAGTCCATAGTGACCTATTCCCCGGGGATCAGTCCACTGTCACCGGCACTCGGTGACCGACGACACGCGCGACGGTACGGCTCCGGGGCCTGGTCGCCAGCCGTGAACGCAGCGCCAGCAGGGTCGCCAGGGCCAGTGCCGTACCGGCCGCCGGCACCAGGAATCCGGCGCCGGTCCACAGGCGGTCCTCCAGCTGTCCGGCGGCCGTGACGGCGACCGCCTGGCCGAGCGCGACCGCGCCGGTCAGCCAGGTGAAGGCCTCCGTGCGGGCGCCGGCCGGGACGAGGGAGTCGACGAGCGTGTAGCCGGTGATCAGGGTGGGCGCGATGGACATGCCGACGAGCAGGCCGAGCGCGGCGAGGACGAGCACCGAGTCGGCTGTCCACAGGGCGGAGGCCACGAGCGCGAGGGCCGTGTAGCCGATGATCAGGCGCCGCCGCGGGGCCGACTTCCAGGCGATCGCGCCGCAGACGATGCCGGAGAGCATGTTGCCGGCGGCGAAGACGCCGTACAGGACGCCGTTGAGGCCGGGCTCGCCGATCGACTCGGAGAAGGCGGCGAGCGAGACCTGCATACCGCCGAAGACGGAGCCGATGCCCAGGAAGGTGACGATCAGGACGCGCACTCCGGGGACGGACAGGGCGGAGACGTGCTCCACGCGCGCGTGCGCCACGGAGACGACCTCGGGCTGGGTGCCGCGCTGGGCGGCGAACAGCAGGCCGCCGATCAGTGTGAGCGCGGCCTCCGTGAGCAGACCGGCAGCCGGGTGGACGGCGGTGCACAGCGCGGTCGCCACCAGCGGGCCGAGCACGAAGGTCAGCTCGTCGGTGACGGACTCGAAGGCCGCCGCGGTGCCCATCAGGGGCGAGTCCTGGAGCTTGACGCCCCAGCGGGCCCGCACCATGGGGCCGATCTGCGGTACCGAGGCACCCGTCGGCACGGCGGCCGCGAAGAGCGCCCACAGGGGGGCGTCCGCGAGCGCGAGCGCGGTCAGGGAGAGACCCGCCAGGCCGTGGACGAGGACGCCGGGGAGCAGGACGGCGCGCTGGCCGTGACGGTCGGCCAGACGGCCGCTGTACGGGGCGAAGAGCGCCATGGAGACACCGGTCACGGCGGCGACGGCGCCGGCCGCCCCGTAAGAGCCGGTGGTGTGCTGGACCAGCAGCACGATGGAGATGGTCAGCATCGCGAACGGCTGGCGGGCCGCGAAGCCGGGGAGGAGGAACGTCCACGCGCCCCGGGTGCGCAGCAGCTGCCCGTAGCCCGGGCGGGACGCCTTCGAGGTGTTCGAGGTGTTCGAGGTGACCGTGGATGCCACGGCCGTGCCTTTCCGCCGCCTGGTAGCGCGCCCGTGCGGGGGGCGCCGAGAGCTGTCCTCTTGCGCTACTGCGGTAGATGCCGGCGCCCACTGCGAGGGGCGTCCCGGCCGCCATACGGTCGCGCCAGCTCTGCGTCAGACAGAGTTGGTCCGATCAAGTGCGCCTTCATCGTACAGGGGGAACGGCAGAGCCACCTGTGAAAATGAGCACCCTGGGCGGCCGTACCCCTGATTCCAGAGGGTGTGAACGGTACGAAACGTTCCCTTAACGACGGGACCCGCCGTTTCCGTTGCCCGTGCCCAGCCAGTCGGCCAGCTTGCCGCCCTGGCCGACGGCCCTCAGACGGCGTTCCGCCTGGTCCCGTACGGGGTCCGTGGCGACGACGAGCAGTTCGTCGCCGCGTCGCAGAACCGTGGTCGGCAGGGGCACGAAGGACTTGCCGTCGCGGACGACGAGGGTGACGGCGGCGCCCGCGGGCAGGCGCAGCTCGTTGACCTCGACGCCGTGCATACGGGACTTCTCGGGGATGGCGACGGACAGCAGATGGCCGCGCAGCCGCTCCAGGGGCGCCGATTCGATGCCGAGGTCGGCGGCCTCGTCGCCGGAGCCGCCGAGGCGCAGCTTGCGGGCCAGCCAGGGCAGGGTCGGTCCCTGGACGAGGGTGTAGACGGCGACCAGCACGAAGACGATGTTGAAGATCCGGCGGCTGCCCTCGACGCCGCTCACCATGGGGATCGTCGCCAGGATGACGGGCACCGCGCCGCGCAGCCCGGCCCACGAGAGCAGGGCCTGCTCGCGCCACGGCACCCGGAACGGCACCAGCGCGGCGACGACGCTCAGCGGTCGCGCCACCATCGTCAGCACCAGGCCGATGACGAGCGCGGGCCAGATGTCGTCGCCCATCTCGTGCGGGGTGACGAGCAGGCCGAGCAGCACGAACATGCCGATCTGGGCGATCCAGCCGACCCCTTCGGCGAAGCCGCGCGTGGCAGGCCAGTGGGGCAGCTTGGCGTTGCCGAGGACCATGGAGGCCAGGTAGACGGCGAGGAATCCACTGCCGTGGGCCAGGGCGCCCGCCGCGTACGCGGCGACGGCGATGGCCATGACGGCGATCGGGTAGAGGCCGGAGGCGGGCAGCGCGATGTGCCGCAGGCCCCAGGAGCCCAGCCAGCCCACCGCGAGTCCGATGGCGGCGCCGATCGCGAGTTCCAGCGCTATCTCGCCGATCAGGACGTACCAGTGTTCGACCGGTCCGGCGACGGAGAGCGAGGCGACGAGGATGACGACGGGGGCGTCGTTGAAGCCGGACTCCGCTTCCAGGGTGCCCGTCACGCGCGCGGGGAGGGGGATCTTGCGCAGCACGGAGAAGACGGCCGCCGCGTCCGTGGAGGACACGACCGCGCCGATGATGAGTGCCTGCCGCCACTCCAGCCCGATCAGGTAGTGCGCCCCCGTGGCCGTGACGCCGACGCTCACCGCGACTCCGACCAGCGCCAGGGAGCTGGCGGCCGGCAGGGCCGGCTTGATCTCCTTCCACTTCGTGCCGAGGCCGCCCTCCGCCAGGATCACGACGAGGGCCGCGTAGCCGATGACCTGGGTCAGTTCGGCGTTGTTGAAGTGGATGTCGCCGATGCCGTCCTGGCCCATGGCGATGCCTATGCCCAGGTACACGAGCAGGCTGGGGAGCCCGCTGCGCGACGAGATCCGGACCGCGGCGACCGCGACTAGCAGGACGATCGAGCAGACGAGCAGGAGCTGGTTGAGGTCGTGGACAGTCAGAGGGCCGTACCTTTCTCGCCGAACCGCACGTGGTTCCGAGTGTGGGGATGACGAGCACCGGATGCGGGCACGCGCGCGTGTGGGCATGCGAAGCCGATCACGGAAACCGTGCTGTTGCGGTTACTTCGGTGCAAGTACTTCGTTACCTTACCTAACTCTTGACGATTTCTTGACGCTTCCGAGGGCATGATCGAACGTCCCTCCGCGCCAGTTCCCGACTCCGCGTCAAGTCGTGTCGGGCCCTGCGCCTATGGTTGCTCCAGCGTTCAGTACAAAGCACAGCCCGACCTGCCGCTCGTGTTAGGACAGCAAGGACAGCGATGCCCACCGACACCACCGCCTCCTCCGGCCAGCAGTCCGGCAAGTCCGGCAGGAAGAAGGGGCGCAAAGTCCGCCTTCTCCTGATCGTCCTGGTCCTGGCCATCATCGGTGGCGTCGGCTACGGGGCTTTCTGGTCCGTCTCCACCGTCCGCGCCTCCTTCCCGCAGACCAAGGGCTCGATAACCCTGGACGGTCTGTCCGGACCGGTCGACGTCAAGCGCGACGGCAACGGGATCCCGCAGATCTACGCCTCCTCCGAGGAGGACCTGTTCATGGCGCAGGGCTTCGTCCAGGCGCAGGACCGGTTCTACGAGATGGACGTGCGCCGCCACATGACGGCCGGCCGCCTCTCGGAGATGTTCGGCGAGAGCCAGGTCGACAACGACGAGTTCCTGCGCACCCTCGGCTGGCACCGGATCGCCGAGGAGGAGTACGAGAAGACCCTCTCGGCCGAGACGAAGAAGTACCTCGACGCGTACGCCAAGGGCGTCAACGCCTACCTCGCCGGCAAGAGCGGCGACGAGATCTCCCTGGAGTACGCGGCCCTCGGCTTCGCCAACGACTACAAGCCCGAGGAGTGGGCCCCGGTCGACTCGGTCGCCTGGCTGAAGGCGATGGCCTGGGACCTGCGCGGCAACATGCAGGACGAGATCGACCGCGCCCTGATGACCAGCCGCCTCGGCCCCAAGCAGATCGACGACCTCTACCCGCGCTACCCGTACGACCGCAACAAGACGATCGTGCAGGAGGGCTCGTACGACGAGCTCACCGAGACCTGGTCGGACGGGTCCGGGTCGACGCAGGGCAGCGAAAGCTCCAGCCAGGGCACCGGCGGCACGGGGACGGGAACGGGCACCGGCGGCACGGGGACGGGCACGGGCACCGCCGGCACCTCCACGGACTCCTCGGCCCTCCAGACGCAGCTGGACGGCCTCTACAACGTCCTGGAGGACCTGCCCGAGGCCGTCGGCGTGAACGGCAACGGCATCGGCTCCAACTCCTGGGTCGTCTCCGGCGACCACACCATCACCGGCAAGCCGCTGCTCGCCAACGACCCGCACCTGTCGGCCTCGCTGCCTTCGGTCTGGTACCAGATGGGCCTGCACTGCAAGTCCGTCTCCGAGAAGTGCCGGTACGACGTGGCCGGCTACACCTTCGCGGGCATGCCCGGCGTGATAATCGGCCACAACGCGGACATCGCCTGGGGCATGACCAACTCCGGCGCCGACGTCACCGACCTCTACCTGGAGAAGCTCACGGGCGACGGCTACGAGTACGGTCGCAAGGTCCTGCCGTTCGACACCCGCGAGGAGACCATCGAGGTCGCCGGCGGGACGCCCAAGAAGATCGTCGTCCGCACCACCAACAACGGCCCCCTGCTGTCCGACCGCAACGACGAACTCGTCCAGGTCGGCAAGAAGGCCACCGTCGACCAGGACGCCCCCGACCGCGGTGACGGCTACGGCATAGCCCTGCGGTGGACCGCGCTCGACCCCGGCACCTCCATGGACGCCGTCTTCGCGATGAACCGCGCCGCGAACTGGGACGACTTCCGCGAGGCCGCCTCCCTGTTCGACGTCCCCTCGCAGAACCTGATCTACGCCGACACCGAGGGCCACATCGGCTACCAGCTGCCTGGCAAGATCCCCACCCGTGGCAAGGGCGACGGTTCGGTGCCGGCGCCGGGCTGGGACTCCGCGTACCGCTGGACCGGCTACATCGACCAGGACGAACTGCCGTACGAGTACGACCCGGAGCGCGGCTACATCGTCACCGCGAACCAGGCCGTCGTCGACGAGAAGTACCCGCACACCCTCACCACGGACTGGGGCTACGGCACGCGCGCGCAGCGGATCACCAGCCTCATCGAGTCGAAGATCAAGGGTGGCGGCAAGATCTCCACCGACGACATGCGGCAGATGCAGATGGACAACAGCAGCGAGATCGCCAAGCTGCTGGTGCCGCTGCTGCTCAAGATCGACGTGAACGACAAGAACGTCCGCCAGGCACAGAAGCTCCTGGAGGGCTGGGACTACACCCAGGACGCCGACTCGGCGGCCGCCGCGTACTTCAACTCGGTCTGGCGCAACATCCTCAAGCTCGCCTTCGGCGACAAGCTGCCCAAGGAACTGCGCGTCGAGGGCCAGTGCCTGTCGGTCGAGCCGGTCGGCACCACGGGCCCCGCCGACGAGGATCAGCGGGTCCGCGAGTGCGGCAGGCGTGACGCGGACCAGGCGCAGCCGGACGGCGGCGACCGCTGGTTCGAGGTGGTCCGCCGGATCATCGACGACCAGGACAACGACTGGTGGTCGACGCCGAAGACCCGCACCCAGAAGGCCGCCGACACCCGTGACGAGCTGTTCGCGCGGGCCATGCGGGACGCCCGTTGGGAGCTGACCGCCAAGCTCGGCAAGGACATCGACACCTGGAGCTGGGGCCGGCTGCACCGGCTGTTCCTGAAGAACCAGACCCTCGGCACCGAGGGCCCCGATTTCCTCCAGTACATGCTCAACCGCGGCCCCTGGAAGCTCGGCGGCGGCGAGGCCACGGTCAACGCCACCGGCTGGAACGCGGCGGGCGGCTACGAGGTCGTCTGGGTGCCCTCGATGCGCATGGTGGTGAACCTCGGGGACCTCGACAAGTCCAAGTGGATCAACCTCACCGGCGCCTCCGGGCACGCGTACAACGCGCACTACACCGACCAGACCGACAAGTGGGTCAAGGGCGAGCTGCTGACGTGGTCGTTCTCCGACAAGGCGGTCCAGGAGAGCACGAGCGACACGCTGCTCCTGAAACCGTGATCTCCCTGAGCCCGTCCGAGTACGTCCGAAGACGGAGATCTGAACACGTCTGAACACGGAAAGCGGCCTCCACGCACGCGTGGGGGCCGCTTTCGTGTCCGGGTCACCGGAACCGTCGTACTCCCGACGGGGTCACCGCCGCGTGCACCGGGCGGTCGTGGGGTTCCTCCGGGACCCGGTCCACGATCTCCGTGTCGTACAGCAGGACCACCAGGGCCGGGTCGGTGCCCGCGCGATCCAGGCGGGCGAGGACGCGGTCGTACGAGCCGCCGCCGCGGCCGAGGCGCATCCCGCGCGCGTCCACGGCGAGTCCCGGGAGCAGCACGGCGTCGGCGGTGGTGACGGCGTCCGGGCCGAGTCGCGCGCCGACAGGTTCGAGGAGCTCCATACGGCCGCCGCCGTGCCGCACGCGCGCGAGGGCGGCCTCTCCCTCGTAGACGCCCCAGTCGAGGTCGTTGTCGGGGAGCAGGACCGGCAGCAGGACGCGTACGCCCCGGGCGCGGAGTGCGTCGAGGAGCGCGCGGGTGCCGGGTTCGCTCCCCACGGAGACGTACGCCGCGACCGTGCGCGCGTGTGCCAGCTCGGGCAGATCGAGGGCCCGGCCCGCAAGGGCGTCCATCGAATTCCGGACGTCATCCGGCGTCAACCCGTTCCTCACCAGGAGGAGCTCTCGGCGCAACATTCGCTTGGAAAACTCCGGTTCAGGTCCCATCCGGCTCACAGGTTGCTCCAGTATTATTCGTAATCGGCTCATATGAGAGCGAATTCATCGGAGCCACAGATTCCCCACAAAGGCACCGGATATGGTTCGGCGCATGAGTGAGGCGAACCCCAGGATCAGCAAGGCTGTCATCCCCGCGGCGGGTCTAGGGACCCGGTTCCTGCCGGCCACCAAAGCGACTCCCAAGGAGATGCTGCCGGTCGTGGACAAGCCGGCGATCCAGTACGTGGTCGAAGAGGCCGTGTCGGCGGGGCTCGACGACGTCCTGATGATCACCGGCCGCAACAAGCGCCCCCTCGAGGACCACTTCGACCGGAACTACGAGCTGGAGTCCGCCCTCCAGAAGAAGGGCGACGCGGGCCGGCTCGCCAAGGTCCAGGAGTCCAGCGACCTCGCGACCATCCACTACGTCCGCCAGGGCGACCCCAAGGGCCTCGGCCACGCCGTCCTGTGCGCCGCCCCGCACGTGGGCGACGAGCCCTTCGCGGTCCTCCTGGGCGACGACCTGATCGACCCGCGCGACCCCCTCCTGAAGCGCATGATCGAGATCCAGGAGGAGCACGGCGGCAGCGTCATCGCCCTCATGGAGGTCGCTCCCGAGCAGATCCACCTGTACGGCTGCGCGGCCGTCGAGGCCACCGACGACGCCGACGTCGTGAAGGTCACCGACCTGGTCGAGAAGCCGGACCCGGCCGACGCCCCGTCGAACTACGCGGTCATCGGCCGCTACGTCCTCGACCCGAGCATCTTCGACATCCTGCGCCAGACCGAGCCGGGCCGCGGCGGTGAGATCCAGGTCACCGACGCCCTCCAGCAGCTGGCGGCGGACGAGAAGGTCGGCGGCCCCGTGCACGGCGTCGTCTTCAAGGGCCGCCGCTATGACACCGGCGACCGTGGCGACTACCTGCGTGCCATTGTCAGACTCGCATGCGAACGTGAAGACCTGGGACCGGACTTCCGGACCTGGCTTCGCAGTTACGTAGCCGAGGAGATGTAGCCACATTGAGCACCGCCGCGACCCGCAGCACCGGCCGGGACCACCTCTGGTCGGTGACCGAGCACCTGGAGGACATCCTCGCCACCGTCCGTCCCCTGGAACCCATCGAGCTGCAGCTCCTCGACGCCCAGGGCTGCGTCCTGGTCGAGGACGTCACGGTGCCGGTGTCACTGCCGCCGTTCGACAACAGCTCGATGGACGGGTACGCGGTGCGGGTCGCGGACATCGCGGGCGCGAGCGAGGAGTTCCCGGCCGTGCTCACAGTGATCGGGGACGTGGCGGCGGGCCAGGCCGAGCAGCCCCGGGTGGGCCCCGGTGAGGCCGCCCGCATCATGACCGGCGCCCCCCTGCCGCCCGGCGCGGAGACGGTCGTCCCGGTGGAGTGGACCGACGGCGGCCTCGGCGAGGGGCCCGTCTCCGGGATGCGCGCCCGCAGCGCGAGCCCCGAGGGCGCCGCCGGCCAGGTCGCCGTGCACCGCGCCGCCGAGGCACGCGCGCACGTACGCGCGAAGGGCAGCGACGTGCAGGCCGGCGAGCGCGCCCTGGCCGCGGGCACGATCCTCGGCCCGCCCCAACTCGGACTGCTGGCCGCCATCGGCCGCGCCACCGTACGCGTGCGCCCGCGCCCGCGCGTGGTGGTGCTCTCCACCGGCAGTGAACTGATCCCGCCGGGCGGGCAGTTGGCCGGCGGCCAGATCTACGACTCCAACAGCTTCGCCCTCACCGCCGCCGCCCGCGACGCGGGCGCGATCGGCTACCGCGTCGGCGCCGTCGCGGACGACGCCGAGACCCTCCGCTCCACCATCGAGGACCAGCTCGTCCGCGCCGACCTGATGGTCACCACCGGCGGGGTCAGCGTCGGCGCGTACGACGTCGTCAAGGAGGCCCTGGAGTCCGTCGGCGACGAGGACGAGGAGGGCGCCGGCATCGACTTCCGCAAGCTCGCCATGCAGCCCGGCAAGCCCCAGGGCTTCGGCACCATCGGCCCCGACCACACCCCGCTGCTGGCCCTCCCGGGCAACCCGGTGTCGTCGTACGTCTCCTTCGAACTGTTCGTCCGGCCGGCCATCCGTACCCTGATGGGCCTGACCGACGTCCACCGGCCGACGGCCACGGCGACCCTCAGGACGCCCAAGGCGCTGACCTCGCCCGCGGGGCGCCGGCAGTACCTGCGCGGGACGTACGCCGACGGGCAGGTCACCCCTGTCGGAGGCGCCGGATCGCACCTCGTCGCGGCCCTCGCGCACGCCGACGCGCTGATCGTGATCCCCGAGGACACCGAGTCGGTCGAGCCCGGCACCGAGGTCGAGGTCGTCCTGCTCGGCTGAACCATCGAGGGTGGCGTACCGTGTCGCGCACAGCAGACCGCGCGCCGCACCGCGACGGGCCCCGACCGGGAGCGCCACACCACCATGAGTACGCCGCAGGACCGACTGACCCACATCGACGAGGCGGGCGCCGCTCGCATGGTCGACGTCTCCGGGAAGGACGTGACCGCGCGCACCGCCCGCGCCAGCGGCCGGGTCCTGGTCTCGCCGCAGGTGGTCGAACTGCTGCGCGGCGAGGGAGTGCCCAAGGGGGACGCCCTCGCCACCGCGCGCATCGCCGGGATCATGGGCGCCAAGCGCACCCCCGACCTCATCCCGCTCTGCCACCCGCTGGCGGTGTCGGGCGTCAAGGTCGACCTGTCGGTCGCGGACGACGCCGTCGAGATCCTCGCCACGGTGAAGACCACCGACCGTACGGGCGTCGAGATGGAGGCCCTCACGGCGGTCTCCGTCGCCGCCCTCACCGTGATCGACATGGTCAAGGCGGTCGACAAGGGCGCGGTCATCACGGACGTCCGTGTCGAGGAGAAGACGGGCGGCAAGTCGGGCGACTGGAGCCGGGCATGACGACATCCACCGACGAAGCCCGCCCGGCCCCGTACCGCGCCCTGGTGGTGACCGCCTCCAACCGGGCCGCCGCCGGGATCTACGAGGACAAGGGCGGCCCGCTGATCGCCGAGGGGCTCGCGGGGTTCGGCTTCACCGTCGAGGGCCCCCAGGTCGTGCCCGACGGCGACCCCGTGGAGGCCGCGCTGCGGGCGGGGGTCGACGCCGGGTACGACCTGATCGTGACGACCGGCGGAACCGGGATCTCGCCCACCGACCGCACCCCCGAGGCCACCCGCGCGGTCCTCGACCACGAGGTGCCGGGCATCCCCGAGGCGATCAGGGCCTACGGCCGGGACAAGGTGCCGACGGCGGCGCTCTCCCGGGGGCTCGCCGGGGTCGCGGGCCGCACGCTGATCGTCAACCTGCCGGGCTCCACCGGCGGCGTACGGGACGGCCTGGCCGTACTGGAACCGCTGCTCCTGCACGCCGTCGACCAGATCCGCGGCGGGGACCACCCGAGGCCGACCGGGGGCGGCGCGAGCTCCCCGGCCGGGGAGGCCCCCTCCAGACCCAGCCCCGGGGGTGCGAGCTGAACAGCCCATCCTGGCCCGTAGTGCTGGTGGACGGCGATGTCGTCCTCCGGCCCATAAGGATGCGCGACCAGCGGGCCTGGCGTGAGGTCAACCGGCGCAACCGGGACTGGCTGCGGCCCTGGGAGGCGACCATTCCGCCCCCCACACCGAGCGGCCCCATCGCACACCGGCCGACGTACCGTCAGATGGTCCGTCATCTGCGGGCGGAGGCGAACTCGGGCCGGATGCTGCCGTTCGTGATCGAGTACCAGGGGCAACTGGTCGGCCAGTTGACGGTCGCCGGGATCACCTGGGGCTCGATGTGCTCCGGTCATGTCGGCTACTGGGTCGACGAGTCGGTCGCCGGGCGTGGGGTGATGCCGACGGCGGTGGCGCTCGTCGTGGACCACTGCTTCCGGACCGTCGGACTGCACCGCATCGAGGTCTGTATTCGCCCCGAGAATCGGCCCAGCCGACGGGTTGTGGAGAAACTCGGATTCCGCGAGGAAGGCCTTCGTCCACGGTATCTTCACATCGACGGCGCCTGGCGCGACCATCTCGTCTTCGCGCTCACCGCCGAAGAGGTCCCCGAGGGACTGCTCGGCCGCTGGCAGCGGGAACGGGCGCGGAACGCGGGTTCCGACGCGGGCACCCACGGACAGCGTGGACAGCACGGGCAGCACGGGTAGCGCGGACCGCATCAGGTCTGCCTCAATAAATGAAATGTGTGTTCGAAAAAAATGGATCGGACGGCGACAGACCGACGATCGAGTTGAACGAGTCGATGCGTTCTCGGCACGTTAATTTCGCGCTCTCGGCGGTCCGCTGATCGGATCGGTCACAAAAAAAGCTCGAAATATCAGCCAGATCGTGCGACACACCGGCTCAATTGGCGGATGGCCCCACGCAAACCCCTCTACCGTGTGAGGCGTGAGCAGCAGCGGCCTCATCTACGCAGTCATCGTCGGGGCCTGGGCCGCCTACTTGGTGCCGATGTGGCTCCGTAGGCAGGACGAGCTGAACGAAGCCCGTCCGACGGAACGCTTCAGCACCGCCATCCGGCTGCTTTCCGGCCGGGCGGGGATGGAGCGCCGATACGCCAAGGACCTGCGGGCGCGCTCCACCGAAGAGGGGGAGCCCAGCGCCGAACCGGACGACGTCACCGACTCGGTGGACGTCCGGGCCTTCGCCATGCCCCCGCACCGAGAGCACACGAAGGCACAACTGCCGGTGGAGCGGGGTGAGTCACCGCAGCAGGCCCAACCGGCGCAGCAGACCGGGAAACCGGTGGCGCAGGCACAGCCGGTCCCGCAGCAGGGCGGCCAGCCGTCGGCCAAACCGGGGGCGGCCCACGTACCCGCGCCCGCTCGTGCGAACCGTCAGGGCCGGCAGACGGCGGGCGCACGCCGGGGCGACTCGGCGGAGGCCAAGGCGCGGGCCCAGCGCTCGAAGGTGCTCGCGCGCCGGCGGCGTACGACCGTGATGCTCTTCCTCGCCTTCACGCTCGGCGCGGTCGTCGCGGCGGTCGGCGGACTCGCCTTCCTGTGGGCGCCGACCGTACCGGCGGTGCTGCTGAGCACCTACATCGCGCATCTGCGCCGCCAGGAGCGGAAGCGGTTCGCGTACACGATGGACCGGCGGCAGGCCGAGGCGGCGGCGCAGCGGCTGCGGGAGCGGCAGCCCCAGCGGCGGCGGCCGATGCCCGACCCGGTGGACACCGACGAGCCGGAGGACGGTCCAGAGAACGAGGAGACCCGGGCCGACCTGACCGCCCTCGCGGCCGACCGCCGTGCCCTCGTCGAGCAGACCGACCACGCCGAGTGGGTCGATCAGCAGCGTGAGCGCCAGCGGCGGCCCGTCCAGGGCGACAGCTGGGACCCGGTCCCCGTGCCGCTCCCGACCTACGTCACCGCGCCGGTGGCACCCCGGGCCACGTCCGGCGTCGACCTCGGCGCCCCCGACGCGTGGAGCTCCGCGCGCTCCAGCGCGGCCGACCCGAACGGCTCGTCGGGCGCCCCCTCGAACTCCGCGAACGTCTCCGCGCGTGAGCCGGAGCGGGAGCGTGGTGCCGAGGAGCACGCGGACGACGCCGGCGCGGGCGACGCGGCCGACGCTCCCGACGGCGGCCGTTCCGACGCCCGCCGCGCCGCGTCCGCGCGCCGCTCCCGCGAGCGGGGGCGTACGCCGCTCTTCGACCAGTACGAGGACGGCGACCGCCCCCGAGCGGCCAACGAGTGACCCGTTCCCGCCCGGACCTCCCACTCCGCTGACCAGCCACGAGCCGGTCGACAGTGGCTCGGCGGCCGCCCGGGAACGGATTTCCAAGCACCGCGATGGGGATGCTAGAGTTTCACTCGTTGCAAGGGCCTGTGGCGCAGTCCGGTAGCGCACCTCGTTCGCATCGAGGGGGCCAGGGGTTCAAATCCCCTCAGGTCCACGCATCACAGAGGCTCGCTCCCCTTACGGGGAGCGAGCCTCTGGTCGTTTTTCAGGCCCAAGTGGCGGGCCAGATCGCTGGCATGGAGGCGCGTCGAGGCCTCGACCAAGGTGGCGTACGCGTCGGTGGTGGCGCGGAAGCGGTGCCAGGCGGTGGTCATGATCGCGGCGGAGATCCATGCTCCAACCCCTGGGCCGCGGCGGGCTCTCCGACTGCATGTCCGTGGGGGAGTGGCTGTACGAGCGGGGTCACGGATGTGCGGCTGGCGGCTCCGTGATCGCGTCGAAGTACGGCCAGCCGTCCAGTTCGACCGTCTGGGACGACGGGTGGAGGGCCAGGTCCGGGGCGGCGGCGTCCAGGAGGCGGCGGACCGTGCCGGGCTCGTGGAGGTTGAGGTAGGTGTGGTCCGAGCGGCGGACCAGGGCGCCGGAGTCGAAGTAGCAGTTCGAGACGACGCGGTTCTCGGACGGGCTGAAGAGCAGGACCAGACGGCGGCCCCGTGGGCCGTCGGGGTAGAGCGACAGCTTGAGGCGGCAGTGGTCGTAGGCGACGCGGTGGGGGTCCCTCCCGCTCGAGCGAAGTCGAGAGTGGGGGAGTTGGCGGACGGTCCAGTGCCAGGTGGTGTCGCCCACGACGAGACGGCGCAGACGGGTGTTCTTCGTCACGGGGACACGGTAGGCGGCTGACCCTGCCGCGGGCACGGGATTTACGCGCCCGCGGTCAGGAGGCAGGGGGTCAGGCCGGGCACGGGTCATGGACCGAGCGGCTTGGCGAAGCACAGGCTCAGTTCGTGGAAGCGGTAGTAGCCGAACTTGGCGCAGGGCTCGTAGCCGCTGGAGGTGTAGAGGGCCACGGCCTCGGGCTGCTTGGCGCCGGTTTCGAGGACCATGCGGGCGCGGCCGCAGGCGCGGGCGTCGGACTCCAGTTCGGCGAGTATGCGGCGGGCCAGGCCCAGGCCGCGGGCCTCCGGGATGACGTACATACGCTTGATCTCGGCGTCCCCGTCCTGGTACCCCTCGTCGCTGGTGTCCTGCGTGCGCCAGCCGCCCGTGGCGAGGGGTCTGCCGTGCTCGTCGTAGGCGATCAGGTACAGCCCGGCGGGCGGTATGAAGTGCGCCGGGTCCATGTGCGTGGCGTCGCCGTCGTCGCCGTAGCGGACGCTGTACTCGGCCTGGACCTCGTCGTTCAGCTTGACGGCGTCGGGGTGGTCGAACGGTACGCGGCGGATAAGCATGTCCTGCATCGTACATCTATGCATGACGCCTCTTCGTCCGGCCGGGTACAACCGGAACCGGACGGGTCCTCCGGCTCGAACGTGGGCCCTCCCGGCTCCAACAACCACGTCCCCGTCCGTCCGGGCACGGGCGGCGGCGGAGCGCGCGGTCGCTGAGGAGGCCGGCGGGGGCGGGCGGCGGGGCACGCGCCGGGTAGCGTACGTGCCCTCTGCTACCCAGGAGAGTGCTGTGCTGACCGTGACCTCGGTGAACGTGAACGGGCTGCGGGCCGCCGCGAAGAAGGGCTTCGTGGAGTGGCTCGCCGGGACCTCGGCGGATGTGGTGTGCCTCCAGGAGGTGCGGGCCGAGCCCGAGCAGCTGCCGGCGGGTGTGCGGCAGCCCGACGGGTGGCATGTCGTACACGCGCCGGCCGCCGCCAAAGGGCGCGCGGGGGTGTCGCTCTACAGCCGTCGCGAGCCCGACCGCATCCAGGTCGGGTTCGGGTCGGCCGAGTTCGACGGCAGCGGACGGTACGTCGAGGCCGATCTGCCCGGCGTCACCGTGGCCAGCCTCTACCTCCCGTCCGGCGAGGTCGGGACCGAACGGCAGGACGAGAAGGTCCGGTTCATGGGGGAGTTCCTCGCCTATCTGAAGGAACTGCGGGAGCGGTCCGCCGCCGACGGGCGCGAGGTCGTGGTCTGCGGCGACTGGAACATCGCCCACCAGCGGGCCGACCTCAAGAACTGGCGGGGGAACACGAAGAACTCCGGGTTCCTGCCGGAGGAACGGGAGTGGCTGGGGCGGGTCTTCGACGAGGGGGACGGGGCGTACGTCGATGTGCTGCGTGCCCTGCACCCCGATGTCGAGGGGCCCTACACCTGGTGGTCGTACCGGGGGCGGGCCTTCGACAATGACACCGGGTGGCGCATCGACCATCAGGTGGCCACGGCCGGGCTCGCCGCCAAGGCGGTCAAGGGAGTGGTGGAGCGGGCCGCCACCCATGCCGAGCGCTGGTCGGACCATGCCCCGGTGACGGTGGTCTACGACCTCTGAGCCGCCACCGGTGGGCGACCGAAGTCACAGGTCGCTGACGCGTCCCGCCTGCGCTGCAACGGTTGTTCGATTGCTGTGCGGAAATACTCATCCCCAGAGGACGGTGCTTACCAGCCGGAGGGGGAGACGTGCGGGGGCAGGTTCCGGGTAGCCACAACGAGCTGGGCGGCGGCGTGCACGGAGCCAGCGTGCAGGCAGCCAACGTGTACGGCGGGATCCAGGTCCGCATGGGCGATCCAACCGCACCACAGCCACGCACCGCACCGCCTTGGCAGCTTCCGCCCGCCGTCCCCCTCACCGCTCGCAGGGTCGAGATCGAGCGCCTGGAACACCACCGCGTCTCGGTCTCCCGCCGCGGTCATCCCGTCCTCGCCGCGGTGAGCGGACTGGGCGGGGTGGGCAAGACGGCCCTCGCCCTGTCCTGGCTGCACGGGCTGCGCCCGGAGTTCCCGGACGGCCAGTTGTACGCGGACCTGGGCGCCCGGTCGCCGTCCGGGCCCGCCGATCCCGCAGAGGTGCTGAGCGGCTTCCTCCGCGGTCTCGGGGTGCCGCCGCGGCAGGTGCCCCGGGGGCTGGACGAACGGGCCGCGCTGTACCGGTCGTTGACCGCCGAGCGCGCGCTCGTGATCCTGCTCGACGACGCGGCGACGGCGGCCCAGGTACGCCCGCTGCTGCCGGGCGGCCCGAGCGTCACCCTCGTGACCGGTCGCCGGCGGATGTCCGGACTGGCACTCGAAGGCTGCTACCAGATGCAGCTGGAGCCGCTCGGCCCGGAAGCCGCGGTGGAACTGCTCGCGGAGACCCTCGCCGACGACCGGGTGGCCACCCAGGCCGACGACGCCCGCGCCCTCGTCGGTCTGTGCGCCGGGCTGCCGCTCGCCGTGCGCGTCGCGGGAGCGCGGCTCGCGGCCCGGCCGGGCAGACGGATCACCACGATGGTGCGGGCTCTCGCCGCCGAGCAGGGGCGTCTGGACGCGCTCGCGATCGAGGGCGACCACGGTGTCAGGGCCGCGCTCGACCTGTCGTATCGGGGGTTGCCCGCGTCGGCGGCCCGGCTCTACCGGTTGCTCGGAGTCCACCCCGGACGGGAGTTCGGCAGCGCGGTCGCGTCGGCGGTCCTGGCGCGCGGGCCTGCCACCGGTGGGTCCGGCCCCACGCTCGGCCCGGACGACGCGGAGCGGTCGCTGGAGAATCTGTACGACGCCAATCTGCTGATCGACGCGGGCGAGGACCGCTACCGTTTCCACGACCTCGTCCGTCTGCACGCCGTGGAGAAGGCCGAGCAGGACGAGCCCGAGGCCGAACGGGCGGCGGCCTTCCGCCGTATCGCGGACCACTATCTGGCCACAGCCACCCGGGCGGAGAAGACCGTCGAGCCCTATCACCCGCTGCGGGAGCGGTCCTACGGCCCGGGCCCGGTGGTGGAGGGGGACCCCGGATCGGGACCACGCGCCGCTCTCGACTGGCTGGAGCGGGAACTGCCCCAGTTGATGTCGGTGATCCGGCGCGCCAGGGCGGCGGGCGCGGCGGAGGCCTGCTGGCAGCTCGCCGACGCCATGGGGCCGCTCTTCATCCGTCGCAAGCACTACGACGAATGGCTCAGCGCGTACGAGGAGGGGCTGGGAGCGGCGCGCGAGGTGGGCGACACACAAGCCGCGTGCCGGATGCTGACCTCCGGGGGCCAGGGCGAGCTGGGGAGCGGAGCGTACGAGCGGGCGCTGGGGATGTTCGAGGAGGCGGCCGGACTCTTCACCTCCATCGGGGACCTGCTCGGCCACGCCCGTACGCTCAATTACCGGGGACTGGCCCACCAGCGTCTGGGGCGACTCGACGAAGCGGCGGCCCTTTTCGCCCGCGCGGCCGTCGAACTCCCCCGGCACGGGGACGAACGCGCGGGCGGGCTCGCCCGGCTCAACGCGGCCGACATCGACCTCGCCCTCGGCCGTCCGGAGCGAGCGGCCGAGGCTGCCGCCGTGGCACGGGCCGTACTGCTGGCCGTGGACGACCCCTACAACGCCGCACGTGCCGCCACCCTGCTCGGCCGGTCGGCGCTGCTCCGGGGCGAACTCGACGAGGCGGAACCCCTGCTCTCCGAAGCGCTCGCCGACCTCGGTGCCGTGGGGGCCGAAGCCGAAATGGCTCGTGCGCTCCACCTCCTGGCCGATGTCGCCGAGGGCCGGGGGGATCGCACCCTCGCCCGGGAGCGCTGTCGCCAGGCGCTCGCCCTGGCCACCGTGGCGAACCAGCCGGGACAGGCCGACGAACTGCGCGAACGGCTGCGGTCGTTGGCCGAGGACGAGGGCGCCGGATGACCGGGGCGGTGCCTGATGACCGGGGCGGTGCCGGATGGCTGGGACGGTGCCGGATGACCGGGACGGTGTGCGTCCGGTACGTCGTTCATCGGGCGCCCGTCATCAGCCACGCGTGTGCCAGTGACGCCCACACCGGCCAGGGACGCAGGGCCGCGTGCCGTTCGGTCAGGAGCAGCCGTATCGGTGCGCGGCCGTACGGGCCCACGCGCAGCCAGCACCTCCCTGTCCCGGCGTGCACCGCGACCACCGCCGTGCCCGGATGGCCGGCGGCGAGGGCGTCGGCCGCGCTGTCACCCGCCCCCGGCGCCACCAGCACATCGGCGAGCGCGGGCCAGGGCGGCGGGGCGGGCAGCTCCACTCGCAGATGCTCGTCGAAGACCGGCGGGCCGCCGGCCGGCCCTGTCGGCGTGACGCGAACGTAGTGGGCCCACGGTCCCGGCGTCCGCTGTTCCTCGGTGTTCACGGCCCGGTACCTCCCGACCCGTCGTACCGCACGAGGACGGGCGGCGCCGCCGCCTCCGGAGCGGGGCGGGCGCCCGGGGCGCGCAGGCGCAGCTTCCGGTAGATCAGGGCGCGCATCCTTCGGCCGAACCGGCCCGGTTCCGAACTGATCCGGGCCGCGACCCGCGCGTACCGGTCCGGGCGGTGGTCGGCGGAACTCTGCCGCAGCTGGCGGAGCAGCGACCGGCCGGTGTCGATCCGGGGCGCCAGGGAGTGGAGCTCCGCCATTGGCGAGGAGGGATCGAGGTCGGTGTCCGGTGCGGAGGAGGTCAGCAGACGGGCACCCGTCATCGTCCCGTAGAGCGATACGGAGCCGTGGTCCCCCACGAGGTAGTCGGCCGCGACCACGGCGCCGCACCACTCCGAGTGCTGGCTGACCAGTCCGACGCCGCTGCGGCTCAGCCCGGCGAACGCGCTGCGGATGTGCCATTCGCTGTGGGCGTTCCAGACGTTCGAGTGCAGCATGACGACGATGCGGAAGTCCTCCCGGGGAAGCTGGGCGGCCAGCTGTTCCAGCAGGTCCCAGTGGCGTCCGAGCAGCGAGTCGGGTCCCCACGTCGAACAGACGAGGACCAGTTCCTGCCAGGGCACCGTGCCCAGGGCTCTGCGGTACAGGTCGCGCGTGGGCAGACTCGCCGCGACGCGGTCGTAGCAGGGGTCTCCGACCACCTCGGCGACGGGCAGTGCCTCGGGGCACTCCTGGCCGAGGCGGGTGCGGTCGTCCTCGTGGGCGAGGACGATCGCCGCGGGCACCACCACCCCGTCACGGATCAGCCACTGCCGGCCCAGTCCGTACACCTCGCGCACCGCCGGGAGACGGCCGCGACGGTCGCCGGGCGGGGAGACGCGCTTGTTGTACGAGGCGCCGTGCGGGAGCACGATCACCGGGACGTTCAGTTCGTGCAGGCCTCCGTAGCTCGCGGCCAGCGCGAGGTCGAAGCGTGTGTGCACCGCCTGACCCCAGGGCACGACGAGTGCCCTGGTGTTCTCCAGGAACTCGTCCACGCCGTGGTTGAAGACGTCACCGGCCACGGTGAACAGGACCTGCACCCGAGGATCACCCTCCAGCAGCCGGACCGCGTCGAGCAGTCGCCGGGCGGAGGTCACCGTGTGCACGACGGCGAGCACCCGCTTGCGGATGCGGAAGGTCGCCCAGCGCTCGACGTCCAGACGTAAGGGCACGGCAGGGCGCCGATCGGCGTCCGGCATCAGCAGACTCATGTGAACTCCCCCGTGAACCAACAGAGTTGAGGAGTGGCCCCAGGAATCGTGCGCGGCCACAGGATGGGGTCTGCCCGGACGGTTTGACGGCGCCCTTGCAGAAAACTTGCACCTCGCGCGTGCGGCCCCACTGCTCGGTTGCGTGCGCCCCTTCGCGCGACTGTGCGCCCTGCCTTGCACCTCTGTTCTATCCGTCACGGTGGCGACAGTGAGACACGAGGTGGACAGATGTGCGATCCACCGGCCGTCTGTGCGGAAACCGCGGCGCGAGGAAAAACGCCTGAAGCAACGCTGGACGGAGCGCCTGAAGCAACGCTGGGCGAAGCGCCTGACGGCAAGCCTGACGAAACGCCTGGAAGAAACGCCTGGACGAAGCGGAACCACCTGGGGGAAGTGGTGCACCTTCTTGCGCTCGGGCCGCTCGAACTGTGGCACGGGGGACGGCAGTACCCGCTCGGATCCCTGAAGGAGCGCCGGGTTCTGGCGGTCCTGCTGTACGCCCAGGGCGACCCGGTCGCCGTCGATACGCTCGTCGAACGCGTCTGGGACGACGACGAGGTGCCGGTGACCGCGGTGGAGACGCTGCACACCTACCTCTCCCGGCTGCGCAACCGACTGCGCCGTGCCGTCGGTGATCTGGCGCTGCTGGAGCGGCCGTCCCCACGCCGCTACCGGTTGCGCCTCCAGCAGACGGACGACGTGGACTTCGTACGGCTGCAACGGCTGCGCGACGAGGCGCGCGCGGCGGCCGGGCGCGGTGACCGGGAGTACGCCGTCGGGCTGCTGCACACCGCCGCGTCACTGTGGCGGGGAGAGCCGTTCGCGGAGTTCACCGGCGACTGGGCCGCCTCCGCCCGGGCGCGACTGACCGAGGACCATCGCCGGGTCCGGGAGGAACGCATCCGGCTGGAGCTGGAGCTCGGCCGCCACGCCGATCTCCTGGGCGAACTCCATGAGCTCGTCTCCCTGAACCCGCTGGCGCAACAGGCGGTCGCCACCCTGATGCTGGCCCTGTACCGGTCCGGCCGGGACGGCGAGGCGCTCGCCCTGTACCGCACCACCCGGCTGAGACTGAGCGAGGAACTCGGCATCGACCCCGGCATCGAGCTCCAGGACCTGCAACGCCGCATCCTCGGCCAGGACCCCGCCCTGCGGGAGCACCGCCCGGCGGTGGTCGGGCAGGGGGCGGGCCAGGGGGACGCCGTGCGGGCCGCGGATCGTGCGCCGAGGAGTCCGGGGAGCAGCCTGCCGCGTGACACCAGGGACTTCACCGGCCGCACGAGCGAACTCGACATCATGCTGGCCGACCACGTCCGCGACGGCAACGGGACGGCACTGCCCGTCACGGTGGTGCACGGCATGCCCGGAGTCGGCAAGTCGGCGCTGATCGTGCACGCGGCGCACCGGATGCGCGGGCGCTACCCGGACGGCCAGTTCTACGTGGATCTGCGCGCCTACGGCGACCAGCCGCCCTACGATCCGGCGGACGCCCTGGCCTTCCTGCTGCACACCGTTGGTGTCCCCGATCCACTCCCCGCCACCTTGGACGAGCGGACCGCGCGCTGGCGTGAGTGGACCGCCCGGCGCCGGGTGCTTCTCGTGCTCGACAACGTCCGGGACGCCGAGCAGATACGCCCTCTGCTGCCCGGCTCGCCGGACTGCCACGCGCTCGTGGCCAGCCGCAACAGGCTCACCGAACTGGACGGCGCCACATCGCTGCTCCTGGACGTGCTGTCGGTGTCCGAGGCCGGTGCGCTCTTCGCCCGGATCGCGGGGGCGGCCCGGGTCTCCGACACGGCGGCACTGCGCCGCGTCGTGGAACTGTGCGGCCGGCACCCGCTCACGCTGCAGTTGCACGCGAGCCGGTTCCGGCACCGGGACACCTGGGATCTGGAATACGTCGCGGACCGGCTGGACGGCGCCACCGACCGGCTGGAGGAGTTCGACGAGCGGGTCGCCGCCGCCCTGCAGATGTCCTGCGCCGACCTCGACGCCTCGGCGCGCCGGCTGTTCCGCCGGCTGGCGTTGCATCCGGGCCCCGACATCACCCTGGAGGCGGCGATGGCGCTGTCCGGGGACGTCGAGCCGGGCGCGGTACGCCGTGCGGCCGAGTCCCTGCTGGACCGCCACCTCCTGGACGAGCCGGTCCGGGACCGCTATCAACTCCACGATCTGGCACGCGCCTTCGGCGTCCGACTGGCCCGCCAGGAGGACCCGCCGGCCGAGCGTCGTGCGGCACTGCGGCGGCTGATGTCGTACTACCTCACCGCCGCCGACCGGGCGGACCGGCTCGCCTACTCGCGGCGTCGTCGACGGCACGTCCCGGCGGAGCTGATCGCACCGATCACACCCGGGTTCACCACGGCTGCACACGCCGAGTCCGCCGCTGACGAGGCATCCGTGTGGCTGTCGGTGGAGCGCGGCAATCTGCTGGCCGTGGCCCGCACGGCCGCGGGGGAGTTCCCCGAGTTCGCCGCGCTGTTCCCGCATGTGCTCGCTCACTCCCTCCAGCGCTGGGGCACGCACGACATCACCGCCGAACTGCAGGCCGCCGCCCTCACTGTGCTGCGCTCGGGCGAGGATCGACCGGCCCTCGCCCGGACACTCGTGGAGCGGGCGAGCGTCCTGGCCCGGGAGGACCACAACGCGGCCCTCGCCGCCGCGACCGAGGCGCTCGCGCTGTTCGAAAATCTCGGTGATTCCCGGGGCCGCGCCGACGCGTTGCTCGAGATCGGCCGGGCCCATCTCGGGGCCGCTCGCGGTGAGGCGTGTCTGCGGGAACTGGACCGTTGCCTCGTGCTCTACCGAGCGGTCGACGACCGGCTCGGCATCGCCGCGGCCCTCAACGTGCAGGGCACGGCCCGGGTGCACCGGGCGGAGTACACCGAGGCGACGCACTGCTTCCGGACCGCGCTGGTGATCCACCGCGAACTGCGCGACCGTCACGGTGAGGCGATCGCCTGGAACAACCTGGGGGACATCCGGCTCGCTCTGGGGCTCCATGAGGAGGCCCTCTACTACTACGAGCACGCCTTGGTCCTGATGCACGAGATCGGAGGGAAGAAGGAGCTGGCGATTCTCGACACCAACATCGGTGCCGTGTACTCCGCCACCGGTCAGCCGGAGCGGGCGCTCGCCTGCTTCCGTCGGGCCTTGGCCAGCCACCGGGCGTGCGGGGACGCCATCGGTGAGGTCAACACCTTGATCTCGCTGGGCGATACATGCGCGAGTTCCGGACGCACGGCGGATGCCCTTGCCCACTTCGGGGCCGCGGAGGAGGTTGCCCGGCGTATTGACAATCCGTACGAGCGGCAGCGGGCGCTCCTCGGAATTGCCGACACGCATTACGCGGAGAGGCGGTGGGGCATCTCGCTGGAGACCTATCGGAACGCGCTTTCCATCGCGCACGAGCACAGCTATTCAATGTGTTCGGCGCGGGCACTGGCCGGTATTTCCCGGGCGGGTCTCCGAATGCATGACATCCCGTCCGCCCGGGCTCACGCGGAACGCGCGATGGTGATGTACCGGAGGCTCGGGGCGGACGGGGAGGCAGCTGAACTGCACCGCCTGTTCGACGACTGGGGTGCTACCGGCTCCTGAGAGCCGGGGGGCTCACCAAATGCACTCGGCGTGCGCGGCAGTCATGTTCATGACCCATAGGGCGGCGGTGGCGAGCAGGATGGAAAACGTACGCACTGGTCTCCCGATTCGAGCGAGCGTCCGAAGTTAGGGCGTCTGGTCGACCGACTCGGAAACAGTAGCCCACGTGGCGGGCGTGATTTAACGATTCTCCGTCCCTCTAATGGGTGATTTTTCTTCGAGGTCTATTCATTCTGACTTTGTTTATATGTCGACTCTTGCAGTCGCCGGTCCAGCGCCATCGACAGCTCCGCCTCCGCCACGCTCTTCGCCAGGGGTCGCAGGCGTTGGAGGTCCTCCGGGGTGTGGCCCGGCTGGGTGAGGATCAGGTCGGTGAAGAGGGTGGCCAGGGCCTCGGCGTGTTCGCGGACGCGGCGGCCGGCCGCGAGGACGTCGGCGAGGGGGACGCCCTCGCGGACCAGTGCGGCCGAGACGTCGAGGAGGCGGCGGCTGATGTGGACGATCTCGCCGCCGTCGGTGGCGAGATAGCCGAGGTCCAGGGCGGCGGAGAGGTTCTCCGGGGTCGCCTGGTCGCCGAAGTGGTCGGCGAGTGCCTCGGGGGTGAGGCGGACCGGGACCTCCTCGGTGGGGGCGCCCAGGCCGAGCAGTTCGCCCACGTGGCGGCCCTGGTCGAAGGCCTCGGCCAGCTCGGCTATGCCGCTCAGGGTGTGGCCGCGCTCCAGCAGCGCCGAGATCGTGCGCAGCCGGGCCAGGTGGGTGTCGTCGTACCAGGCGATCCGGCCCTCGCGGCGGGGTGGCGGGATCAGTTTGCGCTCCCGGTAGAAGCGCAGGGTGCGTACGGTGATGCCGGCCGCCTCGGCCAGCTCCTCCATGCGGTACTCGTGTCGCTCGCCGTCTTCTGCCACGCGCGCAGCCTATGTCGTACCGCTGGTAACTCCAGAGCGCCCGACCCCTACCCATCGGTACGGTCCTGCCCTACGCTCCCCACTGCGCCAGTGATTACTGGCGCGGACCTGAGGTGCGGACGCGGTGGGCGCACGCGATGAGGCGTGGAGGTACCGGATGGGCAGGCGCGGGGACGAGGGCGGGCCGGAGCGGGGGCCGCATGTGCGGGTGGCGGTGATCGGGTCAGGGTTCGGCGGGCTCGGGGCGGCGGTACGGCTGCTACGCGAGGGGATCACCGACTTCGTCGTGCTGGAGCGGGCCGGTTCCGTCGGCGGCACCTGGCGGGACAACGACTACCCGGGCTGCGCCTGCGATGTGCCGTCCCACCTCTACTCCTTCTCGTTCGCGACCGACTACGAGTGGCCGCGCGCCTTCTCCGGCCAGCAGCACATCCGGGCCTATCTGGAGCATGTGACGGATGTCTTCGGGCTGCGGCCTCATCTGCGCTTCGACTCCGAGGTGTTGAGGATGGCCTGGGACGGGGAGCGCTTGTGCTGGGAGATCGAGACCAGCGGCGGGCGGTTGTCCGCCGATGTCGTCGTCTCCGCGACCGGGCCGCTCTCCGACCCGAGGATCCCGACCGAGGCCGAGCTGCCGGGGCTCGGCTCCTTCCCCGGCAAGGTCTTCCACTCCGCCCGCTGGGACCACGGCTACGACCTGCGCGGCAAGCGCGTCGCGATGATCGGTACGGGCGCCTCCGCGGCCCAGATCGTGCCGGCGATCCAGCCCGAGGCCGGCCGGCTGACCCTCTTCCAGCGGACCCCGCCCTGGGTGCTGCCGCGCGTCGACCGGCCCATCGGCGGCGTCGAGCGGTGGCTGCACCGGCAGCTGCCCTTCACCGCGCGGGCCCGGCGCGGAGCGCTGTGGGGCATCCGGGAGTTGCAGGTCCAGGCCTTCACCAAGCGCCCCAAGGTGCTGGGCGTGGTGGAGCAGGTGGCCAGGCGGCATCTGGCCCGTGCGGTCAAGGACCCGGACCTGCGCGCCCGCCTCACCCCCGACTACCGCATCGGCTGCAAGCGCATCCTGTTGTCCAACTCCTACTATCCGGCGCTCACCCGGCCGAACGTCGACGTGATCACCTCCGGGCTGGCCAAGGTCGACGGCTCCACGCTCGTCGCCGCCGACGGGTCCACCGCCGAGGTCGACGCGATCGTCTTCGGCACCGGGTTCCATGTCACCGACCTGCCCATCGCCGACCGCGTCGTGGGCGCCGACGGCCGGACCCTCGCCGAGGCCTGGGCCGACCGCGGGATGCGGGCACTGCGCGGGGCGTCGGCCGCCGGGTTCCCGAACTGGATGACGATCATCGGGCCCAACACGGGCCTCGGGAACTCCAGCATGATCCTGATGATCGAGTCCCAGCTCAACTACCTGGCCGACTTCGTACGGCAGTTGGACGTGCTCGGCGGCCGGGTCGCCCTCGACGCCCGGCCCGCCGCCGTGGATGCCTGGAACGAGCGCGTGCAGCAGCGCATGGAGCGCACGGTCTGGAACACCGGTGGCTGCACCAGCTGGTACCTCGACGCGAACGGCCGCAACACCACCGTCTGGCCGGGGACGACAGCTGAGTTCCGGAGTGCGACGCGGCGGGTCGACCTGAGTGAGTACGAGGTGCTGCGGGTAGCTCGGCCGCGTACGGAGGAATCCGGCGGGGCGAGGAAGAGCGGTACGGAGGAATCCGGCGGGGCGAGGAAGAGCGGTACGGAGAAGGTGGAGGCCGGAGCGTGACCCGACTGACCCATGTGAAGCACGGGCCCTACGCGCCGCCCGTCGCCGTACGGGAGTTGGCGGCCGAGTCCGCCGACGGGGCGCGGCTGCACGTCGAGGTCCATGGGCCGGAGGACGCCCCGGTCGTGGTGCTCGTGCACGGCTGGACGTGCTCGACCGCGTTCTGGGCGGCGCAGATCCGCGAACTCTGCGTCGACCACCGGGTCGTCGCCTACGACCAGCGCGGCCACGGCCGCAGTCCCGCCTCCCCCGTGTGCAGCGCGGACGCCCTCGCCGACGATCTGGAGGCGGTGCTCGCGGCGACGCTCGCGCCGGGCGAGAAAGCGGTGCTGGTGGGGCACTCCATGGGCGGGATGACCCTGATGGCAGCCGCCGGGCGCGCGGGATTCCGGGAGCACGCGGCGGCCGTTCTGCTGTGCAGCACCGGCAGTTCGCGGCTGGTCACCGAGTCGCTGGTCGTGCCCCTGCGGGCCGGGCGGGCACGCACCTGGCTCACCCGGAAGATCCTCGGCTCCCGGGCGCCGCTCGGGCCGGTCACACCGATCGCCCGGCGGATCCTCAAGTACGCGACGATGGGCCCCGGTTCGTCGCCCGTGATGGTGGAGGCGTGTGCGCGAATCGTGCACGCGTGTCCGGCCAAGGTGCGCCACGCCTGGTCGCACGTCCTCGACACGCTCGATGTCGACCACGGCGTACGGGAGTTGACGGTGCCGACGGCCGTCGTCGTCGGCACGGCGGACCGGATGACCCCGCCCGTGCACACGCGGACCCTGGCCGCCGCGCTGCCCGATTGTGTGGGCGTGAGCGAGCTGACCGGCGTCGGGCACATGGCGCCGGTGGAGGCACCGGAGGCGGTCACCGCCCGGATACGCGGGCTGGTGACGATGTACGTACGTGCTGGGCGGGACGAGTTGGAGGAGGCGGGCGCATGAGTAGGGGCAGCACCCTTGAGGGGCGGGTCGCGGTCGTCACCGGGGCCGCGCGGGGCGTCGGGGAACTCCTCGCGCGCAAGCTCTCGGTGCGCGGGGTGAAGGTCGCGCTCGTCGGGCTGGAGCCGGACGAGCTGAAGCGGGTGTCGGAACGGCTGTACGGCGAGAGCCAGTACTGGCACGCCGACGTCACCGACCACGAGACCATGACGCGGGTCGCGGCCGAGGTGAAGGAGCGGTTCGGACGGGTCGACATCGTCGTCGCCAACGCGGGCGTCGCGAACAGCGGGCCGTTCGTCGACTCCGACCCCGACTCCTGGCGCCGCGTCATCGAGGTCAACCTCGTCGGATCGGCCGTCACCGGGCGGGCGTTCCTGCCCGCGCTGATCGAGAGCCGGGGGTATCTGCTGCAGATCGCCTCCCTCGCGGCGATCACCCCGGCGCCGATGATGACGGCGTACTGCGCGTCCAAGTCGGGCGTCGAGGCGTACGCGCACTGTCTGCGGGCCGAGGTCGGGCACCAGGGGGTCGGCGTCGGGATCGGGTATCTGTCCTGGACCGACACGGACATGGTGCGCGGGGCCGACAAGGACGAGGCGCTACGGGAGTTGCGGGAGCGGCTGCCGTGGCCGGCCGGCAAGACGTATCCGCTCGGGCCGGCCGTCGACCGGCTCGTCGCTGGGATCGAGCGGCGGTCCAGCCATGTGTACGGGCAGTGGTGGCTACGGGGGACGCAGGGCGTACGGGGGTATCTCCCGGGCCTCATCGGGACGTTCGCGCCGCGCGAGGTGCGGCGGATGGAGCCGCGGCTTCGCGGGGTCGCCAAGGGGCTGGTGGGGGCCGGCGGGGCGGCGGACGAGCGGACGCGGGGGGTGGGAGCGCCGGGGTCCTGATCACCGGGCGTTGACCGAGCGTTACTGATCGAAATGCGTGGGATGTCCGCCCGTGTTTGTCTGGTTGAGCCCCGATCCCCTCACCCACTACGGGAGTGAATCCACATGGGCATGAAGGACCAGTTCCAGGACAAGGCCGAACAGCTCAAGCAGCAGGCCAAGCGGAAGTCCGGCCAGTCGCCGGAGGAGTCGCGTGGGCGTTCCCCCGAGGAGCGTGCGCGGCAGGAGCGCGAGCGGTCGGCTCAGCGGCCTGGCGAGCGGGAGCGCGAGCGGTCGGCTCAGCGGCCTGGCGAGCGGGAGCGTGAGCGCACGCACGGGCAGCCGGAGCGTGGTGCTCAGCGGCGGGACGAGGAGACCGAGCGGTTGATGCGGGACGAGGAAGACCGGTTCCGGCAGGACTACGACGCGTAGCCGCTGCGCTGGGCTTGGCCGGATGCGTGGGGCGCCCTCCTTTTTTTGGGGGTGCCCTGCGTTTTTGTTTGCCTTTTTGGGTGCGTTGTCGGGTGCGGGTGGGTGGGGGCTGGTCGCAGTTCCCCGCGCCCCTTCGACGCTTCGCGTCGTTGCGTAGTTCCCCGCGCCCCTATAGTGCGCCCCTTTCAGGGGCGTTTCGGGAGCTTCGGGCGGGATCTGTTGGGGGTGTTCGTGTAGTCCGGAGGGGTTGCCGCTGGGGTGGTGTGGAGGAGGTTCAGGGCCAGGGTCACCGCGGCGGCCAGTTGGGTGTGGCGGCCTTCCGCCCAGTCCAGGGGGGTGCGGAGGGTTTCCAGGTCCGGGGTGACGCCTCTGTTCTCGATGGTCCAGCCGTACGCGTCGAACCAGGCGGCGTTCATGGGGACGGTGATGACGGTGCCGTCGCCGAGCTGGTGGCGGCCGGTCATGCCGACGACGCCGCCCCAGGTGCGCTGGCCGACGACGGGGCCGAGCTCGAGGAGTTTGAAGGCCGCCGTGATCATGTCGCCGTCGGAGGCCGTCGCCTCGTCCGCCAGGGCGACCACCGGGCCGCGCGGGGCGGACGAGGCGTACGAGACCGGCTGGGCGTCCCTCGTCAGGTCCCAGCCCAGGATCGTGCGGGTCAGTTTCTCCACGACCAGCTCGCTGATGTGACCGCCCGCGTTGCCGCGTACGTCGACGATCAGGGCGGGCCGGGACACCTCCATGCGCAGGTCGCGGTTGAACTGGGCCCAGCCGGAGCCGCCCATGTCCGGGATGTGCAGGTAGCCGCAGTGGCCGCCGCTCAACTCCCGTACGACCTCGCGGCGTTTGGCGACCCAGTCCTGGTAGCGCAGGGGGCGTTCGTCGACGAGGGGGACCACGGCGACGCGGCGGGAGCGGCCCGCGACCTCCGCCGGAGTGAACGTCAGCTCGACGGTCGTACCGCCCGCGCCCGCCAGCAAGGGGTACGGGCCCGTCACCGGGTCCACCGGGCGGCCGTCGACGTGGGTCAGGACCGCGCCCTCCCGGATGCCCGTGCCGGCCAGGGGGGAGCGGGCCTTGGAGTCGGACGAGTCGCCGGGGAGGATGCGGCGGACGGTCCACCCCGCCTCCCGGTGGACGAAGTTGGCGCCCAGCAGGCCCTGGCGGCGCTGGTAGTGGGGCGGGCCCTCGTTGCGGCGCGCGGCGGAGACGTAGGCGTGCGAGGTGCCCAGTTCGCCCAGCACCTCCCTGAGCAGGTCCGCGAACTCGTCGGGGGAGGCGACCCGTTCGACCAGGGGGCGGTACTGGTCCAGGACGCCGTCCCAGTCGATGCCGCTCATCCGCGGGTCCCAGAAGTACGCGCGGATCAGGCGGCCGGCCTCCGCGTACGACTGGCGCCACTCCGCCGCCGGGTCGACCTCGTGCATCACGCGCCGCAGGTCGATCCAGACGGTCGAGTCGCTGTCGCCGGCCTCGGTCGCGGGGACGGCCCGCAGATCGCCCTCGTCCACGACGACCAGCCGTGAGCCGTCGCCGCTGACCGCGAACCAGTCCAGGTGCTCGACGAGTTCGGACTTCTTCGCCTTGCTGATGTTGAAGTACTCGAGGGTCGGGCGGCCGGTCATGTCGTCCGGGTTGGCGAAGGTCTCGCCCAGGGCGCCCGAGATCGGCCAGCGCAGCCAGACGAGGCCGCCGCCCGCGACCGGGTGGAGCGCCGAGTACTTGGAGGCGGTGACCGGGAAGGGCGTGACCCGGTTCTCCAGGCCCTCGGTCTCGACGGTCACCGTGCCGCCGGTGTCCTCGTCCTCGGCCGGGTCCATGCCCCCGGCCACCGGGCGGCCGTCGGGGTTCAGGGCGAACGGGGAGGGTGTGGCGGAGGAGAGGGGGACCAGGTAGGGGCGGCAGCCGAGCGGGAAGGAGAGGTCGCCGGTGTGGACGTCGTAGACCGGGTCGAAGCCGCGCCAGGAGAGGAAGGCGAGGTAGCGGCCGTCGCGCGTGAACACCGGGTTCTCGTCCTCGAAGCGGCCATGTGTGACGTCGACGATGTGCCGGTCCTTTATCCGGGCCATCTTGATCTGGCGGAGCGTGCGGCCGATGCCCGGGTGGGACCAGGTCAGCCAGGCGCCGTCCGGGGAGAAGGCGAGGTCGCGGACGGGTCCGTTGAGGGAGGTGATGAGTTCGGTGACCTCGCCGTTCGATTCCTCGGTGGCGTCGAGGAGGAGCAGGCGGCCGTCGTTCGCCGCGATGGCGAGGCGTTCGCCTTCCGGGTCCGCCACCAGTTCCAGTACGCGGCCCAGGTCGCCGGAGGCGAGGCGGCGGGGCTCGCGGTCGCCGGTCGCCCGGGGGAGGTAGGCGATCTCGATCGCGTCCTCGCCGTCCGCGTCCGTCACGTACGCCACCTGCCCGCCGGAACCGAGCATCTCCGGCAGCCGGACGCGGACGCCCGGGGTGTCGGCGATGGTCCGGGCGGGGCCGTCGCGGTGGGTCAGCCAGTACAGGCTGCCGCGTACGACGACCGCGCTCGCCCGGCCCGTGTCGTCGACCGAGAGACCGTCGACGTGCTGGGCGGCCGGCACCTGGTACGGCCGCCGCCCGGTGAGCGAACCGCCGAGCCGTACGTCGAGCCGGCGCGGGACGGCGTCGGGGGACAGGTCGTCGACGAGCCACAGGTCGCCCGCGCACTGGTACACCACCCGGGAGCCGTCGCTCGCCGCGTGCCGGGCGTAGAAGGTGTCGTGATCGGTGTGGCGGCGCAGGTCGGAGCCGTCGTACGCGCAGGAGTAGAGGTTGCCGACGCCCTCGTGGTCGGAGAGGAAGGCGATCCGGCCGCCGACGAACAGGGGGGAGTGGAGGTGCCCGTCGAGGTCGGCCAGCAGCCGCTCGCCGTGCAGCCAGAGCCGGCCCGTGGCACCGCCCCGGTAGCGCTTCCAGGAGGCCGGTTCGTGGGGCGGGGTGCCCGTGAGGAGCAGGGTCCTGCGCTCGCCGTCGATCTCGGCGACCTGGATGTCGGAGACCGGGCCCCAGGGGAGCTTGCGGCCGGGGTCTCCGTCCGTGCGGACCTTGTAGGCCCAGGTGTAGTACGAGAACGGCTCGCCGTGCGAGGCGACGGCCAGGATGTCCGAGCGCCCCTCGGCGTCGGATTCAGGGGGCGTCCAGCCGCGGACCTCGGTGTCGGGGCTGCCCCAGTGGGTCAGCCGGCGCGCGGGCCGGCCGCCGTCCACGGGGGCCAGATGGATCTCCGGGACGATGCTGCGCCAGCTCGTGTACGCGATGAGCCGGCCGTCGGGCGAGAAGCGCGGGCCGGCGACCTTCGTACGGTCGACGGTGAGCCGCCAAGCGCGCTCCGAACCGTCGAGCGGGGCCAGCCACAGGTCGTCCTCGGCCACGAAGCAGAGGCGGTCGCCGCTGAGGTGGGGGAAGCGGAGGTAGCCGGAGGCTCCGGCGGTGGTGTCGTCCACCTCGCCGCCGGCTGCCCGCTCGTACACGTCGCTCACCTCCCCATGCTTTTACGCGTCGGAGGGCGCGGCAACTCGTGAAACCGGCCGACGACCGACGACCGACGACCGACGACCGACCGGCGCACGGCCGGACCGGCGGACCGGCGGACCGGCGGACCGGCGGACCGGCGGACGGGCGGGTGACCCACGACACGAACGAAACGGTTTCGTTTTCTTTGACTCCCGGGGTATCTTAATAAGCGTACGAAACCGTTTCGTTCTAGAGGCGGGGTGTCCGGCCCGTGCCCTGCCGCGTGGCCGGTAGCCTTGTCGCCTCGAACGTCCAGCCGGAGCAGGGGAGTGGGATGACTGAGACCGCGACGGTGCGCCGCAGTCGGATCACGCCGGAGCGCGAGGCCGAGCTCTACGCGGCCGTGCTCGACCTGCTCCGCGAGGTCGGCTACGACGCCCTCACCATGGACGCCGTGGCGGCCCGCACCCGCTCCAGCAAGGCCACCCTCTACCGCCAGTGGGGCGGCAAGGCCGAGCTGGTCGCGAAGGCGATGCGGCACAACAAGCCGGGACCGGACATCAGCTCCGTCGACACCGGGTCCCTCCGGGGCGACATGCACGCGCTGGTGAGGAGCCAGGACGACTGCGCCATGGAACAGAACTCCGCGCTGATGCGGGGCCTGGCCATGGCGATCCACGGGAATCCCGACCTCCTGAAGGCGTTCCGCGAGCTGATCATCGAGCCCGAGATGCTGGAGCTCCGCCATGTGCTGCAGCGTGCCGTCGACCGGGGCGAGGTCCGTCCGGACAACCCGGCCGTCGAATATGTGCTGCACATGCTCATCGGAGCCTTCGTCGCGAGGGGTCTGATCGAGGACCTGCCGCCCACGCAGGACTTCCTGGTTTCGTACATCGACGCCGTGGTGCTCCCCGCCCTCGGTGTACCGACCGACTGACCGACAGCCCGACCTGACCGCGTAGCCGCCCTCCCGGGCGGTCCCCCTCACCTGACGCGACCTCCCCCACCTTTCGGCTCCGCTCAAGGCGGGAGGTGCCCCCCTCGTCGTCGGGCCGATCACCCCTGCCTCTTCTCTGCCTTCCCCACCTTTCCCACCCTCGGCACGGGTCGATCCGTCCTGCCCTCCTGCACGTCCACGACTTGAACGGGAGTACCCCCCGTGGCCACGTTCCTCTACAAAATGGGTCGACTCGCCTTCCGGCGACGACACTTGGTAGCCCTTGTCTGGGTGGCACTGCTGACGCTCGCGGGTGTCGGCGCCGCCTCCGCGCCCGCCGCGGGCTCGACCTCCTTCTCCATCCCCGGCACCGAGGCGCAGAAGGCCTTCGACCTGCTGGAGGAGCGCTTCCCCGGCATGAGTGCCGACGGCGGCACCGCTCGGGTCGTCTTCAAGGCCCCCGAGGGCGAGAAGATGACGGACGCCGCCAACAAGGCGACCGTCGAGGACACTGTCAAGGAGCTGAGCACCGGCTCCGAGGTCACCTCCGTCACCGACCCGTACCAGACGCAGGCCGTCTCCCAGGACGGCACCGTCGCCTACCTGCAGGTGAGTTACGACGTCCCCGGCATGGAGCTGAAGGAGTCGTCGCGGGAGGCCCTGAACGAGGCCGTGCAGGACGCGCGGGACGGCGGGCTGACCGTCGACGCCGGCGGTGACGCGCTGCAGGCGGCCGCGGAGGCCGGGGTCGGCGAGATCATCGGTATCGCCATCGCCGCGGTCGTCCTCGTGATCACCCTGGGCTCGCTGGTCGCGGCCGGACTGCCGCTGCTGACGGCGATCATCGGCGTGGGCATCGGCGTCGCCACCATCACCGCCCTCGCCAACGCCCTGGACCTGGGCTCGACCACCTCCACGCTGGCGGCGATGATCGGCCTCGCGGTCGGCATCGACTACGCCCTCTTCATCGTCTCCCGCTACCGGGCCGAGCTGGCCGAGGGCCGCGACCGCGAGGAGGCGGTCGGACGGGCCACCGGCACGGCGGGCTCCGCGGTGGTCTTCGCCGGCCTGACGGTCGTGATCGCCCTGGCCGGCCTCTCGGTCGTCGGTGTCCCGATGCTGACCAAGATGGGCGTCGCCGCGGCGGGCACCGTCGTCATCGCCGTCCTGATCGCCCTGACCATGATTCCGGCCCTGCTCGGCTACGCGGGCGGGAAGGTCCAGCCGGCGGACGCGAAGAGCAAGCGGTTCGGCCGAGGGAAGGCCGCGGCCAAGCAGGAGCAGGGCGGGCAGGAGCAGGGGCAGCCGGTCCAGGGGCAGCAGACCAAGGCCAACATGGGCACGCGCTGGGCGAGCTTCGTCGTCCGTCGCCCTGTCGCCGTACTGCTCCTCGGCATCGTCGGCCTCGGCGCCGTGGCGGTTCCCGCCACCTCGCTGGAACTGGGCCTGCCCGACGACGGCTCGCAGCCCACGTCCACCACCCAGCGCCGCGCCTACGACCTGCTGTCGGAGGGCTTCGGGCCCGGGTTCAACGGCCCGTTGATGGTCGTGGTCGACGCCGACGGCAGCGCCGATCCGCAGGCGGCCGCCACCAAGGTGGGCGACGAGATCAAGGGCCTGAAGGACGTCGTGACGGTGACCCCGGCGACGCCCAACAAGGCCGGGGACACCTTCATCATCACCGTCATCCCGGACTCCAAGCCCTCCTCGCCGCAGACCGAGGACCTGGTCCACTCCATCCGTGACGCGGGCGTGGACATCAAGGGCGAGACGGACGCGGAGGTGCTGGTCACCGGCACCACGGCCATGAACATCGACTTCTCACAGAAGATGAACGACGCCCTGATCCCGTACCTGGGTCTCGTCGTGGGTCTCGCCTTCCTCCTCCTCATCCTGGTCTTCCGCTCGATCCTGGTCCCCCTGAAGGCGGCTCTCGGCTTCCTGCTGAGCGTGCTCGCCGCGCTGGGCGCCGTCGTCGCGGTCTTCCAGTGGGGCTGGCTGGGCGGCCTGATCGGCGTCGAGGAGACCGGACCGATCATGGCGATGATGCCGATCTTCATGGTGGGTGTCGTCTTCGGCCTGGCGATGGACTACGAGGTCTTCCTCGTCACCCGCATGCGCGAGGCGTACGTCCACGGGGAGAAGCCCAGCCAGGCCGTCGTGACCGGCTTCAAGCACGGCGCCCGCGTGGTGACGGCCGCGGCGATCATCATGATGGCGGTCTTCGCGGGGTTCATCACCTCCAGCGAGTCGATGGTGAAGATGATTGGTTTCGGCCTCGCGATCGCCGTCTTCTTCGACGCGTTCGTGGTCCGCATGGTCATCGTCCCCGCCGTACTCACGCTCCTCGGCGACAAGGCCTGGTGGCTGCCGAAGTGGCTGGACCGTGCCCTGCCGAACGTCGACGTCGAGGGTGAGGCCCTGCGGACACCGGACGACGCCGCGAAGAAGTCGGCCGACGACGACGAGGACAGGGAGCTGGTCCGCGCGTGACGTGACTCTGCGTCCGACGTGACGGACGGCAGCCGAGCAGGACCGGCAGCCGCGCAGGACCGCCGGTGAGGGCCCGTGGGGACGGGAGCCCTCACCGGCTTTCCGCGTGTGAGGGGACGGCCGGGTGGGGTGGCGTTGGGCGGGCCGGTAGCTTGGGCGGCCGACATCAGGGTCTTCTTCGACAAGGTCCGCCGAGGATGAGGAGCACCGACCAGTGGCCGACGACCAGCGCGTGGACCCGCCCCACTTCGGCACCGAACGCGAGACGCTCCGGGCCTTCCTCGACTACCACCGGGCGACCCTCGCCATGAAGTGCGAGGGCCTCACGGACGAGGAACTCCGCAGCCGGTCGATGCCTCCGTCGACGCTCTCGCTGCTGGGCCTCGTCCGGCACATGGCCGAGGTGGAACGCGCCTGGTTCCGCCGGGTGTTCGAGGACCACGACGCCCCCATGGTGTGGTCGAAGGAGATCGACTTCCAGGCGGCGTACGACGCGAGCGCCTCGACGCGGGCGGAGGCGTTCGGGGCGTGGGAGGCGGAGGTGGAGACCTCACGCCGTATCGAACGGGAGGCGGAGTCCCTGGACCTGGCCGGCCATCAGCCGCGGTGGGACGAGGAGGTCTCGCTACGGATGGTCATGATCCACGTGCTGCTGGAGTACGGCCGCCACAACGGCCACGCGGACCTTCTGCGGGAGGGGCTGGACGGGGTGGTGGGGGCGTGAGCGGGTCGGCGGAGCCTCGGGCGATCCGGCCCTCGTGCCGTGAACGCCTGCGCCGGGCGGACCAGCGCGTCGCGGTCGGCGTAGGGGCAGGGGACGTCCTGCTGTGCGGCGTGCTTCTGCTGATGGCGGTCGGGGCGTTGTTCGTGGAGCCCACCACCCGCGCGGAGGAGACCGAGGCCTGGCATTCCGCGGGCCGGATCTACCTGTACTGGCTCGTGGGCGGGCTGGTTCTGTTCCCCGTGCTGAGGCTGACGCGGACGCTGGTCGTCCATCTGACCGCGATGATCGTGACGCCTGTCGTGCTGTTCGCGCTCGTGATGCTGTCGGCCGCACGGTGACGGAAGGCCGCGCCGCCTGACAGGAACGCCATGGCGGAGACCTGGGAATCTCACAGGAATCGCTCATAGCATCACGCGCATTCCATGACGGGAACATTCGGAAGGCGCGGTTCGGCACATGAGCACAGCACCCAAGAGCAACGGCCACGGCCACGGCCACGGGCATGGCCACCACCACGACGACGAGTTCGACAGAGGACTCTCCTACGACCTCCCCGTGTTCGCCCGCCGCCGCATGATCAGACTGCTGGCCGGCGCGAGCATGGTCCCGCTGGTGGCGGCCTGTTCCACGGACGAGTCCAGCACCGCCTCGTCGGACTCGTCCTCCTCAGGTTCGGCCTCGACCGGCTCCTCCGGCTCGGACTGCGAGGTCATCCCGAACGAGACCGCCGGCCCGTACCCCGGTGACGGCTCGAACGGCCCGAACGTCCTCAAGGAGAGCGGTGTCGTCCGCCGCGACATCACGAAGAGCTTCGGCTCGGCCAGCGGCGTCGCCGAGGGCATCCCGCTGACGGTCACGCTGACCATCGTCGACCAGTCCTCCGGCTGCGACACCCCGATGGAGGGCGCGGCCGTCTACCTCTGGCACTGCGACCGGGCGGGCCTCTACTCCCTCTACTCCGAGGGAGCCACCGAGGAGAACTACCTGCGCGGCGTCCAGGAGGCCGACGAGAAGGGCCAGGTCACCTTCACGTCGATCTTCCCCGCCTGCTACACGGGCCGCTGGCCGCACATCCACTTCGAGGTGTACGGCAGCCTGGACGACGCCACCGCCGCCCAGAACATCGTCGCCACCTCGCAGCTCGCCTTCCCCAAGGACGTCTGCGACACCGTGTACGCCACGGACGGCTACGAGCAGAGCGTCCAGAACCTCGGCCAGCTCTCCCTGGAGACCGACAACATCTTCAGCGACGGCTACGACCAGCAGCTCGCCACCCTCGAAGGCAGCACCGACAAGGGCTACACGGCCACGCTCACGGTGCCGGTGTAACCCGGCCGCCGGCCTCCGGCCCAGTCGAGACCCCCGGCCCAGCCGTAACCCCCGGCCCAGTCGAGATCCCCGGCTCGGCGACGTCGAGGTGCGTCGTGTCCCCCCACCGCGTCAGCCGCAACCGTCCCCCGTCGCGGTCCCACCGTGAGACCGAGGCGTTGGGGACGGGCGGCAGCCGTCCGGGGAGCGCCGCACCCAGCCCCGCGCACACCAGGCGCAGGGCCACGGCGATCGCGTCATGGGCGACCAGCAGCACCCGCCGGCCGGGTGCCACCCGGTCCAGCTCGCCGACGAAGTCCCGTACCCGCAGCACCACGTCGGTCAGCGCCTCCCCGCCCGGCGGCCGGTAGAACCAGTCACCCAGCAGGGCCCGCCGCGCCGCCTCCTCGGGCGAGCGGACCCGCATCGCGCCGGGCGGGTGCATCTCGAAGACGCCCATCTCCCGGTCCCGCAACCGCTCGTCGACGAGCAGCGGAGGCGGGACGGCCACCCGTGGATGCCCGGCCATCAACTCCCAGGTCTGCCGGGCCCGTACGTACGGCGAACAGACCACCAGGTCCGGCCCCCGGCCACCGCCGTCGCCGCTCTCACCATCACCCCCACCACCGGAGATCCCGGCCAGCCACCCACCCAGCGCCCCGCCCTGCGCGCGGCCCAGCTCGGACAGCGGAACCTCGGAACCCCGGCCCGGCAGCGGCTCGGTCGACCCGGTCCGCTCGGCCTCGGCGTACGCGACGTTCGCGGTGCTCTGCCCGTGCCGTACCACCCACAGCGAGGCGAGCGCGTACGGCGGCGCCAGCCCCTCACCGTCCCTCTGCGCTGTCACGCGTCCCCCCATGCGGCGTGCGGCGGCCCCCCGCTCCACGCCGTCATGCATACCCCCGCACATCCCGGGGACGCCCTCCTCAGCGCGCCACGGGCGCAGCCGTGTACGTCCGCCGCAGAAACCGCGTCAGCGCCTGCGTGTCGAACTGCATGACCTCGACACCCTGGGCGGAGTGGAACTCCATGACGGCCTGGACGCGGCCGCAGGGCCAGATGCTCACGGGGCCGGCGGTCGTGGGGGCGCGGAGGCCGCGTTCGAGGACGTCGCGGGGGAAGGTCCACTCGTCGGGTCCGGGGAGGCGTACGCGGACGGTGGAGGCGTCGGGGTCGTAGCGGAGGATGACCGGCACGGTGTCCAGGTCATCGGGGGAGTCCGTGACGACATGGGCCCTGGCGTACTGCTCGACGGTGACAGACATCGGGCTGCTCCTCACGCTGAGTGACCCAAGCGGAAGCTGTGAATCCGCTGTCCACTGTCCACTGCTTCTCCAATGTCGCATATTTTCCGCCACCCGCCTCCGGAGCGGGCTCGGCGAGACGTTCGCTAATCGTCCCCCACGCGCTCTTGCAAGAAGCTCGCAATAGGGCTCTATCATCGTAAGGTTCCAGCCATCCCGGTGGCCCTGCCCCGACCAGGAGAGCGAGCCCTCGCATGCACGTCCCCGACGGATTCATCAACGCCCCCGTCTCGGCGGTCGCCGGAGTCGTCGCCGCCGGTGCGGTCGCCGTGAGCCTGCGCGGCGCCCGGCGTGAGCAGGGGGGCACCTCCCGCGCGAGCGAAGTCGAGCGTGGGGGAGAGCGCACGGCACCGCTCGCGGGACTCGTCGCCGCGTTCATCTTCGCCGTGCAGATGCTGAACTTCCCGGTGGCCGCCGGCACCAGCGGACATCTCCTCGGCGGGGCGCTGGCCGCGATACTCGTGGGCCCCTACACAGGGGTCCTCTGCGTGTCCGTGGTGCTCCTGATGCAGGGCATCCTCTTCGCCGACGGCGGCCTCACCGCCCTCGGCGTGAACATCACCATCATGGCGGTCGTGACGTCCCTCGTCGGATACGCCGTCTTCCGGGGGCTCGTGAAGCTCCTGCCGAAGACGCGCCGCTCGGTCACCGTCTCCGCGTTCGTCGCCGCCCTGCTCTCCGTGCCCGCCTCCGCCGCCGCCTTCACGCTCGTCTACGCGATCGGCGGCACCACGGACGTGCCGCTCGGCTCGGTCCTCACCGCCATGGTCGGCGTCCACACCCTCATCGGCATCGGCGAGGCCGCGATCACCGCCGCGACGGTCGGCGCCGTCATCGCCGTACGACCGGACCTCGTGCACGGCGCCCGAGGCCTGACCGCCCCGCTCAAGCTCCGCGTCAACGGCGAACTGGTCGACGCCCCCGCCGCCGAGCCGAAGCCCGCCCCCGTCGCCGCCCGCTCGACGCGCAAGTTCCTCCTCGCCGGTCTCGGCGCCTCCCTCGTCCTCGCCGGTGTCGTCAGCTTCTACGCCTCCGCCGACCCCGACGGCCTGGAGAAGGTCGCCGCCGACAAGGGCTTCGACGCCAAGGTCGAGGACCACGCCGCCGCCGACTCCCCGCTCGCCGACTACGGCGTCGAAGGCCTCACCGACGCCCGTCTCGCCGGCGGTCTCGCGGGCGTGATCGGCGTCGGCGTCACCGTCGTCGCCGGGACGGGGATCTTCTGGGCCGTACGCAAGCGGCGTACCGGCGAGGGCGACGCCACGTCGCCCAGCTCCGTGCCCGAGAACGTCTGACATGGGCGCCGGCCACGCCCACAAGCTCTACCGGCACGCGCACTCGCCCGTGCACGCCCTGCCGCCGCACACCAAACTCGCGGCCGTCTTCGCCTTCGTGGTCGTCGTGGTGTCGACGCCCCGGGAGGCGATGTGGGCGTTCGGGCTGTACGCCGTGCTGCTGGGCGTGGTCGCGTACGCGGCCCGCGTCCCCGCCCGGTTCCTGCTGCGGCGGTTGCTGATCGAGGTCCCGTTCGTCGCGTTCGCCGTGCTCATGCCGTTCGTGGCGCAGGGCGAACGCGTCGAGGTCCTCGGGATGTCGCTGAGCGTCAGCGGGCTGTGGGGCGCCTGGAACGTCCTCGCCAAGGGGACGCTGGGCGTCGCCGCCTCCGTCCTCCTCGCCGCCACCACCGAACTCCGCGCCCTCCTCCTCGGCCTCCAGCGCCTCAGACTCCCGCCGCTGCTCGTCCAGATCGCGTCCTTCATGATCCGCTACGGGGACGTCATCACCGACGAGATGCGGCGGATGCGCATCGCGCGCGAGTCACGCGGCTTCGAGGCGAGTGGCGTACGGCACTGGGGTGTGCTCGCCAAGACCGCCGGGGCGCTGTTCATCCGCTCGTACGAGCGGGGCGAGCGGGTCCATCTGGCCATGATCAGCCGGGGGTACGCGGGCACCATGCCCGTCATCGACGAGGTGACCGCGTCCCGGGCGCAGTGGTCGTACGCCTTCGCCCTCCCGGTCGCCGCGCTCGTCGTCTGTCTGCTGGGATGGACCCTGTGACCACCGATGCCATCACCCCGTCCCTCGAAGTCGCCGGCCTCGCCTTCGCCTACCCCGACGGCCACCAGGCCCTCTTCGGCGTCGACTTCGCCATCGGACGCGGCGAACGGGTCGCGCTGCTCGGGCCGAACGGGGCCGGCAAGACCACCCTCGTCCTGCACCTCAACGGCATCCTGACCGGGGGCGCCGGGACGGTGACCGTCGCCGGGATGCCGGTCGGCAAGCGGCACATGGCCGAGATCCGGCGGAAGGTCGGCATCGTCTTCCAGGACCCCGACGACCAGCTCTTCATGCCGACCGTGCGGGAGGACGTGGCCTTCGGGCCGGCTGCGGCGGGGATGAAGGGGCCCGAGCTGGAGGCCCGGGTGGACCGTGCCCTCGAACGGGTCGGCATGGCGGAGTTCAAGGAACGGCCGCCGCACCACCTCTCCTTCGGGCAGCGCCGCCGGGTGGCCGTGGCCACCGTCCTCGCCATGGAGCCGGAGATCCTCGTCCTCGACGAGCCGTCCTCCAACCTCGACCCCGCGTCGCGCCGCGAACTCGCCGACATCCTGCGGTCCTTGGACGTCACCGTCCTCATGGTCACGCACGACCTGCCGTACGCCCTCGAACTGTGCCCGCGCTCGCTGATCCTCAGCGAGGGGGTCATCGCGGCGGACGGGGCGACGGGTGAACTCCTCGCCGACGACGAGCTGATGCGGGCCCATCGGCTGGAACTGCCGTTCGGCTTCGACCCGCGAACGGCGACGTCTCGTCGGTGACGGGGGAGGCGGCTGAGAGCCACGCCCCGCGAGAGCCGCGACGGGGTGCTCTTCATCGCGGGGTACGGGTGTCCGTACATATCCCCGGCCGAACCCACGGAGTGATCCCCGGGACTCTAGTGTGGGTGTTCTCGTTGAGGGACGAGAGGCAGCCGGGGGCAGCGGAAGGTCGGGAGCGTGGGTAAGAGAAGGCGTGTCGACGAGCGGAAGACCGTGAAGTCGGGCAGGTCACGGCGGCACCTCGTGCTGGGCGGTGTGGCGGTCGTGGCCCTCGGCGGCGGGGCGTTCGCCGTGTACACGGTGTTCGGCGGTGGCGCGGCGGCCAACGACGGTTCGTCCGACGCCAAGGCCGTGAAGAGCGGCCCCCTGTCCGCCGGCGAGGTCCGTACGGCCGCGACCGCGTTCCTGACCGCCTGGCAGAAGGGCACCGTCGCGAAGGCCGCCGCCGCCACGGACGACTCGGCCGCCGCGAGGACCGCGCTGACCGGCTTCACCAAGGACGCCCACATCAAGGACGTCACCCTCACCCGGGGCAAGCGCACGGGCGACAAGGTTCCGTTCACGGTGAAGGGCACGGTCTCCTACAAGGGCACGGACAAGCCGCTGACGTACGAGTCCGCCCTCACCGTCGTACGGGCGGAGAAGGACGGCGAACCGGTCGTCGACTGGCAGCCGTCCGTCGTCCACCCCGACCTCGACGAGGGCGACCGGCTGGTGACCGGCGAGGCGGGCACGCCCCCGGTGAAGGCCCTCGACCGGGACGGCGGCGAGCTGACGACGGAGAAGTACCCGTCGCTGGGCTCGGTGCTGGACGGTCTGCGGGAGAAGTACGGCAAGAAGGCGGGCGGCAAGGCGGGGGTCGAGCTGCGGATCGTCCGCGCCGACCCGGCCGAGGACGAGTCGGACGACAAGTCCTCCGCCAAGCCCACGAACTCCACCAAGTCCACCAAGTCCGCCAAGGAGAAGGCCGACGACAAGACGCTGCTGGAGCTGAGCGAGGGCACCCCGGGGGAGCTGAAGACGACGCTCAGCCCGTCGCTGCAGGCCGCCGCCGAGGAGCAGGTGAAGGCCACGAAGCGGGCGTCCGTGGTCGTGATGCGCCCCTCGACCGGCGAGATCCTGGCCGCCGCGAACTCCAGCAGCTTCAACGTGGCGTTCCAGGGCTCGCTCGCCCCCGGCTCCACCATGAAGATCGTGTCGTCGGCGCTGCTCATCGACAAGGGCCTGGCCTCGGCGGACAAGGTCCACCCGTGCCCCAAGTTCTCGTCGTACGGCGGCTGGAAGTTCCAGAACGACGACAAGTTCGAGATCAAGAACGGCACGTTCAAGGCGAGTTTCGCCCGCTCCTGCAACACCGCCTTCATCTCCCAGGCGAAGGAGCTGGACGACGACTCCCTGACCCAGGAGGCCCAGCAGGTCTTCGGCCTCGGCCTGAACAACTGGGCCATCGGCGTGTCCAGCTTCGACGGCGCGGTGCCGGTGCAGAGCGACGCCCCGATGGCGGCCTCGCTGATCGGGCAGGGCGGGGTGCGGATGAACCCGCTGAACATGGCGTCGGTGGTGTCGACGGCCAAGACGGGCGTCTTCAAGCAGCCGTACCTGGTCCCGCCGACCGTCGACAACCGCACCCTCGCGACGGCCTCCCGGCCCATGTCCGACACCGTCCGCTCCCAGCTGCGCGACCTCCTCCAGTACACCGCCGCGGCCGGTACGGCGGCCGAGGCGATGTCGGGCCTCGGCCCGGACTACGGCGCCAAGACCGGCTCCGCCGAGGTCGACGGGCAGAAGGAACCCAACGGCTGGTTCACCGCGTGGAAGGGCGATCTGGCCTCCGCCGGCGTCGTCCAACAGGGCGGCCACGGCAGCGAGTCGGCGGGCCCGATCGTGGCGGCGCTCCTCAAGGCGGGCAGCGGGGGCTGAGCCACCGGGCCGCTCAGCTCTCGGGGGCGGGCACGCGGTGCCCGGAGCGGCCGTGGACCGGCAGCTTCTCGTACGTCTCCGGCGCCGTGTGCAGGCACCAGTCGAACAGCGACGGCCAGGGACCGTAGCCCGCGTCCAGGTCCAGATGGGCCTGGCCGGGCAGCACGTCGGCGGGCAGGCCCAGCGGTTCGGCGTACGTCGTGGCCGCGCCGTGCGGGCAGTACGGGTCGTTGTCGCCGGCGACGATCCGGGTGTACGAGGCGGCCTCGGCCAGCCGCGCGGGGCTCAGCTCCGGCGGGGCGAACTCCGCGATCTCCGGGTGCTCCAGGGCGACCTCCGGGGCGGGCGGGGCGACGAGCAGGACGCGGTCGACGGGGCCGGGCAGGATGTCGTCCCGCGCGACCGCGTGCAGCCACAGCAGACACGCGAGGCTGTGGCAGACCACCGTGATCCGCCGCTCCGCCAACTCCCCCAGCAGCGCGTCCAGTTCCGCCAGCCAGCGCTCCAGGTCCGGGTCGTCCGCCTCCGGGAGCCGCGGGTACGCCACCTCGTGGCCCAGGTCGGTGAGGCGGTCCGCCAGCCAGTGCTGCCAGTGGGCGGCGGGCCGGTGGTTCTGCCAACCGTGCAGGATCAGGAACGCGCGGCTGTCATGGGCTGTCGGAGTCGGCGGAGTATCTGTCATCCCACGATCGTCAGCGAAACGGATCACGCGGTCCAGTGCCGTCTCTGTGGCTGGATGGAGTTTCTCGAGCGGGAGGTGCCCCCACCAGGGGCGCGGGGAACTGCGCGACCAGCCCCCACTCACCCGCACCCGCCAACGCTCCCGTGCCCCCGAACTCTCCCGCGTCACAACCCGGTCGCGTGGCCGGTACACGCACCGCTAGCGTGCCCGCATGACCAACGACGTCGCGCAGGACACCGAGGGCTCCGGAGCCCACCCCCGTTTCGCCGAGGCACTCACCACGCTGGGGCTGGGCGAACTGCACGCGGAGATCCGCCGGTTCCCGGAGGCCACGAGGACCGCCGCGGAGGCGGCCGCCGCGCTCGGCTGCGAGTTGAGCGAGATCTGCAAGTCGCTGATCTTCGCGGCGGACGGCGTCCCCGTGCTGGTGCTGATGGACGGCGCGTCCAGGGTGGACGTGGAGCTGGTCCGGCGGGAACTCGGCGCGGAGAAGGTCACCCGGGCCCGCGCCGACGTCGTACGGGAGACGACCGGGTACGCGATCGGCGGGGTCCCGCCCTTCGGGCACCGGACCAGGACCCGTGTCCTCGCGGACCGCTCGCTCCTCGACCACGCCACGGTGTGGGCGGCGGCCGGTACCCCGCACACCGTCTTCCCCATGGACCCCAAGGCCCTGATCACGCACGCGGGTGCCGACCTCGTGGACGTCCGCGAGCGGCACGCGTGACGCCCCTCGTCGCCGCGGCGGTGCTGCTCGCGGCGGTGACCCACGCCAGTTGGAACGCGATCGCCCACAAGATCACGGACAAGCTGGTCGGCTTCACGCTGATATCCGGCGGCGGCGCGCTGATCGGGTTCGGGATGGTGCCGTTCGTGCCGCTCCCGGAGGCCGGCGCGTGGCCGTATCTCATCGCCTCGGCGGTCATCCACCTCGTGTACTTCGTGCTGCTGATGGCGTCCTTCCGGTTGGGCGACTTCGGACAGGCCTACCCCCTCGCACGCGGCTCCGCGCCCCTCGTCGTGACCGTCCTCGCCGCGGCCTTCGCCCACGAGGTGCCGGACGGCTGGGCCGCGGCCGGCATCCTGCTGAGCTGCGCCGGACTGACCGGGGTCGCCCTGTGGGGCCTGCGCGGCAGCCGGCCGCACCGGGCGGCGATCGGGGCGGCGCTGGCCACGGGGCTGTCGATCGCGGCGTACACGGTCGTGGACGGCCTCGGCGTACGGGCCTCCGGGTCCGCCCTGAGCTACATCGCCTGGCTGATGGCCCTGGAGGGGCTGGCGCTCCCCGCGTACATGCTCTGGCGCCGGCGCGGGGAGACGGTCGCGCTGCTGCGGCCGTTCGCCGCCGTGGGCCTCCTCGGAGCCGCGCTGTCCGTGGCGGCGTACGGGCTGGTCCTGTGGGCGCAGACGAAGGCGGAGCTGGCGCCCGTCGCGGCGCTGCGGGAGTCGTCGATCATCGTGGGGGCGGCGATCGGGGCGGTGTTCTTCAAGGAACGGTTCGGAGCGCCACGGATCGTGGCGGCGGGGCTGCTCGTGGTGGGGATCGGGCTGATGCTGCGGGCCGGATAGGCGCGGTTCGTGCCGGGCAGGCCGTGCGTCGGCGGGCGCGGAGGAGCACTCTGGAAAGAGCGGATCCGGAGGTGATCGTCATGATGAAAACCGCTGTCGGATGGCACATCGAGCTGGAGTTCCAGGAGGACGATCAGCGCACACGGGCGGCCGCCCTCGTACGGCTCCCCGACGGGAAGGAAGTACGCGCCAACGGCTACGCCAGCCGCCACCACACCGACCCCAATCAGCCCCGGGTCGGTGAGGAGATAGCCGGCGCGAGGGCCCTGAACGAGCTCGCCATGAAGCTCCTCACCAAGGCCCACGACGAGATCGACGAGGCATCGGGCAGGACGTCCCACCCGATAGCCCTCTGAAACTCCCGATGAACACGGCCGATGGCCACGGTGGACGGCCACGGCCGATGAACACGGCTGATCAACACGGCTGATGAACACAGCCGTACGACGGCCGTTGGCCCCCGCCCGGGCGCAGCCTCCGGGGGTCCAACGGCCCTCGTACGGGCCTGTGGTTGACTGAGTCCGTGTTGCACGAGTCGGTCTTCCGGTCCGTGGACCTCCCGGTGGACGCCCGGTTCGAGGCCTGGGCGGAGCTGATGCGCCGTACCCACGCGCCCATGGTCCTGGTCCCCAAACCGCTGTCGACAGCCGACCGCGCCGCCGACTACTACGCCCACCAACGCCTCATCACCCTCGGCGACGTGGCGATCTGGCCGGCCAGGTTCGATCCCATGGTGTTCCGCCGCACCCCGAGGCTGATCCGTCAGTCCGACCCGGAGACGTTCCACCTCTCGCTGCTCATGGGTGGCGCGGGCCTGGCCAGCTGGGGACGGGAGCAGGTCGCGTACGGGGTCCGTGACTTCCATGTCAGTTGTTCGTCGAAGGCGTTCGACGTCGAGACCGGCACCGAACAGGTCACCACGGTCGGTATCGAGATACCACGCTCGCTCGTCGCCCTCCCCGCGCGGCAGGCGGACCGCGTGGTCGGCAGCAGTCTGTCGGGCCGCGAGGGCCTCGGCGCGCTGCTGGCGCAGTTCCTGACGCAGCTGGCGGCGGACACGACCCCGTACCAGCCGTCCGACGCGCCCCGCCTCGGCCAGGTCGTCGCCGACCTGATCACCGCGCTCTTCGCCCACACCGTCGACACGGCACCGCGGCTGACGCCGGAGGCCCACGGGCGGACACTGCTGCTGAACATCAGGGCGTTCATACGGCGGCACCTGGGCGACCCCGAGCTGACGCCCGCCGCCATCGCCGCCGTGCACCACATCTCGCGCAGCTATCTGCACCGGCTCTTCCAGACGGAGGGCCTCACCGTCGCCACGTACATCCGCGACCAGCGGCTGCGGAACGCGTACCGCGACCTCACCGATCCCGATCCCGTGCTGCGGGCCACGCCGATCCACGCGATCGGGGCCCGCTGGGGGTTTCCGCGGGCCGCCGAGTTCAGCAGGGCGTTCCGTACGGCCTACGGGGTGCCGCCGAGTGAGCTGCGGCGCGAGGTGGCCGCCGGGCGGGTGGCGGACAGTCGGGTGGCAAAGAGCCAGGTGGCGGACAGTGGACTCGTTGCCAAGTGACAGTGGACCGTCAGCCAACGACAGGGGCCGGGATTGCGCGCATCCTGGTGATCGCCGCCACGGAGGGCGGCCGTCCGGATCTCCGGGATCGGGCCAGGACACCAGCGGGGGAGCCCTGGGCCGGTTCGGCCGCTCGCCGGGACGGCCGCCCTCGTGGTGTTCGCCGGGCACCTGATGGCTCGGAGGCGACGGCTGTTGGCCGGCGGCTGCGGGTCGTTCGTGGCTGGTCGCGCGGTTCCCCGCGCCCCTGAAAGGGCTTCGCCCCTGAAAGGGCTTCGCCCCTGAAAGGGCTTCGCCGCTTTCAGGCCCTCAGCGCACTGAATCCCTCACCGCCCTCACCAGCGCCTGGGCCCTCGGGTCCGCCGTGACCGTCTTGCGGTAGCCGTTCGTGATGTAGCCGAAGGCGATGCCCGTGTCCGGGTCGGCGAAGCCGAGGGGGCCGCCTCGGCCGGGGTGGCCGAGGGACCCGGCGCCCAGGAGCGGGGAGGCGGTGCCGTGGAGCATGTAGCCGAGGCCGAAGCGGGTGTTGATGACGAGGACGCGGTCGGGGCCGGAGGACTCCTCGGCGCGGGCCGCTTCCAGGGTCGCCGGGCTGAGAAGCCGTACGCCGCCGACCTCGCCGATGAGCGCCGCGTAGAAGCGGGCCAGGCCCTCCGCCGTGGCGATGCCGTTGGTCGCGGGGAGGGCGGAGGCGCGGTACGCGGGGTCGTTCTGGTCGGGGAACGGGGTGATCGCGGCGAAGGCGCGACGCGTGAGGGAGTCCGGGTCGTCGTAGGCCTCGGTGACCGAGCGCTTGGCGCGGACCCGCAGACCGCCCGCCGGCTCGGGCGCCGACTCCAGCCGGCCGGCGCGGCCCACCCGGCCCGTCGCCGCCACCGACTCCGGCAGCCCCAGCCACAGGTCCCCGTCCAGGCCCAGCGGGGCCGCGATGTCCGACGCGATCCACTCGCCGGTCCCCCGGCCGGTCACGCGCCGGACCAGTTCGTCCAGCAGCCAGCCGTACGTGAGGGGGTGGTAGCCGTGGCCGGTGCCGGGCTCCCAGGCGGGGGCCTGTGCGGCGACGGCCGCGGGGCCCCGGCGCGGGTCCAGCGCCTCGGCGGGGGTGAGGGGACGGTCGAGGACCGGGAGTCCGGCCCGGTGGTTGAGGATGTGCCGGACCAGCACGCCGTCCTTGCCGTGCGCCTTGAACTCCGGCCAGTACCGGCCCACCGGCGCGTCGAGGTCCAGCTCGCCGCGCTCGGCCAGCATCAGCGGTACGGCGGCGGCGACACCCTTCGTCGCCGAGCGCATGATCTGGGCGGTGCCGTGCTGCCAGGGGGTGGTGCCGTCGACGTCCCGGGTGCCGGCCCACAGGTCGACGACCTTGCGGCCGTGCCGGTACACGACGACGGCCGCGCCCCGTTCGCCGAGCGCCTCGAAGTTGCGTACGAAGGCGGCCCTGACCGGCTCGAAGCCCTCGGCGACCGTACCGTTCACGTCCACGCCGGTGCTCCCTGTCCGTTCACTCGCCCCACTCGCCACGACGACGGGTGCAACGTACCCGCCCGGTCCCGGATTCCCCCGCCCGGGGCGGCTCAGCCCAGCAGGATCGTGACGTCGATGTTGTCGCGGGTCGCGTTCGAGTACGGGCAGACCTGGTGGGCGGCGTCGACGAGCTTGGCCGCGATGTCCTGGTCGATGACCGGGAGGGAGACGCTGAGGGCGACGGCGAGGCCGTAGCCGCGCTGCCTGTTGGGGCCGATGCCGACCTTCGCGGCGACGGTGGAGCCGGTCAGGTCGTAGCCCGCGCGGCGGCCGACGAGGACCAGCGCGTTGTGGAAGCAGGAGCTGTACCCGGCGGCGAACAGCTGCTCGGGGTTGGTGCCGTTGCCGTCGCCGCCCATCGCCGGCGGCATCGCGACCTTGAGGTCGATCTGGCCGTCCTGGCTGCTGATGAAGCCGTCGCGGCCGCCGTGCGCGGTGGCCTCGGCGACGTACATGATCTTCGTCGGGCGCGTGTCCGGGCGGCCGTCGGAACGGGTGTCGGCACCGGTATCGGCAGCGGTATCGGGACGGATCTCCACCGCGGCGTCGTCAGTCATGCCCTTGGCCTCCCCCAGGACGAGCGCGTGGCCTCCCCAGGACAGGCGCGCACGAATACATCGTGCACAAGGTACCGGCCGGTAGGAAGTGAGCGGTTACCAGGGGGTAGTAACCATGGGTAACGCAAGGTCACCGCCGACCGCGCTCAGCGGCCCGCCGCCTTCGTCGCCCGTGCCGTCAGCTGCCACAGTTCCTCGCGCAGCCGGGCCACCTCGGGATCCTGGAGGCCGGTGGCGGCCGCCAGGGTGGCCGGGACGGCGGTCGCGCGGTCGCGGAGCTGTTCACCGCGTCCCGTGAGCGCGACGCTCACCGAGCGCTCGTCCCGCACCGACCGCTCCCGGCGCAGCAGCCCGGCCGACTCCAGCCGTTTCAGCAACGGCGAGACCGTGCCGTAGTCGAGGCGCAGAGCGCCCGTCAGTTCCTTGACGGTGGTCTCACCGTGCTCCCAGAGGCAGAGCATGACCAGGTACTGCGGGTAGGTGAGGCCGAGTTCGTCGAGCAGCGGACGGTACGCGGCGGTGACCGCGCGCTGGGCCGCGTACAGGGCGAAGCACAACTGCTCGTCGAGGAGCAGCGAACCCGGCCGGTTCGTATCCGCTTGGTTCGTCACGGGGTTCATTGTCGCGGACCCGTACGGCGTGACCCGGACCGCGCACTCACCCCCCGGCCTTCAGCACCTCCACCACCATCGGCCCGGCGGCCTCACCGCCACGACCGCCGCCCTCCGACATCGCCGCGGCGGCCACATCCCCCCGGAACGCGGTGAACCAACTGTCCGCCTGGGCGTTCCCGTCGATCTCCGCGGACCCGGTCTTCGCGCCGATGTCCCCACTCAACCCCGACATCACGCCCGCGGCCGTCCCCTGCGGCTGCGTCGCGGTCATCCTCATCATCTGCTTCAACTGCGAGGCGGTGCCGGCCTTCAGCCCCTTGGCCGTGGCCAAGTCCCGGTCGTCCAGCTCCGGCGAGACCAGGTACGGCTGCCGGAACGTCCCCGTGATCGCCGTCGCCGTCACTGACGCCATGTTCAGCGGGTTCATCAACACATCCCCCTGCCCGATGGCATTGGCGGCCCGGTTCGGCCCGCCGGAGGGCGGCACCTTGCCGTCCATGGAGACGATGCCCGTCTTCCAGTCGTCCCGGGCGAGCCCGAACCGTTCCTGCGCCTCCTTGGTCAACGACGCGTCGTTCATCGGTCCTTCGTCGATCAGCTTGATGAAGGCCGTGTTGCAGGACCGCATGAAGCTGTTGGCGAGCGAGGCGCTCTCGTCGGCCTTCAGGCCCGGCAGGTTCTTGAAGGTCTGGCTCTGCCAGGTGGCCGTGTCGGGGCAGGGGGCGGGGCCGTTCATGGAGGTCACGCCGTTGTCGATGAGCGTCGCGGCGGTGATGATCTTCATGGTGGAGCCGGGCGGGAGTTCGCCCTGGAAGGCCGCGTTGAAGCCGTCCTCGCGGTGGTTGGCGACCGCCAGCACCTGCCCGGTGCTGGGCTGCAGCGCGACCACGGACGACTCGGCGTACTTCTTGACCGCCTTCTCGGCCGCCGCCTGCACCCGCGCGCTGATGGTCGTCTCCAGCCTGCCCGCCTTGCCCTCGGCGAGGGTGAGCAGCGTGGTGTCGGCCGCGTTGGTGGTGGTGTGCCGGATGCCGAGCTCGACACCGGGGGTGCCGCCCGCGTCGGCGCCGTAGCGCTCGCGCAGGGTGTCGAGGATCGGCCCGAGGGAGGGGTACTTCTCCTTGGTCAGCTCGGTGCCGTCCCGGTCCACGGCCTCGATGGGCGGCGCCGCCGCCTCCCCGATGAACAGCCTGTCGCCGGCCTTGAGTTCGGGATGCACCACGGACGGCTGCCAGTCGACCAGAGCCCGCCCGGTCGTCTTCCCCCGCACGACGGTCAGTTCGCTCTTGTACGCGAGCTTCTTGCTCTTGCCCTCGTACGACACCCTCGCCGTGACGGAGAACGGCACGGTCCGGCCGCCGGCCCCGGTCGGCTTCCCGGGTTCGATCCTCACGTCGTCGATGCGCGCGGCGTCGACGAAGCTGGTGAACACCGCCCCCGCGTCCGCCGCGTCGTTCGTGTACGACGACGCCGTGACCGCGTCGCCCTTCTCCCAGGCCCCGAAGAACTTCTCCGTCGTCTCCCGGACCTCGTCGGAACCGGGCGGCCCGGTCTGCTTCTGCGCGCCCGGCCCCTCCCCGTTCAACGCGGTCACGAAGTTGTACCCGCCGTACCCGGCGCCCCCCACCATCACCGCGAACACTCCGCCGACTATGGCGACCTTGGCCCCCTTGCGCATGACGCGACCCCCCTTTTTTTGAACACGTTCAGCAACCGCTTACCGCGGCTCACTGTAAGCAGGGAGGGGTAATGGGCGGGAAAAATGCTTCCTGTGTGTTCCCTGATTGTTAGGCGGCCGGACCCCAAGGGCCGCCTTCAGGCCATCACGCCCACCTATCCAGCCACATCCGCGACCGCTCTCTGCCGGGCGGGTGCACCCTGGATGAGTCCGGTCGTGCGGGGGCAGGGAGGGCCCATGAAGGGGAACGATCCGCACATCCATGTCGCGTCGAAGGTGGTGCACGACGATGCCGCCGTCCGCACCATGGTGGCATCCACGTTCGGTCTGGCCGGAGACCTGCCGAGCCTCGTCACTACCGGATGCGGGGTCCGGGTGCCGTATGCGATGACCTCTCCACGTCCGGACCGGGTCACCTGCCTCGCCTGCCGCGAGCACGCGCGGCGCGAGCACCTGCGCTTCGCGGAACAGGTCGAACACCTGAGCCGCATGCCGGGATCGACCATCAGCCCCGCCCGGGGAAAGCTGGCCGCGGACAGGCACCGTGACCTCGCGCAGGCGTTCTCCGACGCCGAGGGCTAGCCCTGGACCGTGAGCCGGGCCAGGTCGAACCGGTGGGCGGCGAGGTCCTCGGAGCGGATGAGCCAGTAGAGGGAGCCCTCGTCGCCCCAGGTCGTCTTCGCGTCGCTGTCGCTGCGGAACTGGGCGAGCAGGACCCAGCGTTCGGCTTCCCGGTCCAGCGGTCGGTCGCCCCACGCGTGCATGCCGCCGAGCGTCGCGTTCGCGATCTCGTACTCCACCGGGCCCTGGACAGGCACGGCGTGGCCCCCGATCTGGTGGTCGATCCGGGTGCGCAGCCGCCCGAAGGCGCGGACGAACGCTTTGAGCTCGGCCGGGGTGTCGCGGGGGTGGGGCCAGGGCCGGGTGTCGCCGAGCAGGGCTCGCCGGGCCTGGGGCAGCCACAGGTCCGGGGCGCTTTGCCCGGTGTCCGCACCGAGTTCCACGCGCGGGAACGCCTCCAGAGCAGGGGGCGTGTCCGCCGGCAGGACCGGGGTGTTCTCCGGGACGTACAGCACCTGGGCCCCGGCCCAGGTCTCAGGGTCGTCGACGGACACGAAGGCGTCTTCGTCCACCTGACCGTCGAAGTAGAAGAAGAGCAGGGTTCCATCCCGGGGGAACTCCTCGGCGAGCCCGTCTCGGGGCAGTGCGGCACACCGCACCGAAGCGACGAAGGACAAGGGCCCGTAACCGGGCCACTCGGGCCAGGCGGCCCCCGCCGGAAGCTCCGGGGCGCCGCCGAGAACAGCCACGATCCGCTCGTCGGCTTCGGCCGGGCGCAGGCGGGCGCACGGGCGCAGGAGCGCTGTCCAGCGCTGAACCAGACCACCGGGAAGATGCTCGGCAGCGATCCCGGAGTACGGCTCATCAGTCATGACATCCATCATTTCGGACCCCACCGACGCTCCCCCGAACCCGGGACCCCCATTACAGGATTACGTAGCCGGTTACGTGGTTCCACTGAGCCCGGTTCTTCCCGAGCATGTTCTTGCCGGTCCCGGTCCTGCCACGACCCCAGTGCGAACTTCCGCGCCTGGAAGTGATGCTCTGGACCTGATGTGTCGGACCAACACCCGACTCCACGCGGGATCAGTGATGTTCCCTGACCGCCTCGCCGCCGTCGAGGGCACCTCGGCCGAGGCCCGGGCGTACCGGCGATATGTGGCCAGGCTCCGCGATCCTCTTCCTCTGCCCCGCTAGACCCACGTATCCAGCCACATCCGCGACCGCCAGCTGTCGATAGGGATCGGCTGGCCCGTGTAGAGGGGCCAGAAGTAGATGAAGTTCCAGACGATGAGCAGGACCAGGACGCCGGCCGCCGCGGCGCCGGCGACGTGGCGGCGTTCTGTGGCGCGCGGTGGGCCGAGGAGCGCGCCGATCATCATCGTGACGGCGAGGCAGAGGAAGGGGAGGAAGACGACGGCGTAGAAGAAGAAGATCGTGCGCTCCTGGTAGAGGAACCAGGGGAGGTAGCCGGCGGCGATGCCGCAGGCGATCGCGCCGGCGCGCCAGTCGCGGCGGAAGAACCAGCGCCACAGGACGTAGAGGACCGCGAAGGCGGCGGCCCACCAGAGCAGGGGCGTGCCGATGGCGAGGACCTCGCGGGCGCACTTGTCGGCGGTGTCGGCCGGGCAGCCGTCGTTGCCGGGGGTGGGGGACTCGTAGAAGTACGAGACGGGGCGGCCGACGACGATCCAGCTCCACGGGTTCGACTGGTACGTGTGCGGCGACGACAGGCCGACGTGGAACTCGTAGACCGCGTGCTCGTAGTGCCACAGGCTGCGCAGCCAGTCCGGCAGCCAGCTGAACCAGCCGCCCCTGCCCTCGGTCGCCGCCCAGTCGCGGTAGTAGCCGCCGGTGCCGTCGTCCGGGGAGAGGATCCAGCCCGTCCAGGAGACCAGGTAGGTCGCGATCATGACCGGGACCGTGGAGAGGAACGCCAGGCCCAGGTCGCGCTGGAGCGTGGCGATCAGCGGCTGGCGGGCGCCGGCGACCTTGCGGGCCGCGTAGTCCCACAGCACCGTCATGATCCCGAAGAACACCATGAAGTACAGGGCGTTCCACTTCGTGCCGAGGGCCAGGCCCAGGCAGAGGCCCGCCAGCCAGCGGTACGGGCGCCAGCCCAGGCGGGCCGTCTCGGCGATCAGGGAGTTGGGGCGTACGACTCCGTCGCCGTCCGGGGGGAGGGCGGCGGCCAGGCGTTCTCGTGCCCGGTCCCGGTCGATGACCAGGCAGCCGAACGCGGCCAGCACGAAGAACATCAGGACCTGGTCCAGCAGCGCCGTCCGGCTCATCACGAAGTGCAGGCCGTCCACCGCCATCAGCCCGCCCGCGAGGCAGCCGAGGAACGTCGAGCGGAAGATACGGCGGCCGATACGGCACAGCATGAGGACGGAGAGGGTGCCGAGCAGAGCCGTCATGAAGCGCCAGCCGAACGGGTTGAACCCGAACATCAGCTCGCCCAGCCCGATGACGTACTTGCCGACGGGCGGGTGCACCACATACGCCGGGTCCGTCGGGATCGGGACGTTCCCGTTGTTCTGGAGGATCAGCTCGTTGGCGTTCTTGGCCCAGTTGACCTCGTACCCGCGGTGGACGATCGCCCACGCGTCCTTGGCGTAGTACGTCTCGTCGAATATCACCGCCTTGGGGCTGCCCAGGTTGTAGAACCGCATCAGCCCGGCGACCAGCGTCACCAGCAGCGGACCGCCCCACGCCGACCAGCGCACGAGGCGTACCGCCACCTCCTCGCGCAGCCCGAGCACCGCCCACAGCCGTGGGCTGGGCCGGGTGTACGGGGGCACCAGGCGGTCGCGGACGTCGCTTCTCGGCGGCGTCGCGTAGCCGAATCGGCGCAGCCGCTGCTGCCACGACGGCCGCTGCTCCTGGGTGGCCTGGTCCTGCCGGGTGTCCGTGGAGGACGCGGTACTGGTCACGGCGCCATCGTAGGGAACACCGCTGTGGGAGTCCCGTGGGACGAGAATGTGGGGGCGCGCTCCGCTGGGTTGGGCCAGCCGCCTAATAGCTCGGGGGCGCGTGTGGTTTCGCGGCTGCGGGTGGGTCGTGGCTGATCGCGCCGTTCCCCGCGCCCCTGCCGGGGCTGCGCCCCTGGGAGTATGGGGGCGTGACAGGAACCCTTGTGTTGGCAGGCACCCCCATCGGTGACATCGCGGACGCGCCGCCCCGGCTCGCCGAGGAGCTGAGCGGGGCGGATGTGGTCGCCGCCGAGGACACGCGGCGGCTGCGCCGGCTCACCCAGGCGCTGGGGGTCCAGCCGGTCGGGCGGATCGTCTCCTACTTCGAGGGCAACGAGGCCGCGCGTACGCCGGAACTCGTCGAGGCGCTGGTGGGCGGCGCCCGGGTGTTGTTGGTCACGGACGCGGGGATGCCGTCGGTCTCCGACCCCGGGTACCGGCTGGTCGCCGCGGCGGTGGAGAAGGACATCCGCGTCACGGCCGTACCCGGACCGTCCGCGGTTCTGACCGCCCTCGCGCTGTCCGGGCTGCCCGTCGACCGGTTCTGCTTCGAGGGGTTCCCGCCGCGCAAGGCCGGGGAGCGGCTCGGGCGGCTGCGCGAGGTCGCGGAGGAGCGGCGCACGCTCGTCTACTTCGAGGCGCCCCACCGCCTCGAAGCGACGCTCACGGCGATGGCCGAGGTGTTCGGGGCCGAGCGGCGGGCCGCGGTCTGCCGGGAGCTGACCAAGACGTACGAGGAGGTCAGGCGCGGGCCTCTCGGGGAGCTGGCCGAGTGGGCGGCGGCCGGCGTCCGGGGTGAGATCACCGTGGTCGTCGAGGGGGCGCCGGAGAAGGGTCCCGAGGAACTCGACGCCGAGGAGTTGGTGCGGCGGGTTCGGGTGCGGGAGGAAGCGGGGGAGCGGCGCAAAGAGGCGATCGCGGCGGTGGCGGTGGAGGCCGGGGTGCCGAAGAGGGAGGTCTTCGACGCGGTCGTCGCTGCGAAGAGGGCCGCGCCGTAAGGGGGCTGGGTGCGTAACCGGTGCGGGTGCGGGTGTGTGGGGGGCCCGCACCCACGCGGCGGAACCGCGGATCGACACAGCCCCGCGCCCCTCAAAAGCAGGGGCTGCGCACCGTGCTTTTTGCCACGAGCCACCCGCACCCGGCCACGCGCCATCACCCCAACGGCGCAGCACGGCCCATGGCCTGGCAAAGCTGAGCAAAGCACAGCCCTCGCACCGACAGCCTTCCCACAAGGGCAGGCCAAAACGGCTTCAACAGTCGGCAGGTGGCGTGCGTTCGGGGTCGGCCCGGGAGTCCACTAGGTGGTGAGGACGTACACGTCGTCGCCGTCCAGCGGACAAGAGGAGCTGGCAATGACCGAGATCGCAGAGCGGGCCGTACTGCGCGACACCGCCACCGCCGTCGTTCACGAGTCCTATTCCTTCGCCTGCATGCGCTGCGGGCACGGGTGGGAGCAGTCGTACGAGATAGAGCACCACGACGACGCCCGGGGGCGGGACTTCGTGATGTACGTGGCCGACGGCGAGGTCGTGCCGTCCCCGCTGTCGAGGCCCACGTGCCAGAACTGCGACGGTCATGTCGTCCGGATCATGCGGGCGGGTCAGGTGTCGTCCGTGCGGGACGCCGAGCGGCAGCGGTACGCGCTGAAGCCCCGCCCTGAGACGGCGGAGATGGACGCCGACGCGGCGAAGCCCAAGGAGCATCACCACTGGCACCTGGCCGACCTGCTGCACCCGTTCCACCGCAAGGCGAGCTGACCTCCCCCAGCGAGCCTGGAGCGCATGCCCCGATCGTGCGATTCGTAGGATCGGGGCATGCCTTCGAACGACTCCGGCAACGCGTCCGGCAAGAACGACAAGAACGCCGCGCCCCCGCTTCCCGAACCCCTCCGGGTGCCGGTCGCGGATTCGCACACCCATCTGGACATGCAGTCCGGCACCGTCGAGGAGGGCCTCGCGAAGGCCGCCTCGGTGGGGGTGACGACGGTCGTGCAGGTCGGCTGCGACATCAAGGGCTCGCGCTGGGCCGCCGAGACGGCCGAGCGGTACGAGGCGGTCCACGCCACGGTCGCGCTGCACCCCAACGAGGCACCGCGCATCGTCCACGGCGACCCCGACGGCTGGTCCCGGCAGGGCGCGCGTACGCCCGGCGGTGACGCGGCGCTCGACGACGCCCTCGCCGAGATCGACCGGCTGGCCGCGTTGCCGCAGGTCAAGGGGGTCGGGGAGACAGGGCTCGACTACTTCAGGACCGGGCCGGAGGGCAAGGCCGCCCAGGAGCGGTCGTTCCGCGCGCATATCGAGATCGCCAAGCGGCACGGCAAGGCGCTGGTCATCCACGACCGCGACGCCCACGACGACGTGCTGCGGGTCCTGAAGGAGGAGGGCGCGCCCGAGCGGACCGTCTTCCACTGCTACTCCGGCGACGCGGCCATGGCGGAGATCTGCGCCGGGCACGGCTACTTCATGTCCTTCGCCGGGAACATGACCTTCAAGAACGCCCAGCCGCTGCGCGACGCCCTCGCCGTCGCGCCTCTCGAACTCGTCCTCGTCGAGACCGACGCGCCCTTCCTGACGCCCGCGCCGTACCGCGGACGGCCCAACGCGCCGTATCTCATTCCGGTCACGGTCCGGGCGATGGCCGTGGTGCGGGGGATCGACGAGGACACGCTGGCGACGGCGATCGCGGCGAACACGGCGAGGGCGTTCGATTACTGACGGATCACGGTTCGTCGGCCGTTCGAGGGACGCGAAAAGATGATCAGCGGCCCGTGTCGCGACACAGAGTGACCGCGTTGCTTTGGAGGGTGACCGGAGTCCGCTAGGTTCACGTCGCCCGACCCGGACCCGGATCCCCTCTGGAGCGTGTCGTCGTGAGCAATGTGCAGTCCTCGCAGTCGCCGCAGTCGCCGTCGTACGAGATCTACGAAAGCCATGGCCCGGACGGTACGAGCAGGCAGCCGGCGTACGACGCCGAGACGCTGCCGTACGGGGGCCACGCGGACACGTACCGGCCCGCGTACGAAGAACTGGCGGGCTTGGGCCCCGAGTCCGCCGAGCCCGTCGAACCGGTCAGCCGTGGGCGGGCCTTCTCCCGGCGGGCCGTGCGGCGCAGACGGGCGGCCGAGCGGGCCACCCCATTGCGGCGGCTGCTGCCGCAGGCGCTCGTGGTGGCGTTCCTCGCCGGCGGGACCTCCGCGTTCGTGGCGAAGGACAAGGCGATCGAGCTGACCGTCGACGGGCGGCCGCGCACGCTGCACACCTTCGCCGACGACGTCAGCGAGCTGCTCGCCGACGAGGGGGTCGCCTTCGGCGCCCACGACGTCGTCGCCCCCGGCCCCCGCACCGCCCTGAGCAGCGGTGACGAGATCGCCGTGCACTACGGGCGGCCCGTCGCCCTCACCCTCGACGGTGACCGGCGCGAGGTGTGGACGACCGCCCGCACGGTGGACGGGGCACTCCAGCAGCTCGGAGTGCGTGCGGAGGGCGCGTACGTGTCGACCTCGCGCTCCCGGCGCATCGGGCGCGAGGGGCTGGAGCTGGACGTCCGTACCGAGCGCACCGTCACGATCATGGCGGACGGGCGGACGCGGACGATCCGTACGAACGCGGCGACCGTGGGGGAGGCCGTGGAGCAGGCCGGGGTCACCCTGCGCGGGGAGGACACCACCTCGGTCGCGTGGTCGAGCTTTCCGCGGGACGGGCAGACCGTGACCGTGCTGCGGGTGACCAGGTCCAGGGAGGTACGTGAGGAGCCGATTCCGTTCCGGGTGCGCCGTGTCGAGGACTCCTCCCTCTTCCGGGGCACCGAGGTCGTCGAACGGGCCGGCCGGCCCGGGACCCGGCGGGACACGTACGCGCTCCGGACGGTCAACGGGGTCAGGGAGCGGCCCCGGCTGCTGCGTACGGAGGTCGTGCGTGAGCCGCGGGATCAGATCGTCAAGGTGGGCACCAAGCCGATGCCGACGTCGGTGGCCGGTGGGGAGGGGCTGAACTGGTCGGGGCTGGCGGCGTGTGAGTCCGGGGGGCGGGCCAACGCGGTCGATCCTTCGGGGACGTACGGGGGGCTGTATCAGTTCGATACGCGGACCTGGCAGAGTCTTGGGGGGAGCGGACGGCCGCAGGACGCCTCGGCCGCCGAGCAGACCCTTCGGGCGAAGAAGCTGTACGCCCAGCGGGGGGCCAGTCCTTGGCCGCATTGTGGTGCGCGCCTGCGGGGTTGAGGGCGCGG
>NZ_JBSFVC010000013.1:192955-269613 GCF_053592095.1 Streptomyces sp. NPDC002787 | reverse complement strand
TAGGCATCCTTACGAGTACATGTGAAACCGAAACACCCGCGCGGCCCCCCCCCCCCCGCCGCCGCCGGCGGCGGGCCCCCCGCCCCCCCCACCACCGGTGCCCCGGACCGGCGCACCTCCGCCTCGGCCGAGGGGCCGTGACGAGCAGGCCCTCTACCATGCCCTTGCGTACTCGCTTGCGTGTCGACCGGCGAAGAGGAGTCAGGGCCATGCGACGGCTGGGGGATCTGGAGGCGGAGATCATGGACCGCCTCTGGACGTGGAACCGTCCGGCGACGGTGCGCGAAGTCGTGGACGACCTCAACAGGACCCGCCCGGTCGCGTACACCACGGTGATGACCGTCACCAACATCCTCTACAACAAGGGCTGGTTGCTGCGGGGCAAGCAGGGCCGCGCCTGGCTGTACTCCCCCGTGCGCACCCGCGAGGCGTACGCCGCCGCGCTGATGGAGGACGGCCTCGGCGCGAGCAAGGACCGCCCGGCCGCGCTGGTCCACTTCGTCGAGAACATGACCGAGGAGGAACAGGCCGCCCTGCGCAAGGCCCTGCGGACCGTGGGACGGCGATCGAAGCCGGACTGACTGACGCCCGAACGACGCTCGTCACCTGACCGCTCGGCGTCGGCTGACGCGCCGTTCCCGTGCGCGCCGTCGCCGCGTTTCCCAATGCTCCTTGTTCCCCCAGGTCACAGCGTGACGGCCTCGTCGCATTTTCAGAGGTTGTTTGTTCGGCGGCACCGGCCCGAAGGCGAACAATCACCGACCCGCTACACCTTGGAGCGCAGACCGCAGGAAACAGGGAGGGGATTACCCGTGGCACTACGCAAGCTGACCGCGACACTCTTCGCCGCCGCGGCGATCGCGGCCTCGACGCTCGGCCTCAGCGGCACGGCGGCCGCCGACGGCGAGGGCCTCAAGGGCACCGCCGGCATCGTCACCGCCGAGGAGGCTCGGCAGCCGTCGCTGACGAAGGCCCAGATGAGGAAGGCGGTCACGCCCGACGCGGCCGGGTCCGGATCGGTGTCCGCCGCGATGAACTGCGCGTACTACTACGTGTGTGGGCAGGGCGCGAACGGCAACAGATTCGACTACACCAGGTGCAACACCACGTACACCCTGCCCAATCTCGTGGGCTGGGGTCCCATCAGGAACAACCAGACGCCCGGCACCTGGGCGCACTTCTACGACAGGGACGGCGCCTGGATGTTCTCCATCAACGCTCCCGTCGAGGGCGAGGTGAACTGGACCCCGGTCTGGTACGCCATCGCCTGCTAGCGAACGGTCCGTCTCTCGCTGTTGCCGGCCGCCTTCGAGCGGTCGGCAACAGCCGCATCAGCCGGGTACACGCGAGATCGAGAACGGAGCCCGCGCCACTGTCGACGTATACCCCCCTCGGGTATAGCTTTGATGTGTGACCCGAGAGACGGGTCACCACGGGCGAGAAGGGGGATGAACGGTCATGGACCACAGCGCTCACCACAGCGCTCACCAAGGCGGCGCCGCGCACAGCCGCGCGTCCTGGGCCACGGCCGCGAAGGCGACGCTGCACTGCCTGACCGGGTGTGCCTTCGGCGAGATCCTGGGCATGGTCATCGGAACCGCCCTGCTCTGGGGCAATGTGCCGACCATGGTCCTGGCCATCACGCTCGCGTTCGTTTTCGGCTACTCGTTCACGCTGTTCGCGGTGCTGCGGGCCGGACTGAACCTCAAGAGCGCCATCAAGGTGGCGCTCGCCGCCGACACCGTCTCGATCGCCGTGATGGAACTGGTGGACAACGCCATCATCGCCCTCACCCCGGGAGCGATGGACGCCCACCTGTCCGACGGGCTGTTCTGGTCGGCCCTCCTCGGCGGGTTCGCCGTCGCCTTCCTCGTCACCACGCCCATCAACAAGTGGATGATCGGCCGCGGCAAGGGGCACGCCGTCGTCCACGCCTACCACTGACGTCCCGTCCGGCAGCTCGAACCGTGTCACGCGGTGTCCTCCAGGACCGCCATCGCCGCGTTGTGACCGGGGACTCCGCTCACCCCGCCACCGCGCACGGCGCCCGCGCCGCACAGGAGGACATTGGCATGGCGGGTCTCGACGCCCCAGCGGCCGGCGCCTTCCTGGGCGTAGGGCCAGGAGAGGTCCCGGTGGAAGATGTTGCCGCCGGGGAGGCCCAGGTCGCGTTCGAGGTCGAGGGGGGTCCTGGCCTCGACGCAGGGGCGGCCGTCGGCGTCGGTGGCCAGACAGTCGGCAAGGGGTTCGGCGAGGTGGGCGTCCAACTGGGCGAGGGTCGACTTCAGCAACTCCTCGCGTACGGCGTCGTTGTCGGCCTCGAACAGTCGCGCGGGCGCGTGCAGGCCGAACAGGGTGAGCGTCTGGTAGCCCTGTTCGACGAGGTCCGGGCCGAGGATGGTCGGGTCCGTGAGGGAGTGGCAGTAGATCTCGGAGGGCGGTGCCTCGGGCAGTGTGCCGGAGGCGGCCTGCGCGTAGGCGGCGGCCAGCTGGTCGTACCCCTCGGCGATGTGGAAGGTGCCTGAGAACGCCTCGCGCGGGTCGACGGACTCGTCGCGGAGCCTCGGGAGGCGCTCCAGCAGCATGTTCACCTTGAGCTGGGCGCCCTCGGCGGGGGTGGGTGGTGTGTCGCCGGTCAGGGCGGCCAGTTCCTGCGGGGAGGCGTTCACCAGTACGTGGCGTGCGGCGACCGTGCCCTCGGTGTCGGCCGTCCGGTAGGTGATCTCGGCGGACCGTCCGTCCGTCGCGATGCGGCGTGCCTCGTGGCCCGTGGCGAGCACGGCACCGGCGTCGCGTGCGGCCGTGGCCAGCGCGTCCGTGAGGGCGCCCATGCCCCCGACGGGCACGTCCCAGGCGCCCGTACCGCCGCCGATCACGTGGTAGAGGAAGCAGCGGTTCTGGCGGAGGGAGGGGTCGTGGGCGTCCGCGAAGGTGCCGATGAGCGCGTCGGTGAGGACGACACCGCGTACGAGGTCGTCGGTGAAGGTCGACTCGACGGCCACACCGATCGGTTCCTCGAAGACGGCCCGCCATGCCACCTCGTCGTCGATCCGGTGACGGAGCTCGTCCCGGGTGGGCAGGGGTTCGGTGAGCGTCGGGAACAGCCGTTCGGCGATACGGCCTGTCATCCCGTAGAAGCGCTGCCAGGCCTCGTACTCCCGGCCCGAACCGGTCAGGCGTGCGAACGCCTCCCGGGTGCGGCGCTCGCCGCCGCCGACGAGCAGACCGGTGGGGCGACCGTCGCGTTCGACGGGGGTGTACGAGGAGATCGTGCGGCCACGGACGCGGAAGCCGAGGTCGAGGTCCCGCACGATCTTCTTGGGCAGCAGGCTGACCAGGTAGGAGTACCGCGACAGCCGGGCGTCGACGCCGGCGAAGGGGCGGGTGGACACGGCGGCGCCTCCGGTGTGGTCCAGCCGCTCCAGCACCAGCACGGAGCGCCCGGCACGGGTCAGGTAAGCGGCGGCGACCAGGCCGTTGTGACCGCCGCCGACGATCACGGCGTCGTACGAGTCGCGCGGCCGGGGTCCGACCGGGCGTCCGGGTTGTGCTGCGTGTGCGGGGGTGGGGGCGGGGGTGGCAGGCATGGCTCTTCGTAACACGCGATGATCGAGGTCGGCCAGGGGTGCGTGCCAGGTGGATCAACGCCCCGGGCGACGGAACCGGGGTTCGGACCGCCCGCCGACGCTGGCCGTCCATGTGGATTCCCGGCCTCGGCCGCCGGGCTCAGGGGCCGACAGTCTCAGGAGCCGCCGATCTCCACGGCCGCCGGGCTCAAAAGCCGTCGATCCCCATGGCCGCCGGGCTCAGGAACCGCCGGTCTCAATGGCCCCCGGTCGCCCGCTGCTGGCGTAACGCCGCCACTCTGCGGTACAGCTCCACCGCCTCCTTGCCGCGACCGAGTTGTTCGAGGCAGTGGGCCTCGTCGTTGCGGCTGGCGAGGGCGTCGGGGTGGGCGGCGCCGAGGACGCGTTCGCGGGCGTCGGCGACGTGGCGGTACTCCGTGAGGGCGTCGGCCCAGCGGCCGAGCCAGCCGAGGCCGACGGCGACCTCGCGGCGGCTGACGAGGGTGTCGGGGTGGTCCGGGCCGAGGACGCGCTCGCGCAGGGCGCACACGTCACGGGACTCGGCGAGGGCCTCCTCCCAGCGGCCGAGGCGGCCGAGGTTGACGCCGAGGCCGTGGCGGGCGCGCAGCGTCTCGGTGTGGGCGGGGCCGTGAACGCGGGTGCGGTCGTCGACCAGCGCGCGGTAGAGGGTCAGCGCGTCGGTGCTGCGGCCGAGCCGGCCGAGGCTGATGCCGACCTCGTAGCGGGCGGCGAGGGTGTCGGGGTGGTCGGGGCCGAGGGCCTGGGCGCGGGACTCGGCGACCTCCTGGTAGGTCTGCAGCGCCTCGGGCCAGCGACCCAACTGGCCCAGCGCGTAGGCGACTTCGTAGCGGGTGACGAGCGTGTCGGGGTGGTTGGCGCCGAGCACGCGGGCGCGGGCGGCGGCGACCTCGCTCGCCATGCGGTACGAGTCCTCCAGCCGGCCGAGCCTGCTGAGGGTGAAGGCGAGGTTGTGGCGGCAGCGCAGGGTGTCCGGATGGTCGGGTCCGGCGATGCGTTCGCGGGCGGCGAGGACCGACAGGTACGCCTGGTGGGCTTCGAAGTGGCGGCCCAACTGGCCCAGCACGTACGCCATTTCCTGGCGTGCGGCGAGGGTGTCGGGGTGCTCGGGGCCGAGCGTGTGCTCGCGGGCGCGGGCGACGTGGGCGAACTCGCGCAGCGCGTCGGCGGGGCGGCCCGTACGGCTGAGGGTGAAGCCGACCTCGTAGCGGCTGGCCAGGGTGTCCGGGTGGTCCGGGCCGAGGGCGTGCTCCCGTTCGGCGGCGACCGCCCGGTGCACCTCACCGGCCTCCGTCCAGCGGCCGAGGCGGCCCAGACTCAGGCCCGCGTTGTGCCGCCGGGCCAGCGTGCTGAGCAACTCCGGTGAGGGGGTGGGCCGTTCGGCGCGTACGGGTTCCTCGACGTGGCCGGTGGCGGGGCGGGCGATCCACTCGCCGGTGAGCCCGGCGGAGGCGTCCGGCGGGGTGAGACCCAGTCCGGTGCCGGTGGCCTTGTGGCCGGTGGTCATGCCTCGGGTCCAGGAGGGCAGACGGGGTTCGCGCGACGGGGGCCGCGCGGGGCGGGGCCGGAGCGCGGTCGTGCCGGGCGCGACGTCCGGGACCGCCGGGGGCGAGACGGCGGACGGCACGTGGGCGGGGGCCGGCACCCCGGCGCCGGCCATCCGTCCCTCACCGACCCGGCGGAGCAACTCGCGGGCGTCGTGCGGTCGTTCGGCGGGTTCCTTGGCCAGCAGGTCCAGGATGATCCCGTCCAGGTACTCGGGCACCTCGTCGCGGTGGCTGCGCGGCGGGCGCGGCGCGGTGTCGCGGTGCCCCATGAGGACGGCCCAGGCGTCGTCGAGATCGAACGGCGGGACCCCGGTGGCGATCTCGTAGAGCACGCAGCCGAAGGAGTACAGGTCGCTGCGCTGGTCGACCTGGTCGCCGCTGATCTGCTCCGGTGACATGTAGTGCGGGGTGCCCATCGCGATCCCGGTGCCGGTGAGGCGGGAGGTGAAGGTGACGTCACGGCCGAGGCGCGCTATGCCGAAGTCGCAGATCTTCACGGTGCCGTCGGTGAGCCGCATGATGTTCGCGGGCTTCAAGTCGCGGTGCACGATGCCTTGTTGGTGGGTGTAGGCGAGGGCGGCCGCCACCTGGTCGGCGATCTCGACGACGTCGGGCACGGGCAGCGGATGGTGTTTGTTGTCCTCCAGGAGCTGGCTGAGGTTGCGGCCCTCCAATAACTCCATGACGAGGAACAGCACTCCGTCGGACTCACCGAAGTCGTGGACGACGGTGACTCCCCGGTGCTGAAGGGCGGCCGCGACGCGCGCCTCGCGTCGGAAGCGTTCCCGCAGGACACGGGTGAAGGACTGGTCGGGCTGGGTGTTGATGGGCTTCAGGCACTTGACCGCGACCTGCCGGCCCAGCGACTCGTCTCTCGCGCGCCAGACCTCGCCCATCCCCCCGCGCCCGATCAGATCGAGCAGCCGGTACCGGCCCTGGATCAGCCTGGTGTCCGCCATCGCCAACGATCGCCCCCGTATCCGTACGGACCCACCCCTCCCCTGGGGTCCGCCTTTCCGTCCAGTATGGCGACCTATCTCCTGACTTTGTACGGTGCCGGACGGGAGCCGGGGCCGAGTCGGGACATGGCACGGAGGATGTGTTTGGGCGGGAGTTGCCAGCGCAGACGTGCGGGAACACAGCGCAGGAGGGTGCCGGTGAGCCGTAGGCGGCGGGTGACCACGGCCGGCGCGGGGCCCGGCCTGCCGTACAACTCGTGGGCGTACGGCGGCAGGGAGGCGTACGCCAGGTTCGCCACGCGCCGCCACAGTGCTTCACGTGCCGGTACGAGCAACGGGTGGGTGGGCGGCCTGCGCAGGAAGTCGTCCACCTCCCGGGCTTCGGGACCGGCGGACAGCTCGGCTCGCACCTTTTCGAAGTAGGCCGCCAACTCCGCCTGGTCGCACGGCACTTCGGCCGGGTCGAGGCCCACGAGGCGGGCACTCACGCGGTGCTCGCCGACGTACCGGTCGGCCGCGGCCTCGGTGAGCGGATAGCCCGAGCGTCGCAGGACGTGCAGATAGGAGTCGATCTCGGCGCAGTGCACCCACAGCAGCAGTGCGGGTTCGTCGACGCCGTACCGCTCCCCCGTGTCCGGGTCGGTCGCCGAGAGCAGGCGGTGGATCTTCCGGACGCGGGCGCCCGCCTTCTCGGCGGCGTCCGTGGTGCCGTACGTCGTCGTGCCGACGAAGCTCGCCGTCCGCATCAGCCGGCCCCAGGCGTCCTTGCGGAAGTCGGAATTCTGCGTGACACCGCGCACGGCGCGCGGGTGCAGGGCCTGGAGGTACAGCGCGCGGATCCCGGCGATCCACATCACGGGATCGCCGTGCGCCTGCCAGGTCACCGAGTCGGGGCCGAAGAGGCCGGGGTCGCCCGCGGGGCCGAGGCGGGGGCCGGCTATGGGCGGGTCCACGGCGGTCAGGTCTGACCGCAGCCGCTAGATTTCACCAAAGCATCACGCTGACCTGCGCTTTTGCCAACCCCGGACACCTTTCCCTCGCTCGGTTGTCTACAACCGAGCACGTTCGACCGCGACATCATCCCCGTACCCTTCCCGGAGCACCGCTGGATCATTCCCTCGAAGAGGGATTCGCGGTCCCCTGTTGCCGTCGGCGGTGTGGCACCGGACCGAAGGACTCCTTGTGGGCGCCTGTGAGCGTTACGACAGCAGGCTCTCGTCGAGGCCGTGGCGTGCCGTCACCCGGGGCCGTCGTGGACCGTCGACCCCCGGGTGCGGCGCGACCTCGCCGAGTCGGCGGATCAGTGGCCGGTGACGACGCCGGACAGTTCGTTCGTGCTCTTCGGCAGGGTCACGGACGTGACCTTCTTGCCCGATTCGATGTCGACGGCGTGCAGCTTGCGCTTGCCCGGCTCCGAGACGTACGCGGTGTTGTCGCGGACGAAGAGGGTGGGCCGGGGCTGCTGCCAGTCCAGCGGCTCCTGCCATTCGTCCACGACGGGGATCTTCTTGTCGACCTTGCCGGTCTCCGGGTCGATGACGTGGAGGGCGCCGTTCGTGCCGAGGAGGAGGGCCTCGCCGTCAGGTCCGCGGCCGAGCGAGCGGAAGGAGTAGCTGGTGCCGAGGTCGACGAGGCGGAGCTTCCCGGTCTCGGTGTCGATGAGGGAGATGCGGGTCGGGCGCTCCAGTTCGGCCTCCGGGTCGGTCTTGTAGTCGCCGAGGAGGATGGGTGAGGTGTCGCTGCCGCGCTGGTTGCCGATGCGGCCGTAGTCGTCGGGGGCGTCGACCTTGGTGAACTTGCCGTCCTTGTAGATCAGGAGGCCGTCCTCGCAGCCGATGCCGACGGCCTCGCCCTTGGCGGCGGCCTCGCCATGGACGCCGGGGCAGTCCTCGTTGCGCTTGATCTCCTTGTTGTTCTTGTCCAGGACGAGGGCGCCGGTGCGCTTCTCCTCGGTGCCGAGGGTGGTGAGGAGTTCGCCGTTGCTCAGTTCGATGGCGACGCCGTGGTGCGGTTCGGCGGAGGTGTAGGTGCGGCCTTCCGGCTTCTTGCCGCCCTTGAGGTCGGCGGGGTCGAAGACGTTGACCTCGCCGGTGCCGTCGGTGAACAGCACCGTCTTGCCGCCGTGCTGGACGACGTGGCCGGGCTTGGCGCCCTTGTACTCGACGCCGGTGAAGGTCTGCTCGGCAGCGTTCAGGACGCGGAAGCCGGCGTCGGTGGAGACGATGACGTGGGCGTCGTCGCCGGCGGGGTTGAGGCGGTTGAAGCCGGGCAGCTCGATCGTGTTGGCCAGCTTCAGGCTCTCGCCGTCCAGGACGTACAGTCCGCCGTCGAACGTGGCGACCAGCGGGTCCTTGACCGCCACGGCCTTGGTGCTCGGCGCCGCCTTGGCCTTCGTCTCGGACGAGGGGGTGTCCTCTCCTCCGCAGGCGGTCAGGACCGCGGAAGCCGCCAGGGCGAGGGCCGTGCCCGTGAAGGCTCGGTTGCGTATCGGCTTGTTCACCGGTGTGTTCCTTTCTGTGCCGCGCGGGTCGCGGCATGGGGTGGGGGTGGGAGTGTGTGATGGCCGTGGTCGGCCGGTGTCCGGATCAGGGGCGCCAGATCAGGGGCGCCGGTTCAGGCGCCGGTCAGGCCGTCGGTCATGGCGGTGGTGTTGGCACGCATCATCTGCAGGTAGGTGCCGGCGCCCTTGTTCTTCTCCGTCAGGGATTCGGAGTAGAGCTCGATGACGCGCACGCCGCCGCCCAGTTCGGTGCGCAGGACCTCGGCCAGCCGCTTGGGCTGGGAGGAGTCCGCGAACACGGTTTGTACGCCTGCTTCGCGCATCGCCTCGGTGAGCGAGCGAAGGTCGGAGGAGCTCGGCGAGGCCAGCGTCGTACCGCTCGGGATCACCGCGCCGATCACCCGGAAGCCGAAGCGGTCGGCGAGGTAGCCGAAGACGTGGTGGTTGGTCACCAACGACCGCCGGTTCTCCGGTATGCGGTCGAAGGATTTCTCCATCCAGGCGCTGAGGTCGGAGAGTTGGTCGTCGTAGCGGTCGGCGTTGGCGCGGATCGTCTTCTCGTCCACGCCGTCCACGTTCTCGACGACCTGGTCGGCAATCAGGTCGGCGGCCTTGCGGACGCGGTCGGGGTCGGTCCAGAAGTGCGGGTCGGGCTGCCCGGCCTCCCCCTCGGGGCCGCCGTCGTCGTGCGCCTGGAAGGTGAGGGGGTCCGCCGCCTTGCCGGCCTCGAAGGTGGGCACCCCGGACTCGCGGGCGGCCTCCACGTGCCGCAGGACGTTCTCCTCCAGGCCCAGCCCGTTGTAGACCACGAGGTCCGCGCGCTCCAACTCGGCGGCCTGTACGGCCGACAGACCGAAGGAGTGCGGGTCGGCGTTCGGCTTCATCAGCACGGTGACGTCGGCCTCGTCGCCGACGATCTCCTGGGTGATGTCGCCCAGGATGTTGGTCGTCACGACCACCCGGGGCCGGTCGTCGCTGCTCGTACAACCGGTGCCCGCGCCGGCGAGAGCGAGGATGAGCAGGAGGCCGGGCAGTCGCCGCGACCCTCGCTTCCGCGTCGTCATCGTCCCGTCTCCACCATCAGGGCCGGCTCGACGTCCAGGTCGAAGGTGCGCGCGACGCGCAGGTTGTCGTTGTAGTCGATCTCGTACACGCGTTTGCCCTTGGGGTCGTTGAGATAGGCGCGGCTGCGGTCCACTTCGATGACCGGTCCCGCATCGCTGTCTTCGCGGTCGGCGTCGGGGGCGCCCGTCAGAAGCCGCTTCGTTCCGGAGACCTGCTTGCCGGTGGCGATGTCGTAGCCGTGGAGTGCTCCGTCGGTCTCCAGGACGATCAGGACGGAGCCCTCGCCGGCGGTGTTGGCACAGACGACGGAACCGGTCTTCACCCGTGTCCACGTGCGCTCGCCGACGTCCAGGACCCACACGGCCCGCTCCCCGGCCGGCGCCGTGAGCGTGTCGCTGCCGGGCCGGTGCCGGAAGGCCGTGGCCCGTTCCGCTTCGGGTACGTCACCGCCGTACGGGATCTTCTCGGCGGTGAAGGTGCCGTCGGTCTCACGGACGAGCAGGGCGCCGTCGGCGCAGCCGAGGACGACTCCGCGCCGGGTGACGGCGTCGCCCCGGGCCTCCTCGCACCGGGCATCCGGCGACGCGGCCCGCTTGCCCTCGCGGTCGTACACCACGACCTTCCCGTCGTCCGTGACGCCGAGCAGGTGCTCCGCGTACGGCACGACGGCTCCCCTGTGCGTCCCGGGAAGCGTGCGGGCGGAGCCGACCTCGCCCTTCTCCAGACCGGCCCGGCGGTAGATCCTGGCCCGGCCGTCCTCGTCGGTCACCGCGGTCACGGCGGCATCGCTGCGGACGCGGGTGCCCGGTCCTCCGGGCACCCGGCCCACGTCACGTATCGCCGCGCGGTAGTAGTGGACGTGGTCGCCGTGGTCCACCATCCAGGCGCCGCCGTCGAGGACGCGCGTGCCGCCCGTGGTGTGGAAGTAGCCGAAGCGGCCGTCGGTGGTGAGTTCGGTGGTGCCCGTCGTCCGGGACACCTCGTGCGTCTTGCCGGTGATCAGATCGAGTACCCGGGTGTCGCCGGTGGCCGGGTCGTTGAGCAGCAGCCGCGACTGCTGCTCGGCCTTCTCCTGGGCCCCTTCGACGTAACCGTGCGGAGCGGAGGGCGAGGCGGTGGCCCGCGGGGCGGACGCGCTGTCGTCGTGGCTCGCGCAACTCGTGGTGAGCAGGGAGATCGCCACGAGCGTGGCGGGCGCCCAAGGTATGACGTTGCTTCGGACGAACAAAGGGATCGCCTCAGGTTCTTTCGGTCGGGGTCGTGGCGTGAGCGCCGAGGAGGCGCGCACGGCTGCGGTGGCGGAGGCCGGATGCCAGGTGGGAGAGGAAGAACAGGCTTACCGCGAGGGCCGAGACGGTCGCGCCGGCCGCGGTGCTCAGGTGCCAGGACAGCAGCAGGCCGCCGAAGGTGGCGGTGATGCCGAGGAGCGCGGCGAGGGCCATGACGCCCCGCACACTGCGCGCCCAGGGCAGCGCCGCGGCCGGCGGGGCGATGAGCAGGCCGAGCACCAGCAGCGTTCCCACGATGTGGAAGGAGGCGACGATGGCCAGTGCCAGGAGTCCGAGCAGCACGGCGTGGGTCAGGCGGGGCCGCAGGCCGAGCGTCTGGGCCTTGCGTGAGTCGAAGGCCAGGGCGAGGAAGGCCCGGTGGCCGAGGACCGAGACGGCCAGTGCCAGCAGCAGCGCCACACCCAGCAGCACCAGGTCCTGCTCGCGGACGGCGAGGACGTCGCCGAAGAGGAACCCGGTGAGGTCGACCGCGAAGGACTGTGAGCGCGACACGATGATGACACCCAGCGACAGCATCCCCACGAACAACAGCCCGATCCCGGTGTCCTGGGACAGCCGCGGGGTGCGGCCGAGAGCCGTGACGCCGACGGTCATGACGGCCGCGCTCAGCAGCGCCCCCACCAGCAGGTTGCCGCCGAACAGCGCGGCGAGCGCGACGCCGGGCAGCAGCCCGTGCGACATGGCGTCACCGAGGAAGGCCATCCCCCTGAGCACCACCCAGGTGCCGGCCAGGGCGCAGATCGCCGACACCAACATCCCGCCCCACAGGGCACGCTGCACGAAGGTCACCTCGAAGGGACCCGTCAACCACTCCATGTAAACGAACTATAATGAAAACCATGTTCAGTACACAGGGGCCCCCTCCCGTCGTCACCGAGATCCGGACACCCCGAGTCCGCTTCACAGACCTCTCCGCCGGATATCCCGGCCGCCCCGTTCTGCGTCAACTCGACGCGGAAATACCGGCGTTGGCGATCACCGCACTCGTCGGCCCCAACGGAAGCGGGAAGTCCACCCTGCTCGGAGTCCTGGCCGGAGTGATCAAACCCACATCAGGCCGGCTCCACCACGCCGGCGACCGGCCGCCGGCGTTCGTCCCGCAGCGCGGGGCCGTCGCTGACGCACTGCCGCTCACGGTCAGGCAGACGGTGGAGATGGGACGCTGGGGCGACCGCGGGCCGTGGCGCCGACTGACCCGGCGGGACCGAGCCACCGTGGACCAGGCCATGGAGAGGCTCGGCATCACCGACCTCGCCACCCGCCAACTCGGGGAGCTCTCCGGCGGACAGCGGCAGCGCGCCCTGATCGCCCAGGGGCTCGCCCAGGAATCGGACCTCCTCCTCCTGGACGAACCGACCACGGGCCTGGACCCCGAAGCGAGGGACCGGATCGCCGCGCTGCTGACGGAGCTGGTCGCCGACGGAGTCACCGTCGTGCAAGCCACCCACGACCTGGAAGCCGCACGCTCGGCCGACGCCTGCCTCCTGCTCCGCGACGGTCGACTGGCGGGGCGGGGACACCCCGAGCACGTTCTCACCGCCGCGACGCTCGCCCAGATCTGGCAACCGGTGTGAGGAGCCGGCCCCGCACCCTTCGAGCGAACTCGCCCAGTCCCGCACCGAGCCGGTTCACCGAAGTAGCGGCTACGGGTGGATCCCGGTGGGCACTAGCGGGCCGCCTGAAACGTACGCCGGTAAGCCTGGGGTGAGATGCCGATCGCCGCGTGCAGGTGCTGGCGCAGGGAGGCGCCCGTGGCGAAGCCGACCCGGCCGGCGATCTGGTCCACCGACAGGTCGCTGGACTCCAGCAGGTCCCGGGCTCGGGCCACGCGCTGCTGGATGAGCCAGCGGCCGGGGCTGAGGCCCACCTCGTCGTTGAAGCGGCGGGCGAAGGTGCGCCGGCTCATCCGGGCGTGGGTGGCGAGGTCGGCGAGCGTCAGCGGTTCGTCGAGGCGTTCGAGGGCCCAGGCGCGGGTGGTGGCCGTGCTCGCGGCCCCGCTTTCCGGGACCGGCTGCTCGATGTACTGCGCCTGGCCGCCGTCCCGGAACGGCGGCACCACGCAGCGGCGGGCGACCGTGTTGGCGAGTCGGCTGCCGTGGTCCTTGCGCACGATGTGCAGGCAGACGTCGACGCCGGAGGCGGCCCCGGCCGAGGTCAGGATGGGGTCGTCGTCGACGAAGAGCACATCCGGGTCGAGGGCGACGTGCGGGAACATACGCCGGAACCGGTCCGCCTGCCGCCAGTGCGTCGTCGCCTTGCGGCCGTCCAGGAGCCCGGCCGCGGCGAGCACGAAGGCGCCGGTGCAGATGGAGACGATGCGCGTGCCCGGCCGGATCCACCTGAGCGCGGCAGTGACCTCGTCCGGAAGCTCCGCGGTGACACACGACGGCGAGACGGGCGCGACGACCACGGTGTCGGCCGTGGCCAGAACCTCGGGGCCGTGCTCGGCGGTGATGGTGAAGTCCGCGTTGCTGCGCACCGGATGTCCGTCGACGGTGCAGGTCAGCACCTCGTACCGGCCGTCGGCGGCGCCGAAGATCCGGCTGGGGATGCCGAGTTCGAAGGGGTAGACCCCGTCGAGCGCCAGGACCACGACCCGGTGCGCATGCTGCATGGCACGATCCTATCGAAGGCTGGCGAGCAGGCCATTTTCCGGGCGGACGCGCTCGGGCAGGCTGGGACACCATGAGCACTCAGCACACGATGCGCGCCATCAGCCAGGACGTCCTCGGCGGTCCCGGGGTCCTCAAGGACGTGGAGGTCGAGCGCCCCACGCCACGGCCGAACGAAGTACTGGTCCGGGTGCGCGCCGCCGGGGTCAACCCGACCGACTGGAAGCACCGCGCCACCGGCCGGTTCCTCGGCGAGCCGCCCTTCGTCCTCGGCTGGGACGTCTCCGGCGTGGTCGAGGCGGCGGGGACCGGCGTCGCCCTCTTCAAGCCGGGCGACGAGGTCTTCGGCATGCTGTCCTATCCGTTCGGTCACGGCTCGCACGCCCAGTACGTCACCGCCCCGGCCCGCACCTTCGCCCTCAAGCCCTCAAACGTCGACCACACGCAGGCGGGCGCCCTCCCGCTGGTCTCACTGACCGCCTGGCAGGCCCTCGTCGAGACGGCGAACGTCCAGCCCGGGCAGCGGGTCCTGATCCACGCGGCGGCCGGCGGCGTCGGACATGTGGCCGTGCAGATCGCGAAGGCGCGGGGAGCTTACGTGATCGGCACGGCCAGCGCGGGCAAGCACGCGTTCCTGCGAGGGCTGGGCGCGGACGAGCTGATCGACTACCGGGAGACCGACTTCGCCACGGCCGTGCGGGACGTCGACGTCGTGCTGGACACGATCGGTGGCGACTACGTCCACCGCTCGCTGCGGATCCTGCGCACCGGCGGCTGCCTGGTCACACTCGTACCCGCAGGTTCGAAGGAACTGCCCCGGGAGGCCGAGAAGCTCGGGGTGCGTGCGACCGAGATGCTCGTCGACGCCGACCACACCGGGATGAAGGAGATCGCGGCGCTCGTCGAGGCGGACCGGCTGCGCGCCACGATCGCCGGCACCTTCCCGCTGGCCGAAGCCGCCAAGGCGCACACGCTCGGCGAAACCGGCCGGACGACGGGCAAGCTGGTCCTGGTGGTCGACTGACTCAGATCCGACCGCGCGTCCAGGGCGAGGCGGTCGAGTCCGGGAACGTTGAAGATCTTCTCCACGGCGACGGCACCGCCGACCAGGGCGATGACCGTCGGCAGGAGTTGGGGGAGGACACCGGCCAGCGCTCGCCGTAGCGCGTGCCGGGCGACGTGGTGGGGTGCGAAGCCGTGGGCGTGCCAGGTGCGGGCCCACGGTTCGTTGAAGGCGGCGGGCAGAGCGACTCCGATGGTTCCTGTCGCCTGGTGCAGTCATCGCCGGGGGCCGCGGTACAGGGTGCGGGCGCTGGCCAGTGCGGCGACGGCGATGGTGACGACGAGCGCCCCGAGCATCAGCGTGAAGGAGACGGCGAAGGCGCTCGTCACCATCGGCGCGGGGTCGTTGCGGACAGCCAGGGCAGCAGGGCCACGGCCGTCAGCAGCGCGGTCCCGGCGGCGAGGCGGCCGAGGCCCGCGCGCCACCGGGACGGGCGGGGCCTCGGTACCGGCCGACGTGAAGCTCATCTACTTCAGGTGGGTGTCGAGGTCGATCAGGGAGCGCTCGCGCGGGTCGAGGAGCACGCCCTCGACGTCGGTGGTGATGCCCTGAATAACCTGCTCGTGGACGAGCGGGACGACGGCGTCGGTGCGCAGGATCTGCGCCTCGGCGGCCATGATCTTCTGCTGCCGCTTCGTCACGTCGCCTTCCTCGGCGGCGGACTTGATGGCCTGGTCCACCTTGGGGTCCTTGAGACGGGCGATGTTGTACACGCCGTTGCTCGTGTAGTCGCTCGCCAGGTAGGCGACCGCGTCGCCGGTGTCGAGGAGCACCACACGGGACATGACGAGGGCGTCGTACTTGCCGGCGAGGAGGTCGGCCTCCATCTGTGTGTACTCGCGGACGTCCTGCTTCACGGTGAACCCGGCCTGCTCCAGCTGCTGTTGCAGCACGGTGGCGGCCTCGGGCAGCTCCGCGCGGTTGGTGAAGGCGGCCAGACGCAGGATCTTGCCCTTCGTCCTGGACCTGACCTGTGCGGGTGTCGCGGCCTTGGCGCGGCCGGTGACGTCGACGCGCTTGTCGGCCGCCCAGGACACGGCGGGTCCGAACAGGCCCGTGGCCTGGTCGGCATAGCCGCCGAAGATCGAGTCGACGAGGGCGGAGCCGTCCACGGCCTCGCGGGCCGCCGCGCGCAGCGCGGGGTCGGTGAAGATGCCGTCGCCGGTGTTGAGGATGAGGCTGTCGGTCCGTACTGAGGACACTTCGTGACGGGTTTTCGCGTCCAGCAGCTGAGCCTGGGAGGTGGGGATCCATTCGGCGATGTCGACGTCGCCGCCGCGCAGGGCGTTGGCGCGGGCGGTGCCGTCGGCTATCCAGGTGACGTCGATGCCGGGCGCCTTGGCCTTGCCGCCCCAGTAGCCGTCGTAACGGTCGAGCGTGGCCTTGGACTTGCCGGTGAGCTTCATGACCTCGAACGGGCCGGTTCCGGTGCCGGTCGGGCTTGCGGTGCCGTCCTTCGCGTACGCCTTGGGGGCGAGGATGGCCAGCACCGGGCTGGCCAGGCGCAGCGGGAGCACCGGGTCGGCGGCCTTGGTTCTGATGGTGACGGTGTCGGCGTCGTCGGCCTTCGCGGTGAGGGTGACGTCGCTGAGGACGCGGGGCTTGGGCGTTGCGGCGTCCGCGTGGTCGAGGGCGTTGACGACGGATTCGGCGGTGACCTCGGTGCCGTCCTGGAAGGTCGCCTTGCGCAGCTCGAAGGTCCAGGTGGTGGGGTTGTTCTGTTTCCAGGACTTCGCCAGCGCGGGGGCTGCGGCGCCGTTCTTGTCCAGGGCGGTGAGTCCTTCGACCACGGAGAGCTTGCCCAGCAGGGTCGCGTCGTCGCTGTACGGGGACAGTGCCTGCACCGGCGGCCGGGCGAGCGCGACCCTGAGCCGCCCTCCCGATCCTCCTTCAGGCCCCGTGCCCGTGCCTTGCTCGCCGGAGACGAAACAGCCTGCGAGCAACGGAGTGAGAGCGAGAGCCACGAAGACACCACGGGGGGTCGTACGCATGGGAGGTCCTGTCGTGCAAGTGAGGGTGGTTTGAGCCCCTGCGCCCCAAAGGGGGCAATAGGAGCTCGGCCAATATACTTAGGACACCCTAACTTGATCTACCTCGGTAGGTGAATTCTCAACCAACGAGATCGCTGCGTACGAGGTCCCGCCGTCCACGACCGGGTGGCTCCACCATGGCGTGACCTGGCCCATCCGCGCTCCGGCTGCCCCGTGATCCGGCTTCCGCCCCGTGCGGCGAGCGTTGACAGCGCACCCTTGAACAGCCCCGTCGGCCGCCGTGGTCAGGCTGACGCTGCTGCACGGCGGCAAGGGCGACACGTTCGTCCAGGTCGTGTGGGGCCCAGCTAGACGCGCCCGATCGGGCGGACTCGCCGGAGCCCGCCCCCACCAGGCAATCCAGACCAGCGCCGACTCCCCTGACACGGCGGACGCTGCCACGGGGTTCCGCCACGCATCCGGACGCGGCGGAGAACCCCGCCCCACCTCACCAGAACCCCCTTCACCCTGTGCCCTCACCCCAACCGCTGATCATTCATCACGCTCACGGAGCCCTCCGTGCCCCGCCTCGGCAACGCCGGCAAGGAGCCGACCTGCGGTTGGCGCGGGTCAGGTTGTGCCAGCGGGGCCGGGCGGCAGGTGGACCGTCATGATCAGGTGGCAGGTCTCCGTGCCCGCCCCGCGGTAGGCGTGGGAGGTATCGCCGTCGAACGTGGCGGTCTGACCGGCTTCGACGGTGTGCTCGATGCCGTCGACGACCAGGGTCATCCGGCCGGAGGTGACACTCACCGTTTCCACGACTCCGGCCTGATGGGGGTGGCTGGGGTATTCCTCACCCGGTTCCAGTCGCCAGCGCCAGACCTCGACCGGGGCCTGACCTGAGGTCGTCAGCATCAGCCGGGCCTCGCCGCCCCGCTCGCCTGTCCACAGGGGCGCCACGGCGTCGACTGCCACGACACGGACGTGCCCCTCGGACGGTCCCTGCATCAGGGCGGACACCGAAATACCGAGAGTGTCGGCCAGCCGGACCAGGGTGGCCAGGTTGGGGTTGCCCTGGGCTTTCTCCAGCCCCACCAGTGCGCCCTTACTGACCTGCGCACGCCGCCCGAGTTCCTCCAGGGAAAGGCCCGCGCGGATGCGGGCCGCCCGGACGTTGTGCGCGACCGTCCGCAGGGTTGTGGCTGCCTCGGCCACCTGATCACCATCCTCACGGCGGGACATTCAAATGAACCGTCCGGTCATTTGGTTTAACTCCGGCCGGTCGTTCTGTTGTATGGTCCGGTCGTTACAGTGAATGGTAAGGGATTGCGTTGTGATCGCTCCGCTGCTGGCCCTGGGCAGCTCAGGAGATGTCCGATGAACGTGCTGTCACCCGTGACCGCGCTGGTGTCCGCCGCGCTGCCCGTCGGTGTGGGCCTGATCCAGGGCGAGCACCTGGCCGCCACCGGGTTGGTGGGTCTGCCGCTCGCGCTGGTGGCGGTGTTGCCGGTCCCCGGGGCCAGCTCGTCGGCCTGGGCACCGCCGCCGTCGCCGTCAGCCTTCTCGCCCTGACCTGTGCAGGGCCCACGACCCACCGCACCACCCGACCAAGGAGCACATCATGCTGGTTCACCCGTGGGACGCCGGTCTGGACGAAGCCGAGTGGCAGAGCTGGATCGCCGACGGCCACGACTTCGGGCAGCTCAGCGTCAACGGCCTGCCAGGCCGGCCGCCGATGGCCGTCCCCACCCACTTCACCTGCGACGACAGCCACCTCCTGGTCCACCTCGCCAAGCCCAACCCGGTCTGGAAGGCGATCGAGCACGACCCGAACGTCGTCTTCACCGTGATCGGTGACTACGCCTTCATCCCCGGGTCCTGGCGCGCGACGTCCGGTACCCCGCCGACCGACGGCGTGCCCACCAGCTACTACGCGGCCGTCCAGTTCATCTGCCGCGCCGAGATCGTCGACGACCCCGAAGGCAAGGCCGAGCTGCTGCGCCGTCAACTGGCCCACTTCCAGCCCGACGGCGACCACGCCCCCGTCGCCGTCGACCAGCCGCCGTACGGCCGGATGCTGTCCGGCATCCGCGGGCTGCGCCTGCAGGTCGCCGACGTACGGGCCAAGTTCAAGTACGACGACCACAAGCCCGTCGAGCACCGCACCGCCGTCGCCGACCGCCTCATCGCGCGCGGCCAAGGTCTTGACCTGCCCACCGCATGCCAGCAGCTCCGCCGCCTCGACCACATCGGCCCCTGGAAGCCCTGACCCGCCCCGCCCGCAGGAAACGGAACCCTCCCATGTCCTCCTTCCGCATCGCACCCGCCGTCGCGGACGCCTTCCCCGACACCCTCATCGCGCTGGTCACCGCCACCGGCCTGCGCGGCCGCGAACCCTGGCCCCACACCACCACCGCCCTGGAGGAACTGGAGCGACAACTCACCGACGGCACCTGGCACCCCGCCGGCGAGACCGACCCGCGCATCGAGGCCTGGCACACCGCCTACCGCTCCTTCGGCACCAACCCACGCCGTATCCGCCCCAGCGTCGACGCGCTCGGCCGCCGCCTCGCCAAGAGGGGCAGCCTGCCGCGCATCAACCCGGCCGTCGACTCCTACAACGCCGTATCCGTCCGTCACGGCCTGCCCGCCGGCGCCTTCGACCTCGCCCACGTCACCGGCGACGTCGACATCCGCCACGCCGACGGCACCGAGTCCTTCACCCCGCTCGGCGAACCCGACACCGCCGAGAACCCCAAGCCCGGCGAGATCATCTACGCGGACACCACCGGCGTCCTGACCCGCCACTGGAACCACCGCGACGCCCACCGCACCCGCGTCACCGAGGACTCCGCCCACGTGGTCTTCGTCCTCGAAACCCTCCAGGCCGCGCGGGACGGCGATCTTCTCAAGGTCGCGGCGGAGGAGCTCCAAGGCCTGCTCGCCCCGCACGCCGGACAGACCACGGTGTCCTACCTCAGCCCGGCACAGCCCCGAGCCACCACCTGAGAGCACGGAACACCGGGCCGTTACAGCACCTTGCCGCGCACCCGCTTCAGCCGGCCGATGTAGTACGGGCGGCTTCAGTCCGCTTGTTCAGCCGCTCGCCGGGGGCAGACGCCGTCTTGGAGTAAGCGGCGACGGGCTCATGGCCTCGTGAGCCGACGGAAGAGCATGAGGGATCGGACAGTAGTTGTTTCTGCCGAGGCTGTCGGCGGGCTGCGTTCCGACCGTGCGCGGGGGATCGTGGGTGATGTGGGAGATGCGCTGGTGGTCGTGCATCGGCTGGGCGCGAGTGGCGGTCGGCGGGTGACCGTGCGAGCCCTACGAGATCCCCGACAGAGTAAGTGAGGAACGCAGGAAGCCCCGTCGGGGCAGGGTGACCAAAGGGCCCCTGCCCCTACGGGGCTCGGTCGGCCGGGCGGCGGGTTACCGGCGCCCGGCAGAGGCCGGTGCCGTGTGCGGTGCTTCGCGGCTCAGCCGAAGTTCACGTCGCTGCACCACATGTAGGCCTGGTCGAGGTGCGAGGCCTGCCAGATCACGAACAGGATGTGGTGTCCGGTGTAGCCGGAGGTCTGGACGGGGAACGTGATGTTCTGTGCCGGGGCGAAGCGGCCGGTCTGCGTGATGAAGTCGAGGTTGCTCCAGCCCAGGGTCTGGGTCTTGGGGTTGAAGCCCTGCTTGCTCACGTAGACCTTGAAGTAGTCGGCACCGTGGGACGCCTGGTCGTACAGCTGGACCGAGAAGTTGTTGCCGATGGTGGTGGTCTTCCACGGTCCGGGCTTGTCCAGGCTGGCGTTCCTCGAGAGGTTGTTGCTGCAGAGTGTCCCGTCGGGGGTCCGTGCCTGGAACTGACCTCCGAGGCCGTCGCGGAGCGCGCTCATCCAGTTCCACATGGTGTCGGCGTTGGCCTGGAAGGCCTGCCAACACATGGGGTCCTGGGTCTGCATGGCCGGGTTCGTGTGGTTGTTGCCCCACGTCTTCCAGCACTGGTACGCGCGAGTGGCGGGGCCGACGACGGTGCCGTGAGCCTGGACGGGGGTCGACCAGGCGAGGGCGCCGACGGTCACGGCGAACAGCATGACGAGCGCCTGGAGAGGCCGGCGGAGGGACGCCCGCGAACGCCCGGTTAAGGGACTGTTTTTGCGCATGTGGGGGGACTCCTTCCAGTTGCAAGGCTGTTATGGGAGCGCTCCCAAAGTCAGGTCTGCTGAGTGAGATGTCAATGAAACAGACGGAGTTGATTGTTCGCGGGACCGGAAAACGAGGATGCGGGCTGGACCGGTGTGCCTGGCCGGCGATGCCACCCTCTCCTGGCGCGACCCGACACCGGGGATGAACCACTCATTCCGGGATAAAATATCGAGATCAAACGACCTCTGAGTAACAGCTCAGTCCGCGCTGAGCGGGATACGCAGCCGCACCCGGTAGCCGCCTTCCGTGGTCGGGCCCGCGTCCAGGGTGCCGTGCAGGATGTCGGCGCGTTCCCGCAGACCGACGAGGCCTTGCTGGGAACCGGGGAGGGACAGGGAAGGACGCGTCGACGGGGTGTTGGTGACGGTCACTCCGATGGCGTCGCCGTCCTGCCACAATGCGACGCTGGCCGTGGCGCCAGGTGCGTGTTTGCGGACGTTGGTCAGCGCTTCCTGGACCGTGCGGTATAGGGCCCGTTGGGCGGGCGAGCCCACGGCGGGCGGCAGCTCGCCCGACAACTCCGCGTGAGTGCCGCTGGATTCCACGAGTTTGCGCAGATCGGACAGGGTGGGCTGCGGGGTCAGCTCGGTGGCGTTGCCGCCGGAGGCCCGCAGCAACGTGACCATGGTGCGCAGCTCGTCGAGGGTCGTGACGCTCAGCGAACGGATCGTGCGAGCGGCCTCCTTGGCGTCCACGTCCCGGGCGGCGACCTGCAACGCCCCGGCCCATACGGCGATCAGGCTCACCTGGTGGGAGACCACGTCGTGCATCTCGCGGGCCAGCTGGGCGCGTTCACGGGCGAGCACGGCCTGGGCGTGCAGGGCCCGCTCGTGCTCCCTGGCCTCCTGGACCTCGGCCAGCCGCCGCGCCAGGTCCCGCTGCGCCTGGAGAAGCTGGCCGAACAGGACCGGGGCGGCGCTGGTTGCCAGGCCGTACACGAAGAAGACCAGCGTCATGGTCCGGTCCGCCTCGGCCAGGGGCCAGGGAGTACTGCTCGCGACGGCGGCCAGGACGACGCACACCGCGAGGAGACGGCGGTTGCGGGAGCGTTCGGCCAGGGTGAACAGCGCCGCGAGCACGGCGACGGCGACCTCCTGCATCAGGGCGATGGGCAGGGTGAGCAGGAACACGCCGAGCGGGAACCTGCGCCGGAAGGCCAACGCGGCGCAGCCGACCGCGGCCAGCGCGACCTCGGGACGCGTGTGCTCCCACATGTTCACCACCAGTACGTCCACGGCCGCCACCGCCACCAGGACGATGTCGATGACCGGTGTGGGAACCCGGTGCCACACGGCACGTGCACGACTCATCGGCCGACCTCCGGCCGTGGGTGCTCGTCGAGCAGTCCGGCCCGCTGCGCCAGCAGCGCGGCCTGCACCCGGCTCGCCACCCGCAGCTTCGTCAGGATCGCGCTGACGTGGTCCTTGACCGTGCCCGCCCCCAGGTGGACGCGCGCCCCGATGTCCGCGTTCGACAACCCTTCCGCCACCAGGACGAGGACGTCACGCTCCCGCGCGGTGAGCAGCCGGACCCGCGCGGCCTCCTCGTCGACAGCCGCCTCGGTACCGGAGTGACTGTGCAGCAGCGTCCGCGACGCCTTGGGGGACAGCACCACACCGCCCGCGACCAGGGTCCGCACCAGGTGGGCAAGCTGCTCCGGCTCGGTGTCCTTGAGCAGGAAGCCGGCCGCGCCGGAGTGCAGCGCGGTCAGGATGTACTCGTCGGCGTCGAACGTGGTCAGCATCGCCACCACCGGCGGATCCGGCATCGTGCGCAGCTCGCGCAGGACGGTGAGCCCGTCGACGTCCGGCATCCGGATGTCCAGCAGCACCACGTCCGGCCGCTCCCGCCGGACGGTCTCCACCGCGTGGCCGCCGCTCGCGGTCGCGACGACCTCGATGTCCTCGGACGCGCCCAGAATGAGTTCGAAGCCCGAGCGGACCAGTGCCTCGTCGTCGACCACAACTACCCGGATCACGCGCTCCGCCTCACCTTCGTTCATGCCGTCCGGCCCATGCCGACTCGACCCTAGAGCCACGTGAAGCTCATGCGGCCCGGCGGACGGCAGCTCCAGCCACATGGCGGGGTAGCACCCACCAGTCGGCAGGGCCACGGCAGCCTTCTGCCGGATAGTCCATGATCGGCCCGTTCTCCAGCCTGGGGGTCATGACCCAGACTCCGCGCTTCTCCCGGCCGATACCGCGTCGCCTGAAAGCGAGCGTGGCGGGCCCTCGACCGGCGGGCCCGGCGTGGGCCGGCTGATCGGGCTGGACCTGGCCCGCGGCCTGGCCGTGTTCGGCATGTACGCGGTCCACGTAGGCCCCGCCCCGGATCAGGGCGGGGTCATCGGCTTCCTGATGGAGCTGGCGCAAGGCCGCTCCTCCGCCCTGTTCGCCGTCCTGGCCGGCTTCGCGGTCACCCTCATCACCGGCCGCCGCACACCGAAGACCGGCCTGGCCGGCCGCCAGGCCGTCGCCAAGGTGATCATCCGGGCCGTGATCCTGCTGGCCCTCGGCACCGCCTTGACCATGACCGGCACCCCGGTCGTGCCGATCCTCGCCTTCTACGGGCTGTTCTTCCTGCTCGTGCTGCCGCTGTACCGGCTGGGCGCCAAGCCACTGGCGTTGATCGCCGCGGGATGGGCCCTGGTGGGTCCGCAGCTGCTGTACGCGCTGAAGCCGGTGGTCGGCGGCCGCGTGTTCCTCTCCTACGGCCAGGCCGACGGCCCCGTCTCACTGTTCTTCACCGGCGGTTATCCGGCCCTGACCTGGGTCCCGTTTGTGATCGCCGGTATGGCCCTCGCCCGCTGGGACCTGACTGCCACGGCCGTCCGGATACGCCTCGCCCTCATCGGCGTGGCCCTCGCCGTCACCGGCTACGGCGGCTCCTGGCTGGCGGTGCGTCTCGTACCCGGTGCCGCCGAAGCCGTCCGGAAAGCCGAAGAGGGGGCGGGTATGTCGTCCGTGTCGTCCGTATCGCCCGACAGCATCGGCATCTTCGGCGACACCCCGGCCGGGATGCTGGCCTCAGCCCCGCACAGCGAGGCGACCCTGTCCATCATGGCCGCCACGGGTGTGGCGATCCTGGTGATCACCGCATGCCTGGCCGCCATGGACGCCTTCCCCCGGCTGCGCCGCCTGGCAAAGCCCGTCATCGCGGTCGGCTCGATGTCACTGACCGCGTACGTCTACCACATCGTGGCCATCTGGCTCCTGGACACCGAGCAATCGGCCATCCCGCCGCTGTACGTCCTGCTCGGCTTCATCGCGTCCATCACCCTCCTCGCCACCCTCTGGTCCCGCTTCTTCCAGCGCGGGCCACTCGAATGGCTGATGGGCAAGGCGACCGGGATCGCCCGACGCATTCGATGAAGCGCAGCCGGAGAAGCGTGCCCGGAGCCCCTCGCCCGGGTGGGGCGGTCGCGTTGCGGGCCTCACGAACAGTCTGTGGTCCGAGCAGGCGGTCGGGCCGGTCAACCGGTTGGGGCGTGAACACCACTGCACGCCGGAGCCATCCCGCCCGCCTGCTGGGAGGGCGGATCCTTGAGGGGCAACGGCCTCACGGCGCCCTCGTGTGCGCAGAACTGGAAGCCGAGAGAGGCCTCGTCGCAGCCCCGCTGATTCAGCAATCACTCGCGAAAGGGAGGAAACTCCATGAGAAAGTGTTGGGTTCTCCCCTTGATCACGCTTGTCGCCGCCACCCTCGGGCTGACAGCGGCAGGTGTGGCCCCTGTCCTCGTCGCCTCCGACACGCCTTTGCGGGTCATGCCTTTGGGCGACTCGATAACGTGGGGGGTGGGGAGCAGTACAGGCAACGGCTACCGGGGGCTGTTGTGGAACAAGCTTGCTGCGGACGGCCATCCGCTGGACTTCGTGGGCTCGGTGCGCAACGGTTCGATGTCCGACCCCGGCAACGAAGGCCACTCCGGATATCGCATTGACCAGATTGCCGCACTCGCCGACGCCTCGCTGACGCGCTACCGGCCCGACGTCGTGACACTGCACATCGGTACCAACGACCTCCGAGGGGCCTGGGAGGTCGACACCGCTATCACCCGGCTGAGGTTGCTGGTCAACCAGATCACCGCCGATGTCCCCGACGCAACCGTCCTCGTCGCTTCCCTCGTCGTTTCCACCAGCAGCACGGAGGAGCAGTGGCGGGGCATGTACAACCAGGCCGTCCGCCAAATCGTCAGCGACGCCCAGGGCGCAGGCAAGCGCGTCGCATACGTTGACATGAGCGGCTTGACCACGGCCGGCCTGGCTGATCCTCTGCATCCCAACGACTCGGGCTATCAGAAAATGGCAGACGCCTTCCACCGCGGCGTCCAAGCCGCAGGCAGCGCCGGTTGGCTGAAGAACCCGGCCCCCGCATCCGCACTCGTGTGGTCCGGCATCGCCGGCAAATGAATGGATCTCAACGGTGCCGGCACCGCCGACGGGGACCACCGTCCAGGTCTAGGGCTGCAGCGGCAGTGCCAATCAGGCCTGGTCGCTCTACACCGACAGTACACGGAGCCAAGATCACCACCGCACAGCCACTGGCCGACGTGGCGCACACCGCCGCGCTCGCCCAGCTTGCCGTCCTGCCCGGCGAACGCCGCACTGCCCGCGGCCGGTTGTAGTGCGCACCCGACAGCGGGGCGGCACGCGCGCACTGCTGCGCAACCGCAGCTTCCTCGCCCTGCCGGACGAGGTGCGGCGCGCCACCGGCTCCCAGCAGCCCTGTCCTGGCTGTTCGCCCTCTCCTCGCCGTCGGCGAGGCCGTGACCCACTTCCTTCTCGCATCCGCAAGCTTGCACGAGAGCGACGACGATCTCGGATCCGTCATCCACCACCCGCGAACCCGCGAACGGCATCTCCACGATCCCCGCCAGAACGCCCGCTGCCGCTGGTGTACATCCACAGGCAACCTCGGACGCGACGCCAGCGGAGAACTCGCGGCCCGGAAGGCGGCAACCACTCGCTCTTGAAGCGGTACCCCTCGCGGCGGGGTCCGTGTCCACGGCGATTTCCAGTCCTCGTGGCAAAGTGCCCACTGTCATTTCACAATTTGGCAGCAATGGGGATCCCGTTGGTTCTCGGTGCCAACCATCCTCGGTATGTGACAACTAGCATCGGTGGTCACAGCTTGTGACCGGGCTAGCTAGTTGGCACCAGGCCACGTTCACGACCTGCACTGATGCCAAGTATCTTCAGCGGCCGGAGCCGCACAATCAGCGAAATAGTTGGCACTTTGGTACAGCGCAGGTCATGAGGCGTGTGTCGCCATAGCGGGGCCAGAGATCTTCGGCGGCAACAGCCTTGATGTGAACGCGGCAGCCACATCGCCGTGTTCCTGCGAGGCGAGAAGCTGTGCTGGACGGCAAGCCGTACCGCTCGCGCCAGTATGCGCAGCTTCGTGGACATCAGCCGTCGGACATGGTCGAGCAACCGGCGTTCCAGCGCGGCGCCGGGGCCTTGGGCGTCACGGACGACGGTGAGGTTGAGGAGTCTCCGTCCGAACGCATCGCTCCTACGTTGCCGCGCTTCCTGAGCGGTGGTGCGACATCACCGAGGACGAGGAAGAGACCTCGCCCTGGTCGAGCGGTCCTCTGATCGGCAATGCAAGTGGCCCGGTCATCTACTTCGGGATGAGCTGGAGCATGCCGAGGAAGCGTCGACCTACGCGACATACCTGGCGAACTCGATGGGGTGGTCTGTTTGACGTGCAGCAGAACCGGCTCACGCCCTGAACAGGGCGACCAATCGTCGGTAGCCGATGAGGGCGGAGGCGATACCAACGAAGGCGAGAAAGTGTTCGACCTTGCGCTCGTAGCGGCGGTGGAGGCACCGGCAGCCAGCCAGGACACCGTTCTCTCGACCACCCAGCGGTGCCGGCCGAGCCGATTTCCGGATTATTTTGACAGAAATGAGACGATTCACTGCCGTCTGCGCTCTCTCTTGCTTGCTCGCGTGCTCACGGCGTCGATGGCGTGTCGCGACCAGTCCAGGTCACCCTGACTTCCAGTCGCGTCACGGAGTAGTTGACGCAGTTCCGTCCACACATGGGCTTCGGACCACTCGATGAACCTCTTGAGAGCGGTTCCGCCCGAGAGCCCGAATCCGGATGGGAGTAGTGGCCACGCGCACCCTGAGGTCGAAGCGAACACAATCGCGGCCAGGGCCTCGCGGTTGCCGATGCGTCGGGATGTCGCCTTGCGTGCCTTGTCGGATGCCGACGGGACCACGCGTTGGATCAGCTCCCACAGATGGTCCGGCGCCATCTGCCCTACGGGGTCCGTCAACTCGCAAACTCTACGGTTCAGTGTTGCAACACGTGACGTCGCATCGAGATTCGTCTGTGGCCCCTCCTGGATGACACCAGCGGCTACAGCTTCTTCGTCACGGATGACCTCACGCACTGAGACCGCCGGTTCATGGTTCTGGTCACAAGAAGTCGCGAGGCGTTCGGCATACAAGTGAAGTCGCCGACGCAACCTCAGGCTCGGTCCTCTCGCTCCGTTGCCCATCCGGTGCAGCTGGGGCATGGTGGGATCAGGCTCGTCGCTGCCGCGGCCGGGGTTCGGGAGGGCGCGGTCTCGCGCGGAGCGGCTGAACTGGAGTCCGGTCAGGCCCTGTTGGGCGGGTCCGTCGTCCTGGTGGGGGCCGGAAGAAGGCTGTGGACCTTGATCCGGGGCTGCGGCCCGCGCTACTTGCGCTGGTCGAGCCCGACGAGCGAGGTGATCCGATGTCGCCGCTGCGGTGGACGACGAAGTCGACCCGGAAGCTGGCAGCGGAGCTGACCCGGCAGGGCCACCGGGTCTCCGCCGACACGGTCGCCGGCCTGCTGCGGGAGGAAGGCTTCAGTCTGCAGGCCAACGCCAAGACCATCGAGGGTGCTCAGCACCCCGACAGGGACGCCCAGTTCCGCTACCTCAATGAGCAGGCACCAGACCACAGGGACGCCGGTGACCCGGTGATCAGCGTGGACAGCAAGAAGAAGGAGCTGATCGGCGAGTACAAGAACGCCGGGCACGAATGGCGGCCCGCAGGGCAGCCCGTGCCAGGCCGAGAAGGCGATTCCATACGGAATCTATGACATGGCGGCGAACACCGGCGCTGGGTCAGCATCGGCACCGATCACGACAGCGCGGCGTTCGCCGTCGCCTTGATCCGACGCTGGTGGCAGGCCCGCGGCCGGCACGACTACCCCTGCGCCCGCAGGCTGCTGATCACCGCCGACGGCGGGGGCTCCAACGGCTACCGCACCCGCGGCTGGAAGACCCGGCTCGCCGACCTCGCTGTTGAGACCGGCCTTGAGATCACGGTGCGTCACCTGCCGCCCGGCACCTCGAAGTGGAACAAGATCGAGCACCGGCTGTTCTCCCACATCACCATGAACTGGCGCGGCAGACCCCTGACCAGCCATGAAGTCATGTTCCAGACCATCGCCGCGACCACCAGCCGCACCGGCCTTATCGTCAATGCCGAACTCGACAGCGGTGAGTACCCCACCGGTATCCGCGTCACCGACGACGAGATCGCCGCCCTGCCCATCACGCGCCATCGCTTCCACGGCGACTGGAACTACACCCTCCACCCCCAGCGTCCGACGGACGCGGCGACTGCCGGCAGCAGACCGGACGAGGCCCTGGCTGACAGACCGACTCGCCTCACGCGGCGTTCGCTCCAGGATCCGGAACTGACCGGGATGACCCGCTGGCAGCTCAGCGAGCTCATCGACTCGTTGACTCCAGCGATGGAGGTTCAACGTGAGCAAGTGCTCCGCACACGTCGAGGCCACGAGCGCCTGGTAGCCCCTGGCGCAGGTGCCAAAGCCAAGCTCACCTCAGCCGACCGGGTCCTGGTCACCCTGCTCCACCTGCGGAAACTTGCGACCACGGACCTCCTGGGCCAGCTCTTCAACACCACTGCCATGACCATCAGCCGCGCAGTGAAAGACGCCCGCCCGCTCCTGGAAGCCCATGGTGTTCATCTCCCAGCTCAACTGCCCGTTTCCGCACGCGGGAAGACCTCGCCAGGTTCCTCGACCCCGACAAAACCAAGATCAAACCAACGTGTTGATTCCCGGCAAGCCCTTATTGATCCGAACTCAAAGGGTTCTATTCGAGGATGTAGCGAACGTGCGGGCCGCCGAAGTAGCCGCGGACGACCTTGCCGGTGGATCACTTCCTGATCGAGCGGCTGACACAGCACACGTCACGCTTCTCCGAGCCGGAGCCCATCTCGCCAAGCGCCGAGCGCCGGCGCCGGGCACGCGGCTACGTCGAGCCGCCGGACGAGGGGCTGATTGTCACGAACCGCTACGGCCGCCCTGTCCTGCACACCGATTTCCATCAGAAGTGGCGAGGGGCAGTGAAGCAAGCCGGGCTTCCGGAACGCACCCGCTTCCACGACCTCAAGCACTTCTACACCACCACGCTCGGCGGCTCCGGCAAGCACGACCCGAAGACCGTGCAAGCACTCTCCCGGCATGCCAAATTCTCTGAGACCTGGGATACCTACGCCCACCCACCCCTCGCTGCGGAGGAGGTCACGGTCACCGTGTTCGGGACCGCGTTCTCACACATCAACACACCGGCGGGCGCACTGCGGAATGGGCAACCGTTGTTGCTCGGGCGTCCGACGTGTCCTGAAGCCGCAGACTGACGGGAAGGTCGGCTCGCCTAAGCGCTGTCCGGGCGATGGCTCAGCGGCTCCGTTTCCGGTGGTACAAGCAGGGCGGTCGATCCGACGACCGGTACCGCCAGGCCATCACCGCGGCCGGCTCTGGCTGTGCGGCTGCCCTGGACGCCGAGCGCTATCTCGCCGCCCTGAGCGACATCGACACCGCGGGCGAACCGGCCGTAGCCGCCGTCTGACGCCCGGAGACACATCATGGCTCTCAAGAACGTCACCGACGACTCCTTCGAGCAGGACGTCCTCGCCAGCGAAAAGCCGGTCCTGGTGGACTTCTGGGCTGCCTGGTGCGGCCCCTGCCGACAGCTCGCCCCCTCGCTGGAGGCGATCGCCGCCGAGCACGGCGACAAGATCAACATCGTCAAGCTCAACATCGCCAAGAACCCGGCCCTGCCCTGGCCGTACGCCACCATCCTGGCTCAACGGGACGCTCCTGGACCGGTGCAACTCCTGTGTCCAACAGACCGGCGACGACGAGCGGTTCATCGCCGTGCTTGTCCTGAGTGTTGGTGGGATACCGAGGCGCAGGAAGTCAACTGGGGTAATTGCGTCACCAGTCGGTGAAGACAGTATCGTCACCATACGGCCGCTGGTCTCCGGCGTTCTGCTCGGTCTCGCCAGCCCGGCTGCCGAGCCCACGATTGTGGGGTGCTTCGTGTTCCCGGGCGGCGCGACGCCGCGACCTCCTCGGCCTCTCTCCCACCGGACTGCCCCATGCCCCTGTGCCTTCAGCAAGGCCTTCAGTCCATGCGGATGATTCCCCTGCCCAGTGCGGCGGTGACGGCGGCGGTCCGGTCGCGGACGTCGAGCTTGGCGTAGATGTGCAGCAGATGGGTCTTGACAGTGGCCTCCGACAGGCGCAGGGCGCGGGCGATCTGTTTGTTGCTCTGCCCCCGGGCCACGGCGGACAGGACTTCGAGCTCCCTGCCGGACAAGCCGGCGCCCCGGTCGCCGCGCATATGGGCGAGGACCTTGGCGGCCACTGTGGGCGACAGTGCCGCGCCTCCCCGAGCCGCGGTACGAACCGCCTCGCAGAGCTCGTGTCGTCCGGTGTCCTTGAGCAGGTAGCCGACTGCGCCGGCGTCGACGGCGGCAGTGATGTCGGCGTCCGTGTCGTAGGTGGTCAGGACGAGTACCCGCACCTCGGGGTGGGCGGCACGGATGGCGGCGGTCGCGGTCGTGCCGTCCATGCCGGGCATCTGCAGGTCCATCAGCACGACGTCGGGTGCGAGTGAGGCGGTCTGGCGCAGTGCCTCGGCGCCGGTGGCGGCTTCGCCGACGACCGTGAGATCGGGCTGGGTGGAGAGCATGGCGGCAAGCCCGTCACGGACCACGGGGTGGTCGTCGGCGAGGAGGACTCGGGTCGTGGGACCGGCCGACGTCCTCATGACGCCGGGGCCATCCGCTTGGTGCCCGACACGGCTGAGGGGTCGGAGGCGGAAGGCTCGACCGGGAGTGGCACCGTGACGGCGACGGTCGTACCCTCGCCGGGGGAGCTTTCGACCGCGAACGTGCCGTGCAAAGCGGCAATGCGCTCCCGCATGGTGATCAGGCCAACGCCCGTATGCCGGGCAACCGGTGCGAACCCGGTGCCGTCGTCCTGGATGTCGATCGCCAGGACGTCGCCGAGGTACGACAGCGTGACCGAGACACTCATCGCGCGGGCGTGCCGCCGGGCGTTGGTCAGTGCCTCCTGCACGACCCGCAGCAACTCGCCCTGGGTACTGGGAGGCAGGGCGGCCGGGCGGCCGGTCACAACCGTGTAGGCCTCGGTGCCGGTCTCCTCCGCGAGCCGGGCGGTGAGTTCACGGACCGCCTCTGCCAGGTGCGTGCGGTCCAGTGGCGCCGGGCGAAGAGCGTGCACGAGGCGGCGGCTCTCTGCGAGGTTGTCCCGGGCCGTGCGCATGGCCTGCTCGACGCGGCGGGCCGCAGGGGAGTCGGGTGGCAGGTCGTCGCGTGCGGCGTCCAGAAGCATGGCGATGGAGGCGAACCCCTGGGTGAGCGTGTCGTGGACCTCGCGGGCCAGGCGCTGGCGTTCGGCAAGGGTGCCCGCCTGGCGTTCCGCTGCCGCGCGTTCGGCCTGGGTGGCGGTGAGCTCGTCGAGGAGCCGCTGCCGCTTGTGACTCTCGTGATCGAGGGTCGCGACGTAACAGGTGATCGTGACCGCCACGGCGGTACCAAGTACGCACCCCGTGAGCGCCCGCACGTCGACGGAGCCGTCCGTGGTCAGGCTCTGCCACGACCAGGCGGCGCCCAGCACCAGCACCCCGCCGGCCGACCACCAGGCCCACCGCAGCAAGTACGGGCTCAGCACCGCCATCGCGACCGGGAGGAACGCGGGGTCCACTACGGTCATGACCGCCCACCCGGACAAGGCCCCGACGAGGTAAGGCAGCGGCGGGCGGTCGGCGCCACCACGCAGCGCGATCCAGTACGCGTACCAAAGGGCGAGCCCCACTGCCGGGCCGATCCGCGACAGTGCGGCGCCGGTCGTCATGTTCGCCCCGGCCAGCGCACCCGGCACGGACAGGGCGAGCACGGTGACGAAGAAGGCGTGCTGCCCCATGGTCTTCCACCGCTGCCGGTCCCACGCCTGTTGCAGTGCCATGGCCTACAGAGTAGGTGCAGCCGCGTAGCGGCAGAATCAGCCGACCAGCGGGGCGGGTCCACCGATCGGTGGACGAAGGACGCGTCGATCGGTCGATGTGCGGGAGGGGCGCAGGCGGCGACGATCGGCCCCGCAGCCGACGGCCTGCTCTTCCACCACCCCTTGTGAGGAACTACCCGTGACCCTGGCCTTCATTCCCAGCCCGTCCGTCGGTGAGGTGCAGCTGGGGCCGCTGCCGCTGCGCGGTTACTCACTCATGCTGATCCTCGGCATCGCAGCCGCCGTGTGGCTGGGTGGCCGTCGATGGGCCGCACGCGGCGGAGAGAAGACCGTTGTGACGGACGTCGCTCTGTGGGCGGTTCCCTTCGGCGTGGTCGGCGCCCGCCTCTACCACGTGATCACCTCCAGCGAGCCGTACTTCGGCAAGGGCGGTGATCCGGCGAAGGCCCTGTTCATCTGGGACGGCGGTATCGGTATCTGGGGCGCCATCGCCGGCGGTGCCGTCGGAGCCTGGATCGGCTGCCGCCGTAGCGGCGTTCCGCTGTCCGCGTTCGCCGACGCCGTCGCTCCCGGCATCGCACTGGGGCAGGCCATCGGCCGCTGGGGCAACTGGTTCAACCAGGAGCTCTACGGGCGGGCCACCCCCCTCCCCTGGGCCCTGGAGATCGACCCCGCGCACCGGCCTGAGGACACCCCGAACCTGGCCACTTATCACCCGGCGTTCCTGTACGAGTCGTTGTGGTGTCTCGGCGTGGTCGCCCTGGTCCTGTGGGCGGATCGCCGTTTCCGTCTCGACCGGGGGCGGGCGTTCGCGCTGTACGCCGCCGCGTACAGCGCAGGTCGCTTCTGGATCGAGTACCTGCGGGTGGACGAGGCCCACCACATCCTCGGCCTGCGCCTGAACGACTGGACCGCGCTGCTGGTTTTCGCCGTTGCCGTCCACTACCTCGTGGCTACGACACGGCGCGCAGCCGGCAGGCGTGACGGCGTCGACGTCGGCCGTTCCTTTCAACAAGTGAATGCCCCCAGTAGCCCCGAGAACTGACCAATGTCCCTCGCAGCTGTTTGGAGTTGCCATGTCCCGTGTCTCTGAGACGCTCCCCTCCCGTCGGGGTCCGATCATGGTGGCGGGAGGTGTGTTCGTCGCCTTCCTGCTGTCCTCGCTGGTGAACGCGTTGATCGCCGTACTGGCGCACGCGCTCGGTGCACCGGAGGACTTCGGCCCGTTGGAGCCCTCGTCGTACGTCTTTCTGACCGCGCTGGGAGTGCTGGGAGGTTCCGTCGGGTGGACCCTCGTCCGCAGGTTCTCCCCCGATCCCGAACGGCTGCTCCGCCGACTCGTCCCGTCGGTCGTCGTGTTGTCCTTCGTGCCGGACTTTTTCCTGTTCGGCAGGGGCGAGGTGACCGGTGTGGTGGCGCTGCTCCTGATGCACATCGCGGTCGCGGTGATCGCAGTGCCGACGTACTACAGGGTCGTGCCACTGAGCTCGGTTCGGTGACCAGGCGCCAGTCGGCACCTGGGCCCCGCTGGTCGCGCTCACGCGCTCCGTGTAGCTGGCGCCGGGCAGGTCCTCGACGGCGGCATACAGGGTGGGCAGCGCGCCGGCCTGGGTCTCCTGCGCGAGCAACCATTGGGCCAACCGGCTGCCGACACGCATGAGGACGCGGGAGTCTTGCATGCTGTGCCTGCTGAGGTTGCTCTTGGCCGCGCCGGGATGTGCGGCCAGGGCGCACACAGGTGAGCCCGCTTCGATGAGCCTGCGGTGGAGTCCCAAGGTGAACGGCAGGGCCAGCTTGGACTGGCTGTACGCCTTCATGGGGGCGTACTCGCCGGTCAGATTGAGGTTGTCGAAGTGGATCCGCGGGCTGCTCGTCGTGATCCAGGACGCGTAGCGGCCCGCCGGTGGACAGCGCGAAGCCGAGCGGACCCCAACGTATGGCGTGCGCAGGCAAGTGGAGGGTGCTGACCGACAAGCTCCCTGTGCGGCGGCGCTCCTCAGCGCCGCCGCATCCGATGTGACCGCTCAGCTGTGTTCTTGAGTCGCTTGTGCAGCCACCGATCCAGTCAGCCGACTGGCCTGATCGTCCACAGCAGGTTGGTGCTCTGCTGCCACGTCCACTGCTTGGTCACGGACCCTGAGGCGACCATTCCGCCGCCGTCGAGGACCAGTCCCGTGCTGCGGTTGGCGATGGAGTACTGGCCTTGGCCTCGGTGGACGATCTGCCATTGCTGGGTGTTGCTGCCGTCCCAGGCTTTCTGCCGGGCCGGGTCGCCGTTGCGGGTGGCGCCCCAGCCGTCGGCGACCATGCCGTTGGTGCGGTTGACGAGCCTGTAGTAGCCGTTCCCGAGTTCGATGGCCTGCCACTGGAGATTGGCGTTGTCTATCGACTCCCACTGCTTCAGGGGCGAGCCGCTCGCGACATTGCCGCCGCTGTCCAGCACCAGGTGGTTCGTGACATTGGTCAGGCTGAAGTATTTGTCGGGCCTGAACGTCACCTTCAGCGAGGCGATGACGTCGTTGTTGCCGGTCACCCGGAGGTCGGGGGTGTTGGAGGTGAACGTCCAGGCGGTGCCGGTGAAGTTGTCGCCGGAGTAGCCCGTCACCTGGTAGCCGTCGGGCACCAGGAGGGAGGAGGTCATGGCAGGTCCCAGGCCTGCGGCGGACAGCTGGGAGGAGGTGTAGCCGCCCAGCGGCAGGACGGCCCGGGCACCTTCGTAGTTGACGTTCTGGAATACCGTCGCCGAGACCCTCACGGGCATGCCCTGCACCTCGACGCACACCACGGAATCGATGGCGTTCGGCGCGGTGGCGGGGACGGTGATGTTGATCTGGTCGGTGACCGTGTACGGGAGCGAGACCGAGGGGTTGTTCAGCAGATAGACGCGGTTGATCGTGTTGTCGATCGCCGGGATCCGTAGCTGCCCGTTCGTGGGCCAGGTGAAGACGTGGGCGAAGAGCTTGCCGTTCTTCTTGGTGACCTTCCCCCAGGCGGGTTCGGTGGCGAACGGGCTGCCGCTGGTGCCGTGAATGCTGTCGCTGTACGTCGACATCCATGAGGCCAGGCCGTTCAGTACGGTTTGGGTTCCTGCGGTGACCGAGCCGTCGCCCTTGGGGCCGATGTTCAGCAGGTGGTTGCCGTCCCGGGAGACGACCGTCACGAGCTCTCGAACGATGTCCGTGACTGATCTGTAGGAGTTCTCCTTCGACGCGTCGTAGCCCCAGGAGCCGTTCATGGTTGCGCACCGCTCCCACGGCCGGCTCATGGGTGCGCTGGGTATCCCGAACTCCGCGACCGCGTAGTCGCCGAGGCCGTGGTCCCGCTTGACCCGTTCGTTGACGATGAGGTCGGGCTTGCGGGCGATCAGCCAGTCGTACAGGTCTTCGCCGTCCGATGTCAGCCACCAGTCTTGCAGGGTGGGGCTGGAGGGCTCGTCGAACCAGTCGCCGTCGAACCACAGCAGTGCCGGGTCGTAGCGGTCCAGCAGTTCCTGAAGCTGTGCCTTCATGTCGGCGATGTAGGCGGTGCGGGCGGCCTGCGAGGACATCGTGGTGAGACCGCTCTCGTGACGGTCGGTCTGGGATGGGTGGTTCCAGTCGAGGATCGAGTAGTACAGGCAGAACTTGATGCCACGGCTCTCGCATTCCGTCTTGAGGTCCATGAGCAGGTCGGTCTGAATGCCGTTGTAGTCGCGCAGGTTGTACTGCTTGGTACCCGTGGTGTCGGTGAAGCCCGCCACGTCGGAGTTCCACATCGCGTAGCCCTCGTGGTGCTTGGCGGTGATCACGAGGTACTTCATGCCGGCGTTCTTGGCCAGTTCGGCGATGGTGGCGGCGTTGAACTGGGTCGGGTTGAAGTTCTTGGTGACCTGGGTCTGGTAGTCCGCCTTGCTCCACTGCTGGCTGTCGAACGCCCACTCGCCCTGGCCGAGGTACGAGTACGACCCGAAGTGGATGAACATCCCGAACCTGGCCTGGTACCACCAGTCCATCTTCGAGGGGACGGTGTATGCCTCGGCGGTGGAGGGCCACAGGGCCTGAGGCAGCCCGAAGGCCGCCACTCCTCCGGCAAGGGCGGCGGCCTTCATCAGAGAGCGTCTGCTGAGGGAGGCAGAGGACATGGTGCGGCTCCATGTGTCAAGAGGGGGATGACAGGGCGTCAGGAGCGGAACGCCGACATGACGGCCGTGCTTCGCGTCACCCTAAGGAATACATCGGATGGATCTATAGGAGCACAACGGCGGCCGCGTCTATAGCTGAGACGAGATTCAACCAAATCAGCACATTGGACAGGCTATTTCTAGAGGCCCGGCCACCTCTTGGAAGGCCACCCTCCAGCCTCAGCGACCGCCACACATCGGATCTCTTGAAGTTCCACAATTCCCGATCCGAGCCAGAGCCCAGGCTGACCGGCTCAGTCGAGCGGCGGAACCCCTGAAGCGGCCCGGGTGTCGACCCTGTCCAGACGGGCCTGGAGCACCGCCCTCAGGGCTCGTGGATTCTCGACCGCGAGATGGGCGGTATCGAGCATCTCCAGGGTGGCGTGAGCGATGCCCGCCACGAGCTCCTGGGCGTACCTGACAGGGGAGGCTTCGGAGGGCTCGTCGGCCATCGCGGCCGAGATCAATGGGTTCGCGGGGTCGCACGTCGGCGAGTTGGTGGGGACTCCCCTCACGGCTCACTTCCTCGGCGGCTGCCCCATCGGCTCCTCCTGCGAGACCGCGGTCCCGGCGGAGGCCTTCGGTGCGCTGCGGCTGCCGTTCCTGGGAGTGCCGAAGGTGCCGTCCAAGAAGTAGAAACAAGTCACTGAAGGACCCGCTCAGCCGACAAGCCCCCGGTCGCCGACTGGTGTGCCCGGTTCGGCTCGCAGGCCGGTGCACACCACGTCGATCACGCGCTGCCGGGCTTCCGGGTCGCAGCCCTGACGTTCTCGGGCCAGACAGCCGACCAGGAGCGCTTTCACATCGGCGCGAGTGATGTCCCGCCGTACCACACCCGCCTGCTGAGCTCTCGTCAGCAGTTCGCTCTCCACAGCTTCAAGGCTGTGCTCGGGACGGAAGGCGACCGCCTCGACATCGAAACCGGCGCCGCTCATCGCCTCGGCAAGACCGCGGTTCACCGCCGCTTGCTCGACCATGTGGGCCAGGAACTGGAAGAACGCGCTGCCCGGATCATTCTGTGCGGAGAGGTCCCGGGCCTTGTCGACGATGCCACCGACCAGGTGAAGCACGATCGCCTCGTGCAGGGATTCCTTCGTCGGGAAATGGCGACTGACGGTACCGGTGCCGACCCCTGCCCGCCGGGCGATTTCGGCCACAGGCACCGACAGGCCCTCGGCGGCAAACGTCTCCATCGCCGCCTCCAGGACGCGCTTGCGATTGCGCTGGACGTCAGAACGCATCGAGGTACCTTCCGACTCGACATCCGGGACCGCCGTCCCGTACCGTTAACTGGAACGCGCTTTCCGATTATAGCGGGGTGGGGCTCCCCCACCCTGCCTGGACACCCTGAGCCACTGGGCAGCAGGCGCACATCCGCCTCGACAGTCGTCACAGTCACCACTCCCAGAGAGACGCTCATGCCACAAGATCAACTTTCTGTCCGCCTTACGTCTGGGCAATTAGAAAAGGAACCCATGGCGTTTCCTGATGTTCTGGAGCCGTCCATGACCACGCCGACCCCAGCCAAATCAGCAGGCCGCCCGATGGACATCCACCGCGAGGCCGCGCTGCTGGACGCCGCGCTGGACCTGCTGGCCGAGGTCGGCTACGAGCGGCTGACCCTGACCGCTGTGTGCGAGCGGGCCAAGGCCAGCACGAAAACGATGTACCGCCGTTGGGCGAACAAGGACGAACTGATGGCCGCGGCGCTGCGCCGGGCCGCGTGCCGGGCCGTCGACCAGACCGCTGACTTGACCGCCACCGGATCGTTACGCGGCGATCTGCTGCACAACTTGGTGCCGACCGGCGGCGCGCAGGTGCAGCCTTCACCCAAGTACCTCTCCGGCCTCCTGGTCGCCGCCTCCGACGACGGCAGTGTCGGAGGCATGACCAAGGAACTGGTCCGCCTGCACCACGCCCGTCTGGCGGAGACCGTCCTGGGCTGGGCCAGGGAACGCGGCGAGGTCGGGGATGACGCGGATCCCGTCCTGCTGGCGGACCTCGCGCGGGCCGCGATCCTGCACCAGGTCCTGGTCGCCGACGGCCAGGTCGATGCCGCCTTCGTGGAGTCCTTGGTGGACCGGGTTCTGCTTCCGGTGCTCACGTCCCGGCCGAGCGGGGATGCCCAGTGAAAGTAAGTGTCGACCTGAACCGCTGCGAGGGCTACGGACAGTGCGTGTTCGCCGCCCCCGACGCCTTCACCCTGCATGGCCTTGAGGCTCTGACCTACGTACCGAACCCACCCGACGAGATGCGGGACGCGGTACACCGCGCCGCACTGGCCTGCCCCGTGCGCGCCATCACCGTCGGTACGGGCAACGCGGACGAACCCGCCACGACCAGCGGGGAGAACGGCCGCCACGTTGTCATCGTCGGCGCCTCCCTCGCCGGGCTGAAGACTGCCGAGGCCCTGCGCGAGTCCGGCTTCTCCGGACAGCTGACCATCATCGGTGATGAGCCCCATCGTCCGTACGACCGCCCTCCGCTGACCAAGGCGTGCGTGAGCGAGAAGCTGCCGCCCGATCGCCTCGAACTGCCGGTCACGCGGCCATTGGACGCACGCTTCCGGTTGGGTGTCCCGGCGACGGGCCTGGATACGGACCACCGCCTGGTCCGGCTGGCGGACGGCGGCACGGTCGGCTACGACACCCTGGTCATCGCCACCGGTACCCGGGCCCGTCCCTTCCCCGGTGGCGCCGCCAACGACATCGACGGTGTCCTCACCGTCCGCACCCGCGACGACGCCGAGGAACTTCAGCGGCGCCTGGCGCGTCCGCCGCGTCGCGTCGCCGTCATCGGCGCCGGCTTCCTCGGGGGCGAACTGGCCTCCGGCTGCCGCGAACTCGGCCTCGACGTCACACTCGTCGAGGCACAGGCCACGCCGTTGCAGGGAGCGCTGGGAAGCGTGATCGGTGGCGTGGTGGCGGACCTGGCCCGGAACAAGGGCGTGGACGTGCGGATGTGGACCACCGTCGAGCGCTTCGTGGCGGACGGGACCGGAGCGCTGCGGCAGATCGTGCTGTCAGACGGCGACACCGTCGACGCGGACCTGGCCGTCGTCGCGCTCGGCGCCCAGCGCAACGTCGAATGGCTGAATGGCTCCGCCGTACGGACGGACAGCCGCGGGGTGCACTGCGACGACCAGTGCCACGCACTCGGCCACGACGGGCAGCCCCTGCCCGACGTGTACGTCGCCGGCGATGTCGCCGCCGCACCGCATCCCCTACTCCCGGACCAGCGGCTGTCGGTGGAGCACTGGGGCAACGCGGTGACCCAGGCCCGCACGGTCGCCCACAACATCACGCGCCCGCTCGGCCAGGCTGCGATCCCCCATACCGGTCTGCCGGCCTTCTGGTCCAGCCAGTTCGGCGTGAACATCAAAGGCGTCGGCCACCCCGGCATCGCCGACCGCATCGCGGTGGTCCAGGGCACCCTCGGCCAGGGCTCCTTCAGCGTGCTGTACGGACGCGAAGACCGCACGGTCGCCGCGGTCACCTTCGACAACGGGCGTTACCTGCACTACTACGAATCCCTCGTCCGCCAAGGTGCGCCTTTCCCGGCCGAGTTCGTCGCCTGCGACGAGAACACCGCACGCGCCCTTCGGCCGGTCGGCCGCTGATCCCCCCGTTCCCCCCTCACATGAAAGCGAGTGGCACCCCCATGGCGTCCACCCTGTACAAGCAGGTTCTTCACCCTGACAGCCGCCCTCACCCCTGGCCTCTCTACACCGAACTACGCAAAGAGGCGGTCTCCGTCCAGGACGACGGAACCTGCGTCGTCAGCGGATACGACGAGGTCAGTGCGCTGCTCCGGGACCCACGCATCTCCGCCGACCGCGGCAACGCCACCCCGGACAGCCGGGTTGGCGTGGACGCTCCGGCTCCCGGTACTGCTCCGTCGTTCCTCGTGCGGGACAACCCCACCCACGACCAGCTGCGCGGCCTGGCCCAGCGCCACTTCGGCCCGCCCGCACGTCCGGGCTTCGTCGAGAGCCTACGGCCGATGGTGGAAGAGCTGATCCGCGACCACATCGACCACCTGACCGGGCGCGGCGAGTTCGACCTGGTTTCGGAGTTCTCCCACCCGATCCCCGTCCGCGTGGCCTGCCACCTCCTGGGTGTCCCGCCCGAAGACGCCTTCACACTGGCCCCTCTCGCTGAGGAGGGGGCCGGCAGCCCGGAGTTCTTGGTCGACCCGCGCGACCCTGAGGCCGCCGCGGCCAGGAACCATGCCCAGCAGGAACTGGCCGAGTATTTCCTCGCCCACATCGAGCGGCTTCGCAAGAAGCCGGGGCAGGACATCTTGTCGCGCATGATCCACGACGACGGCCCGGGCAGCCCGATGAGCCTGCCGGAACTGCTCAGCACCGCCATCATGCTCTTCATCGGCGGCCACGAGACCACCGTCAACCTCATAAGCAGCAGCATGCTCCTGCTGCTGCGTCACCCCGAGCAGTTGGCCCGGCTCCAGGCCGACCCCTCCCTCGCCGCCGGTGCCATCGAGGAGACCTTGCGCCTGGAGCCCTCCGTGCATCTGCGGCCGCGTGTCGCGGTCGACGACATCGTCATCGGCGACCGCACCATCGCCGAGGGTTCCACGGTCATCCTCGCCCTCGCCGCGGCCAACCGGGATCCGCGCCGCTTCCCCGACCCGGACACCTTCGACATCACTCGTCCCGACACCGGCCACCTCAGCTTCGGCGCCGGCATCCACTTCTGCTTCGGGGCCGGACTCGGCCGCATGGAAGGCCAGATCGCGGTCCGCGAGCTGACCCGACGTCTGGTCAACCCTCGCTTGTCGCAGGACCCGCCGCCCTACCGCCCGATGGCCGACCTGCGTGGCCCGTCGGCCCTGCGGATCACCGTGGACGGCGTCCGCCCGGCCTGACCCAACCCCAGGCGGCACACGTGAGTGAGGCCTGGTGCTGCGCCTCGTCCGACGTCATCGGCGCAGAGCGACCGCGGCTGTCTGCCCGCAACAGACGACAGTAAGGAAGTGATCTGACAGTGGACGGAATCTCGTTCGAGGGCAGGGTCGCCATCGTGACCGGCGCCGGCGGCGGTCTGGGTCGCACCCACGCCCTCGACCTCGCCGCGCGCGGCGCCAAGGTCGTCGTCAACGACCTCGGCGGCACGATCGCGGGCACCGGCGGTGGCACCGCCATGGCCGACCATGTCGTCAAGGAAATCATCGACGCGGGGGGCCAAGCCGTCGCGAACTACGACTCGGTCGCCACCCCCGAGGGCGGCAAGGCCATCGTGCAGACCGCGCTCGACGCCTACGGCATCGTGGACATCCTGATCAACAACGCGGGCAACATCCGCAACGCCCCCTTCACCGAGCTCACCCCCGATTTGATCGAGGCGTTGCTCGCCGTACACGTCAAGGGTGCCTTCTATGTCACCCAGCCCGCCTCGCCGTGATGCGCGACAAGGGCTACGGCCGGATCGTGTTCACCTCCTCCGCCTCCGGCGTGTTCGGCAACCCCGAGCAGGCCAACTACGGCGCCGCCAAAGGAGCCGTCCTGGGCCTGGCCAACGTGGTGGCCCTCGAGGGCGCCTCTCACGGCATCCTGGTCAACACCGTTCTGCCGATGGCCCAGAGCCGGATGGGCGCGGACATGAACCCGGACATGATGGCGACACTACCCACCACTCCGGCGCACACGGAGCCCGAGATGGTCACCGCGATGGTCGCCTACTTGGCCAGCGAGGAGAACCCGTACACCCACGAGGTCTTCTCCATCGCCCGCGGCCGCTACGCCCGCGCCTTCATCGGGGTCACCGAGGGCTGGCACGTCGCCGCCGACGAGCCTCTCGCCACCGCGGACGACGTGCGAAGGCACATCGCCCGCATCCGCGACCAGGACGGCTACCACGTCCCCGGTTCTCTGATCGAGGAGGCCGGACTCATCCCCTGATCCAGCCGTGGGGCGACCGGCGCCTCGCATCTGCGCAATGGGGACCAGCGCCCTTCACGGTTGCCCGGAGAGAGAGCAACAAGCAGATGGCCGATCTTGCGCAATCGCACATGTACGACTGTGTCACCACCGCCCAGGTATGAACCCCAGTCCTGGACTCTTCACAGGGCTGTGGTGCGCCTGGGAGTGGATCCACCATGACTCGGCACAGTTCCTTCCCTTGCCACGAGACCCATCTGCCACACCCACACCACACCACCCCATATCGTCGTCCGGAGGATGCCATGCCAGATCCCGTTTCCGTCACCCTGACCCACCTCAGCGCCCCGGCCGGCGGTTCCAAGCGGCTGACCGGGCATCTCGTCCGGCCGGACGGACCTGGCCCATGGCCCGGTGTCGTGGTCGCGCACGAGGTCATGGGTGCCAATGACGAGATGCTCCGACAGGCGCGGCGGCTCGCAAGCGCCGGATATCTGACCCTGATGCCCGACCTGTACACGGACGGAGGCGCACGCCGCTGCCTGATACCCACCATGCGGGCCGCGCTGTCCGGCCACGGCCGCGCCTACCAGGACATCGCCGCCGCGAGAACCTACCTCGTCGATGACCCCGACTGCACCGGCGCGGTCGGGATCATCGGTTTCTGCATGGGCGGGTCCTTCGCCCTCATGGGGGCAGGCAGCGGCATCTTCGACGCCGCGTCCGCCAACTACGGCCAGCTCCCCAAGGACATGGACCAGGCCCTGGCCGACGCCTGCCCCATCGTCGCCAGCTACGGGGGCCGCGATCGACCGCTCAAGGGCGCGGCGGCGAAGCTCGACTCCGCCCTCGACAGGCTCGGCGTCGTACACGACGTGAAGGAGTACCCACAGGCAGGCCACGCCTTCCTCAACGACGAACAATTCGGCCCGCGCCTGCTGCACCCGCTGTACCGCGTCGCCGGGTTCGGACCTGTCCCAGAAGCCTCTGTTGACGCATGGCTACGCATTGAGGCCTTCTTCGACACCCACCTCAAGCACACGACCAAGGCCTGAAACCATCTCAAGATGCCCCAAAGCCTCGCAGTTCATCAGCGAGATCGGCCCCAGAGGCCATCAGTCGGTGGCGGACCATGGCTCGTTCGCCGTGGCCGAGGTCGGCAACGACGGCTCTCGGCAACCACACACCGCGTGACGCCGCGCAGGAACCCGGTCGGCGTCTCGTTCGGTCAACCCGACGAACGTCAGATTCGTCCGACCCGGCCGCTCTGTGGCGGTTGCTTCACGGCATCCTGTTGGCTGATTCCGACCTTGCCGGCAACGAGCACGATTGCCGGACGCGACGTGTCTTGTACCGGTCGTCAGGACGCGGTCGCGAAACCGGCCGTGCCGACGGCAGCGGCGGCGCGGGACGAGAACGGATCGGTGTTCGCCGTCACGGCCCCGCGGCCGCCGTCTCCGCTTTGCCGCCGTCAGGACTTGGTCGGCTTCACCTTCCTGTCGGCGCCGTTCACCCGTACGGTGATGTTCCCCTGGTTCCGTGCCCGGTCGGCCACGATCTTGTAGGACGTGACTTTCCCGTCCCGCCATTCGCAGCTGACCTCGTAGCCGCCGCGGGCGCGCAGTCCGGTGAAGGAACCCCTGGCTTTCCAGGGGTCGGGCAGGGCGGGCAGCAGGTGGATGACGTCGTCGTGGCTCTGCAGGAGCATCTCCGCGACGGCGCCCGTGATGCCGAAGTTGCCGTCCATCTGGAAGGGCGGGTGGTTGCAGAACAGGTTGGGCAGCGTGTTGTAGGTCAGCAGCCCGCGCAGCATGATCTGGGCGCGTTGCCCGTCACCGAGGCGGGCGAAGAGGGCCGCCCGCCAGGGCCAGGTCCATGAGCGGCGGCTGTCTCCGGACACTGTCGCGGCCGTGAACGGAACGCTTTCCTTCTCGCCGCACCGGGCCTTGAGGGAGACGAGGGCGGCGGCCGCGAAGTCGGGTGTCTTCGGGGTGATCTGGCGGCCCGGGTAGACCGCGAAGAGGTGTGAGGTGTGGCGGTGTATGTCGGTGGGGCTGTCGATGTCCTCCTGCCATTCCTGCAGCTGCCCCCACTTGCCGATCTTGTTCGGTGCGAGGCGGGCCTGCATGTCCGCGACCTTGGCCCGGTAGGCGGGATCGGCTTCGAGCGCGGCCTCGCAGTCGAGGTAGTTCTGGAACAGGTCCCAGATGATCTGCTGGTCGTACATGACGCCGTCCTCGCGCGGCCCGTGTTCGGGGGACCAGCCGTTCGGTGCGACGAGGAGTCCGTCCTCGCGCTCCTTGAGGTGGTCCTCCCAGAACTCGCAGATCTCCTTGATCATCGGGTAGGCGACGGTACGGAGGTACTTCATGTCCTGGGTGAACGCCCAGTGTTCGTACAGGTGTTGTGCGTACCAGGCGCTCGCGACGGTGTTCCACTCCCACGCGTTGCCGCCGAAGATGCTCTGGCTGGTGCGGGCGGTCCAGCCGCGTGTGTCCTTTCCGAAGGCGTTGCGGGTCGCCACGCGGCTGGGCACCGCCACCTGCCTGATGAACTCGATGAGTGCTTCGTGGGACTCCGGCAGGTTCGTCGTCTCGGCTCCCCAGTAGTTCATCTGGATGTTGATGTTGGTGTGGTAGTCGGAGGCCCAGGCCGGTGAGTTGCTGTCGTTCCACAGGCCCTGGAGGTTGGCGGGCAGGCCGTTCGGGCGCGAGGAACTGATCAGCAGGTAGCGGCCGTAGTCGAACATTGTCTGTTCGAGGGTCGGATCCTCGCCGCCCGCCGCGTAACGTGCGAGCCGGGCGTTGCTGGGCAGGGCGATGACGGCGTCGTCGGAGGTGCCCCAGTCGACAAAGACGCGGTTCATGAGAGCACGTGTCGCGGCGGTGTGCTCCTCGCGCAGCTCCCTGTAGGACCGGGCGGATGCTCTGTCGAGTGTCCTGGTGATGACCGGTTCGGGATCAGCTCCGCGCCATCCGGCGGCGGCGTCCAGCTTGTAGTCGGTGCGGGCGTCGAGCAGCAGGGTCAGGCTTGTGCAGCCGCTGAACCGGAGCATCGACCCGTCGGCGCGGAGGTCGCCGTCGGTGTCCACGACCTGGACGGTGCACGCGTGCTTGAGGCCGTTGCCCATGACTCCGCCGAAGGCGATCCGCCGGGCGGCGGCGTCGACGGTCGTCGGGGCGCCTTGCTGCGCGGACGTCAGAGAGATCGCCCCGGAAAGTCCCTGGTCCCTTTCCGACCTGTACCGGAAGACCATGACGTCCGCCGACCGGCTGGCGAAGGCCTCCCGCAGGACGCGCCGCCCCGGCGCGCCGAACCGGGTGACATGGACACCGTCTACGAAGTCCAGGGCGCGCTGATAGTCGACGAACGCGCGCTGCGTGCGTGTATCGAACCCCCTGCCTTCCAGGGCGACTTCGGCGATCTGGAAGCCGGTGGTCGACCCGCCGGGGGTGAACGTGAGCCGGTAGGTGCGGTAGGCGGTGCTGTTGGTGATCCGGAACGCCCGGGTCTCACCGCGGTCGGCGAAGGACGCACCGGGGTTCTGCGTGTCGAGGGTCACCCACGCCCGCCCGTCCTGCGACGCCTCCAGCGTCCAGCGCCGGGGGTCGTCCTGCGGACGGTCCGGGGCCGCCGTCAGCGTGTACGAGGTGACGGCGACCGCGCGGGGCAGGTCGGCCTGCCAGATGACCGTGGGGGCGGCGTCGTCGACCCGCCAGACGGTGGCCGGATCGCGGTCCACCGAACACGAGATGTCCATGGCCCCGGCCCCGGCCCCCGATCCCTCGGAGTGCCCGCTCGGCGACGACAGGTACAGCGCGGCGCCGCCGAGGTCGATACTGGTCAGACCGATCTCGGCCACCTGGAAGTGGCTGACCCCTGCCTTGGGAACGAAGTCGAACCGGTAGAAGCGGTACGACCCGCTGGTGGCGCAGGTGAACTCCTTCGTCTGGAAACGGCTCTCGAAGGGCGCCGCCAAAGTGCGGCTGTCCAGCGTGGTCCAGGCGGATCCGTCAGCGGAACCGGACAGCGTCCACTCCTGCGGGTCGCGCTGCGGCACATCGTTCGCACTCGTCAGACGGTAGGAAGGGACCTCGACGGGCTCGGGGAGTTCGACCTGCCACCGCACCCTCGAACCGGGCCCCTCGATGCACCACTTGGTGCTCGCGTTCCCGTCGTACGACTTCTCCACGCCCTCCGACGAGGACGTGCGGTACGGCCCCCCGGGAGCCGTGACCTTCGCACGGTCGGCGAAGGTGACGACGACGTCGCCGAAGTTCCGGTACGAGCCGAAGCCGGTCATGCTGGTGTCGAACGCGCTGTCGGGCTTGCCCGCGAGCGCGTTGTCGTAGTTGTTGACCCCGCCCCACAGACTCTGCTCGTTGAACTGGATGCGCTCCTGATCGGGGTCGGCGAACAGCATGGCGCCGAGACGGCCGTTGCCGATCGGCAGAGCCTGGGACTGCCAGTCCAGGGCGGGGACCGAGTACTTCAGCGCCTTGCGCGACAGGGTCGGCCACCGGACGGCCGCCGACGCGGCGGAAGTGGCGGCGAAGGCCGGCCCCGCAGGGGTGCCGCCGGCCAGCTGAGTGATCAGGGGTGCGAGGGCGAGGGCGCCCCCGAGTCTCAGGACGCTTCGTCGCTGCGGGTGAGATGCATGGGTCACGGCAAGATCTCCCAGCCATGGATGTTCGACACGAGGGGAAGTGCAACCTCTTCGAGTCCTCCGAGAGGCACGTCATCTTTGCTGCGGCATAGATCGGATGTCTAGAGGGCTGCAGCACCAACTCACGCGAAATAGGTAAGGCAACTCGGCAGGCCACTATGGCGTGATGAGGAAAGAACTGCCCGCGCGGCGACCTAACCCGGAAACATTAGAAGTCAGCGAGGAGCTCCCCAATACATCGGATGTAAGCCACCTTGACTGGCCGCGCCAATGAACGTCAGGCGAGCTCGCGACTCCCTCCAGATTCCCGGTCGTTGACGGTCATGGCCGGGGCCGGAGTGCCCCGCCCCGGCGCGGCACTGCCGAGGAGATCTGGGTGTGCGAACCCTCGGTGGCTGCGGTGTACCGGACCACCGCCGGGACAGCGCCCGCGACCGACGGCGTCGGCGTTTCAGGGACCCCGCCCTTCAAAGAACGACTCTTTGACGAGGTGAGCAGGGCCGACCTACTGAGTTGGGTCGACTACGCGCTTGCCTCGGGCGTGGCCGGTCTCGACCGCGCGGTGGGCGTCCTGGACTGCGCTCAGCGGGTAGACCTGCTCGACCACCGGGCGCAGTTCGCCGCGGTCCACATATCCGACCAGGGCCTCCATGTCGTCGCGCCGCATCTTTTCCGACATGAAACGCATCCGAGGGCCGGGGAGCAGCACGGAGAGCAGGGCGAACGGCAGGCCCTTCATGGTCATGGTGACGGCGCGGCCGCCCTTGCGCACCATCCGGTGGTACTGACGCGCGGAGCCTCCGTGGCAGTCTACGAGCGCGTCGAACTCCCCTGTCAGGGCGCCGGGCTTGATCGAGTCGTAGTCGAGGACCTGGTCGGCTCCGAGCTCACGGCACGTCTAGGAGAACTTGCCGCCCGCGGGACCCCGGACGGCGCCGTCGGTCAGTTCCTTCACCCGGTGTGCGAGCACCGGGACTCCTTCGACTCCGCGATGTGGCCGTCGCGCTCGGGGTAATAGTTCATCGTATCGATCACGGTCTTGCCCGCCAGTGCGGCGACAGGCAGCTTCTCATAGGCGACCAGCGGAATGGTGGCCACGACCAGGTCGCCGGCCAGGGCGGCCTCGGCCGGGGTAGCCGCGCGGGAGCGGGAACCGAGTTCGCTGACGAGGTCGCTGAGGGTCTCCGGGTCCCGGGAGTTGCTCAGGACGACGTTCAGGCCGGCGTCGACGGCGAGGCGGGCCAACGTGCTGCCGATCATGCCGGCGCCGATGATTCCAAGGGTTTTCGTCACGGGATCACGTCTCCTGGTTAGTCTGCAGAGAGGGGTGCTGAGTTGCCTGGGCGGTACTTCGAGAGGTCAGGGTGGGCGCCCGTCCGGGCACGTGGCGCAGACGCGGCCCCCATGACCGGGCCGGGCGCGAAGACGTCCTCGCAGGCAGGGCCTGCAGTACCGGCAGAAGGCACCCCGCCGGAGTAGACATCAACGCCTCAAGGTCATGGCGCCACCCTGCAAGAGTCTGTGCCGAACCCACCCCGGTCCCCGCCGGTGCAGAGCGGGACCCGGGCGGGCGGCATTCCTGGCGGCCCTGTCAGCGGGCCTTGAGCTGGTCCTTGTGCTCACTCACCCACTGCTCGAACGTCTCGACCTCCGGGTTGAGGACACGTACCACATCCAGGTCGCGGGCGCCGACGTACTCTGCGTTGAAGGCCTGCTTGAACTGCATCAGGTTGGCGAAGTTGTCGGCCATGGGCATGTCGAGGGCGCGCAGCGCGTCCAGCGTGTACGGCTCGTAGCGGACCTCCTCGCCCAGGAGACGGGCGAGGGTGTCAGCCATGTCCGCACCGGTGAGGTGCACGTTGGCGACACCGACGGTGCGGCCGATGAACTCCGGGTGGGTGAAGACGCCGAAGGCGAACCGGCCGATGTTCTTCACCGACACGCCGGGCAGCAGGGCATCACCGATGGCGATGGTCAGCAGCAGCGCACCGTCGTCACCACGGCGCAGGAACATCGGGCCGAACAGGTTCTCCCAGAAGAAGCAGGTGCGCATGAACGTGGTGGGCACGCCCAGCTCGCGAAAGTAGCCGTCCGCCTCGCCCTTGGAGTCGGAGTTCAAGAGGTAACGGCCGCCCTCGAGCTTGACGAAGCGCGGGTCGTCGTCGGCGATCAGCCCGCGGGTGTCCTCCAGAGTCGACCAGACCGCGTGCCGCACGCCGGCCTTCTTGACGGCGTCTGCCATGGCCTTGGCCTGCGCGGTCTCGCGGGCGGCATCGCCGTGCTCGTTGAAGTTGGTCACCAGGAACGCGCCGTGAGCGCCCGTGAATGCCGACTCCAGACTGCCCGGGTCGTCGGCGTCGCCGCGAACCACCTCAATGCCACGCGAGGCGAGGGCTTTCGCCTTCTCCGAGTCGGGGTTGCGGGTCAGGGCGCGGACCGTCAGGCCGCTCCCGGGGTGCTCCAGGATGGCCTCGACGAGGCTGCCGCCCTGCGCGCCCGTCGCGCCGACGACCGCAATGACCTTGTTCTCAGACAAAGGACATTCCTTGGCTTCTGAGGTGATGAGCCCAGCCTTTTCGAGGGCGGGACAAGGAGAGTTGGGGTGCCCGCGCTGGTTATGGGAATCCCCGCACGCGCCGGCCGACCTGCACCCCTGCGGCCAGCGCGAGGAGACGTTCCGGCCACGGCGCATGATTGGCTCGTCCAACTCCCGGACGGCGGCCGGCTGTCCCGTTCCTGACCGGTGCTTCTGGACCAGTCACGGACCATTCGCGTCCGGCCGGAGCAGACCACCTCTAGTAGGAGAAACGGCCGCCTACCGGGCCCCGGACTGCGCCGACGGTCAGTTCCTTCACCTTGTGTGCGGGCACCGGGGCTCCGGAAGTCTCGCGGACCCAGCGCATGACCTCTTCCTGACCCGTTCCGAACGGCGGCAGACCCGGGAAGTACGGGTACACGTAGACCGGGGTGTTGGGTTCGCTGCGCCAGCTCTCGGTCAGAGTGCCAATGTCCACCGTGTCGAAGCCGAGGGTGTCCAGCAGTTCGGTTACCTCGGCCTTGGCGCTCGGCTCGTCACCGGCGATGGGCAGCGCACTGCGATCGGGCGCCCCAGAGGGACGGGCAAGGGTGAGCAGGCAGCGGAAGGAAATGTTGTTGAACGCCTTGACCACATGGGAGTCGGCCAGGTGGCGCTGCACCAGGGCGCTGGAGGTCAACTCGCCGGAGTCCAGTTCGCTGATCTGGCCGTCGCGGTCGGGGTAGTAGTTCATCGTATCGATCACGGTCTTGCCCGCCAGGGCGGCGGCAGGCAGCTTGTCATAGGCGACCAGCGGAATGGTGGCCACGACCAGGTCGCCGGCCTGGGCGGCCTCGGCCGGGGTAGCCGCGCGGGCGCGGGAGCCGAGTTCGCTGACGAGGTCGCTGAGGGTCTCCGGGTCCCGGGAGTTGCTCAGGACCACATTCAGGCCGGCGTCGACGGCGTGGCGGGCCAGAATGCTGCCGATCGCGCCGGCGCCGATGATTCCGAGAGTCTTCGTCATGGGTCATGTCTCCTGGTAAGTCAACAGAGCTGGGTAGTAGGTCGCTGGGGCAGAGCTTCGAAGGGTGCGAGTGGGCCAGGCTCGATCACGCAGGGGCAGATTCGAGGAGGCCGCCATCCGCTGGGCCACAGAAACGCCGGCGGTCCTTCGACTCTTTCCCGGCCACGGCTGGGCCGGTCGCGAGACGTCGTCGCCGGCAGGACCTGCGCGGGAGGACGCTGGTCCGGCGACTGGCGACATGCACTCCCGACCATACAAGTCGAGGAGCCCCTCATGTTGCCCATCGTAGCAGCAAACATGAGGACTGCCTCACGTTGGATATCCTCATAGGTATGTCCACTCATCGAGCACGCGGTGAAGCCGCGACGGGCCGTCCTCTGCGGCGTGACGCGCAGCGCAACCGGGACGCCCTGCTCTCGGCGGCTCGCGCATGTCTGGCCGAGCAGGGCATGGAAGCCTCGCTGGAGCAGGTGGCCAAGCGAGCGGGCCTGGCCATCGGCACGCTGTACCGCCATTTCCCCACACGCCTCCACCTCGTGCAGGCGGTGTTCGCCGACAAGATCGAGGCCTGGCGGGAGGCCGCAGAGAAGGCCGTCACCATGGACGACGCGTGGGAGGGGCTGTGCCTCTTCCTCGAGACGATGTGTGAACTCCAGGTCGGGGACAGGGGATTCCAGGACCTGGCTGCCATTCGGCTGCCGGAGACGGCGTGTCTGGCGGGGGCGCAGTCACGCATCTATGAACTCGCCGTCCGCATCGTGGAGCGCGCACAGGAGCAGGGAACGCTCCGCTCCGACATCACGCCCGAAGATCTCACCTTCGTGATCTGGGCCAACGGCAGCGTCACCGAAGCCACTCAGAACGTCGCACCGGGGACTTGGCGCCGCTTCCTGCACCTGCTGCTCGACGGATTCCGCGCCGAGCGGGCGCATCCGCTTCCCCAACCGCCGTTGAGCAAGGACGAGTTGTACCGCGCCATGCTCCGACTCGATGGTGATCGCGACTGCACTGGGTGAAGGACGGTTCTCTGCGACCGCGCACCGCGTGACGCTGCGCACAGGTGACTGCCCTCGGCCGTGATGCTCACCAACACCGCCTGCAAGCGCTCGAAGACCTGCGGAACCGACCCGGCGGCCTTCCCCTCACAGCACGAGACCCGATGGGCGCACCAGCACAGGAGTGGCGTGACGGGTGGCGTGGACCGCCGAGCGCCGCCCGAGGGACGTCTCGGTCTCGTGACGCAGACGCGTCACCCCGTGAGGCGATCCACGAGTGCCTCATTCGGCGTGCGGTAGGCGATCGCAGCGACCAGCGCGGGCCGTGTTGCACAGGTCGTCTTCGAGGAGTTCCGGCTGCCGTACACCATGCGGGCAATCCTTATCGTTCCCTTGAACACCAGCGTCCTTCTACGCCCGGCCTGGACATCCGTCACAACATACGGTTTCTGGGGGCGCGAAGGCGATTGAGCCGAGGTGAGCTCACCAGGGGCGCCGAGGCAAGTCCGCACCGCGACACTCGGCGGAGGCCGAACGCCTGCCGTGCCCACACGGAAATTGGGCTCCCTGTCACTGCTCGCAGACAGCAGACCCAGGGGCCTGCCGAGATGATGGGGGCAGGGTGGTCGGCGAGACGCGCAACCCTTCGACGACCAAGGCGAGATTGCGTCTGCGGTCCGTGCCATCGGGATCGCTTGGACGCACCGTGGCCAGAACCATGACGATGACCGCCGCCAGATCACGAACCTCCAGTTCCGGTCGCACCACTCCCGCTTCGACGGCGCGGCGCAACAACCGTTCAAGGGAGGACAGGTAGTGGCGCACGCCCTCGACATCGAACGCGTCGGACTCCCGGGCGATGGAGAGGATGACCTGCCGTCGAGCCAGCACATCGATGCTGGCCTCCAGCACGTTGACGAGATCTCGCCAAGGATCGTCGGTGTGTGCCACTGTGATGGGCTGGATCTCTGTGGTGAGGACGTAGTCCAGGACAGCCCGGACCAACTGGTCGCGCGCGCGAAAACGCCGGTAGACCGTCATCACACTCACATCCGCGCGCCGAGCGATCTCCTCAAGGGTCACCTCCGGCCCGAGTTCCTCGAACGCCGTGACCGCGACACCGACGATCCGCTGGTAGTTACGAGCAGCGTCCGCCCTCAAGGTCCCTCCGTCCGTCGCCATGACTGCACAGTAGTACGCGCTTCCAGGCGTCATGACCGCGTGCACTCCAGTAGTCATCCGACAGTGCGTGGCGAACATCGCCGTAGCGGAGGAACAGCTACGCGGGCACGCAGACCGGCGTCATGAGCCGCACGTTCCACCCTGACCTGATCGTCAAATAAATGAAAGTTGGCTAACACTTAGCGGGAGAGCGATGCTACGGTCCCGGCATGACAAGCAACCTTTTCCAGATCAAGGACAAGGTCGCCGTGATAACCGGGTCCGGCCGGGGCATCGGCGCCGCGACGGCGGTGGCACTCGCCGAAGCAGGCGCCGACGTGGTCATCACCTCGCGCACGGAAGAGGATCTGACCGAGGTGGCCGCGCGGGTGGCGAAGGCCGGCGCAAGGCCCACGTCGTGCCCGCGGACCTCAGCGATCCACAAGCGGCGGCAGACCTGGCGCACGCGGCGGTGGACGTCTTCGGCCGACTCGACATCGTCGTCAACAATGTCGGCGGGACCCACCTGCGCCCACTGCTGGAGACCACCACCGACTTCCTTGAGGAATCCTTCCGTTTCAACGTGTCGGGCGCGCACACCCCACTGCGGCGGCGCCCTCCATACTCGAAGCCGGGGGCGGGGCGATCGTCAACATCTCATCGCTCGTCGGCCGCGTCGCGGGACGCGGCTGGGCCGCTTACGGCACCGCGAAGGCCGCGCTCTCCCACTACACGCGCCTTGCCGCGCTGGTTCTGGCACCCCGGATCCGGGTCAACGCGATCGAGCCGGGCTCGATCGGACGTCGGCGCTGGACGGTGCGAGCACCCCCGAGATCATCGAAAAGCTGGAGAGAGCGATCCCGCTGCGGCGCATGGGCGACCCCGAGCACATTGCCGCGACGGTTCTCTACCTCGTCTCACCTGCGGGCGCCTACGTCACCGGCAAGATCCTCGAAGTCGACGGCGGGAGTCAGCTCCCCCCGCCGGCTTTTGACCGACGGACCTGTACACCGTACGGGTCGATGGACCAGCCGAATCCGCCGCGAGCTCGGCATTCTCGACGTAGCGGCATGCCCGGCGGTCCCCGATGTCCGGCTCCCGGCGCTTGAGAAAGCACGATCCCACCCTGCGGCGCCAGGGTGCCCGACGGCATCGGCCAGATCCAGTTCACCGGCGAGCAAGCGGCAGCCACCCCGCCGAGCGCGGGGAGGTGGAGCGCCTCCTGGCACCTCTCCTCCTGCATGGTGTCGACGGGATGCGCGGCAACGAACCAGGCCACGGCGTGCTCGGGACCACGTCCGGATCGTTCGTGAAAGCCGCAAGGCTTCCCTATCGCACCACCCCTCTATCGCCTATTACCTCTTGTACTCACGGAGGCTCGACCATGTCCCACGCCTCTCCCCGGACCGGTGACGATGGGAGGGCCACAGCGCCGAGGGCCAATGCCGTCGTGGCGGCCCTGGCCTTCGGCGGGATCGTGTTCTCGCTGATGCAGTCCCTGGTGATCCCGATCGTCCCGGACCTTCCGAAGCTCCTGGGAGCCTCGCCGTCCAACAGTTCCTGGGCCATCACCGCCACGCTGCTCGCGGCCGCCGTGGCCACCCCTGTGACGGGCCGACTGGGAGACATGATCGGCAAACGCCGCATGCTCCTGGTCAGCCTGGTCCTGCTGGTGGCGGGCTCGGTCACTGCCGCCCTCAGCGACTCACTGGTCCCGCTGGTCGTCGGCCGGGCGCTGCAGGGGCTGGCCGCCGGCGTCGTCCCGCTCGGCATCAGCATCATGCGCGACGAACTGCCCCCGGAGCGACTCGGCTCCGCCACCGCGTTGATGAGCGCATCTCAAGGCGTGGGGGGTGCCCTCGGTCTGCCCGCCGCCGCGGCCATCGCGGACAACTTCGACTGGCACACGCTGTTCTGGGCCTCGGGCGCCGCAGGCGCCCTCGCCGCCGTCCTGGTGCTGGTGTTCGTACCGGAGTCGAAGGTGCGTTCCGGCGGACGCTTCGACCTCGTCGGAGCCATCGGCATGGCGGCCGGCCTGGTCTGCCTGCTCCTCGCCGTCTCCAAGGGTGCCGGCTGGGGCTGGACCAGCGGCACCACCCTCGGCCTGTTCGCCGCGGCCGTCGTGGTGCTGCTGTTGTGGGGTCTGTTCGAGCTGCGCGTCAAGGAGCCGCTGGTGGACCTGCGCACCAGCGCACGTCGCCAGGTGCTGTTCACCAACGTCGCCTCGATCGCCGTCGGGTTCAGCCTGTATATGACGATACTGATCGTGCCGCAGTTCCTCCAGCTGCCCGCGGCGACCGGTTACGGTCTGGGCAAGTCGCTGCTCACCGCGGGCCTGGTCATGGCGCCGATGGGCCTGGTGATGATGGCCACGGCTCCGGTGTCCGGCCGCGTCACCAGGGCCAGGGGCCCGAAGACGACCCTGATGATCGGCGCTCTGATCGTGGCCGCAGGCTACGGGCTGAACATTGTGCTCATGAACGCGGTCTGGCACTTCGTGCTGGTGTCCTGCATCATCGGCGCCGGCGTCGGCTTCACCTTCGGCGCCATGCCGGCTCTGGTCATGGGCGCCGTGCCCGCATCCGAGACGGGTGCCGCGAACAGTCTCAACACCCTCATGCGTGCCATCGGTACGTCGTTCGCCAGTGCCGTCGCCGCCGTGATCCTCTCCCAGATGACCACGAACTTCGGCTCCGTCGCCCTGCCGTCGGAGAACGGCTTCAAGACGGTCATGGCCGTCGGCGTCGGCGCCGGCCTCCTCGCCTTCGCCCTGGCCTCCTTCATCCCGCGCGACCGGCGCGCCACCGCCACGGCGGATACGGCATCCGAGTCCGCGACGCCGTCCGCGGTCCCGGGCGGCACCGCCGCACTGGCACGTCACGCGGGCAACACCACCGAGCCTCCGAACCAACCTCTCCACGCTGTGAAGGAATGAACCCCATGCGCGTCACCGTCTTTGGTGGAACCGGCCCCACCGGCCTGCTCCTGATCAACCAGGCCCTGGCCGAGGACCACGAGGTCACCGCCTACGCCCGCACCCCCTCGAAACTGCCCACGCACGAGCGGCTCACCGCCGTCCAGGGACAGCTCGACGACGCCGCAGCCATCGCCGAGGCGGTACGCGGCAGCGACGCCGTCCTCAGCACGCTCGGTCCGACCACCAAAAAGGCCGACGCCCCGCCGCTGGTCACCGGCTACCGCCACATCGTCGCGGCCATGCACGAACACGGCGTCGAGCGGCTGGTGGCGCTGGGCACGCCCAGCATCCCCGACCCGGCCGACAGCAAGGAGTTCAAGGTCGGCCTCACAGCCACCGCCGTCAAGAAGTTCGCGCCGGACGCGTACAACACCATCGTGACCATCGGCGACATCGTGCGCGAGTCCGGACTGAAGTGGACCATCGTCCGTATCCCCTGGCTCTCCAACGGCCCGAAGACCGCCTCCATCAACGTCCGCAAGGTCGGCGACAAGGGAGGACTGCGCCTCTCTCGGGCCAACGCCGCCGCGTACTTCCTCCAGCAGCTCACCGACTCCTCCCAGATCGGCCGCGCACCATTCATAACCGACAAGTAGGCACACCGTCGGCCATGCCACAGAACGCGGCTGCCGCCTGGCCACTCCCGGACATTCCGATCAGCCGGGGGTGGCTCGCCGATGGTTCCCAAGTCGGCCGGGTCCTGGAAGTCCCTCAGCGTGACTTCGAGGTTGATCGGGCGGCCTGATGCGTCGGTGTGCGAGGGCGGGGCGCGGCGATGGCCGACCTCAGATCGAGGCGCTTGTCCATGTCGAGGCGGAACGTGCCGTACGGGTTGACGTTCGACCAGTACAGCGCGGTCAGACCGCGCCGGTCCTCGTCGCTCAGCTTCGATGCCCACGCCGGTTCGGCCAGGACCTACTGCACCAGCAGGGTGTTGAGGTGCACGAGCGCGGACTGGAGCAGGTGCAGGGCGAGCATCGACGTCTCGGCGTGCTCTTTGTCGGGGCCGGTCAGGGCGCCGTCCTTGCCGTAGTGGAGCACGGTGTTCACGCTGTTCCAGTTCTCCACAAGCTGGAGCCCGCCGTGGATCTCGCGGCGCAGGCCGGGACTGGCCAGATAGTCGCAGGCAAAGATCGTGCGCACGGCCCGGCCGAGTTCTTCAAGTGCCTGGTAGGTGGGGTGCTTGGGGCCGCCGCGGGTGAAGCGCCGCAGCACCTGCTCCGCCTCCGCCGTTCCGAGCCGGAGCGCAGTCGCGTACTTCACCATCGGGTCGTACTGCTGCTCGATCAGCTCCCAGCGGATCTGCCTCGTCAGCGAGGCGCCGAGCGCCGGCCAGCCGGGCGGGGTGTCGTCCGGGCGGTACAGGCGGATGCTGCCGATGTTCTTCAGCCTCGGCAGCAGGCGGTAGTTCAGCAGTTCGGTGAAGGCGAACCCGACGACCGAGGCGCCGTGGGTGTCGACGTAGTTCGACTCGATCTCGGCGTCGCTGCAGTGCCGCAGCAAGCCCCGATCATTGCCGCCACCTCGGACGACGAGCAGCTCTTGAGCTGGGAGTAGATGCAGACGTTCTTCCGCTCGACGTGCCAGTAGATCATCACGCCGTTGCCGCCGTAGCGGGCGTCATCGACGCGTTGACCACGGCAAAGGTGATGACCTTCGCCGACAAGGCCTACCAGGGCGCCCGCGGCAGCATCCGGACCCCGTTCAAACGCCACCGCTACCGGCCGAAACTCACCGCCTGGCAGAAGAAGGTCAGCCGCGCTCACGCCCGGATCCGGGCCATCGGCGAACGGGCCAACGCCACCCTCAAGACCTGGAAGATCCTGACCCGGCTGCGCTGCAGCCCGCACCGGGCGATCCCCGATCGTGCAGGCCATCGTCGTCCTGCACCACATCGAGAACCCGACCTACCGAGGACGAAAAACGCTCAGTGAAGAGTTCGTCGCCGCAAGAGCGGAAACGCGACGGATCCAGCCGATCCCCAGGGCAGCGATGTACCGCGTCCATCTCGTCGCCGAAGACCCGGGCCTCGTCGCACTGTCAGCTGAGATCGTCGATGTCACCAACGCGATCCGAGAGGCAGCGAACGAGCGGGACATGCTGGCGCTGGTGGACCAATCACGCAAGCTCACCGATGCGTTCATCAGGAGAACGACGACCCGGCTCCATAGCTCCACCTAGGGGTTCTGTACGGCGGCGCGGGCCGCGTTGAAGGCCTCGTCGAGCATCGCCACAAAGGACGGCGCCCCGTCGAGGTCGGCCCACCGTGCCTGTGCGGCGGCGAAGGCGGCGAGGGCGATCGAGGCGGTCAGCACGGGGCGGAAGTCGTCGGGCCCGGCGCCGGTGCGGGTGGCGAGGACGGCGGCGAGTTCGTCGCGCCAGCGGGCCTGGTGGTCGAGGTAGCGGGCCCGCACGGTGGGGGTGCTTAGCAGCAGCCTGGTCAGTCTGAGGGTCTTCTCGGGATGCTCCAGGTGCAGACCGATGAGCGGGGTCAGCGCCTGGCGCATGGCGGTCAGCTGTGGCTCGTCGGCGGGGCGGGCGGCCAGCTCGGCGACGAGTTGCTCGCCGAAGTGGCCGAGGAACTCGACCAGGACGTCCTCCTTGACCTTGAAGTAGCGGAAGAACGTGCGGGGGGAGACGCCGACGGCGGCGGCGATCTGGTCGACGGTGGTCTCCTCGAATCCCTGCTTGGCGAAGAGCAGCACGGCGGCCTCGGAGAGCTCGTCGCGGACGAGCTGGCGCTTGCGCTCGGCCATGCTGGTGCACTGTTTCGCCGGGACTTCGGCCACCGGACTTCCTCTCGTAGATCACCCTAGCCCTGAGCATATCAGTGCCCGCCACCACAGTCATGCAATGTCATCTTGACAGTAACTGACATCAAAGTCATTCTCTGACCGTGACCACGACTTCCGCGTCGGCGCGGTGGAGCGCCATCGACATCCCCGACCAGACCGGCCGCACTGCCGTCATCACCGGCGCGAACAGCGGCCTCGGGCTGGAGACCACCCGCGAACTCGCCCGACACGGCGCCCACGTCACCATGGCGGTGCGCGACCTCGACAAGGGCGCAGCCGCCGCCGGGCAGATCCGCGCGCAGGTCCCCGGCGCCCGCCTGGAGTTGCGCCACTTCGACCTCGCCGACCTCGACTCGGTGCGCGCTTTCGCCGCCGGCGACCTACCCACCCTCGACCTGCTGATCAACAACGCAGGCGTGATGATGCTCCCGCTGACCCGCACCGTTCCCAGTCCGGAGCTGACCCGCATCAAGGCCAGCAGCAGCTGCCCCAGCCACAACCCGGCCGTCGTGATCGCGATAGATGCCCCCGACGCCGACGCCTCGGCGGCGTGATCACCGAGTACCACCGAGCTTCTGACCGACCGTCAGCCTGAGGGAGAACCCGTCATGAAGTGGACCAAACGCATGTCGCAGGGCATCGTCGGCGCTACCGCCGCAGCAGTGGCGCTGCTCAGCCCGGCAGTTCTACCGATTGCTCAGGCAGCACCACTGCCCGGTGGCGCGGCCACCGCGTCGCCCCCTGTCAACAGCGGAATCCCGGCGTTCGTAGACCCGGACGCAGATCTCGCCGCCCGGCCCGCCGGGTCGCCGGCAGGGTACGACTCGATCTTCGTCACCAGCTGGGTCAAGGGCGGCGGCCATGACTACGGGATCATGGTGACCATACTGAAAGACCCCAGCGGCTCGTCGAAGCTGGCTGTCTCTGTCTCCGACCAGACAAGTGGCTGGTACAAGAAGTACACCGCTGCCATCCCCAGCGCCGCCTGGAGCACTACGAAGCTTGACATCAAGACACCGGGCCTGACATGGTCCGGCAGCGCGCAGCAGATGACCATCCACGCCACAACGCCGTGGGGCGTGATCGGCCTGCAGCTCGCGAACCACGGACCAGCCCTCAACTACGCCGGTAACGGCATGGTCCAGATATTCGGCTCGACGAACTACCAGTACGCGCTGCCCAACCTGTCCGCCGCCGGCACGCTCACCGTTGACGGCAAGACGGCCAAGGTCGCAGGTGAAGCGTGGCTCGACCGGCAGTGGGGCCCAGTCACGTTCACCCCGACCGCGCGTTGGACCTGGATGAACCTCAACCTTTCCAATGGCGACAAGGTCGCGATCTGGGACAACCTGAACAGCACCTTCGAGAGCTCCTGGGCCACCGTGCAGCACCCGGACGGCTCCTACGAGCTGGCCACGGTGACGCCCGTAGCCGGCGAAGCCTCCAGCTTCTGGAAGAGTCCGGTGTCCGGCAACACCTATGCCAACCGCGTGATCGTCAACATCCCCTCGCTCCACGCCCGGCTCGAGGTGAAAGTCACCGGCGCCCGCGAACAAGAGGTATACCCCGGGCGGGTGGAAGCCACCGCAGCCGTCAACGGGTTCTTTGCGGGCCAGAAGGTCGTTGGATACGGCTTCCTCGAGGAAGCCGGCGACTTCACGTCCTAACCTAAGCCACGCGCGCAGGTGAGGGCGGGCCGAGCTTCGCGCTGCGGGCCGCCCGCACGAGGCGCGTCGGCTGTGAAATTCGCTGCCCCGTTGCCGGACCCATAGGGGTCCTATTGCGGCAGCCCGTTGAAGCGCAGGAGGCGTACCTCGGCGAGGTTGGTGCCGGTCCAACCCGACCGTCGACGCCCTGTCCACCCTCGCCGGGCAGGTCGCCTCCGGCGCCCTCACGGTGTCGGTGAACTCAGAGTTCGACCTGGAGCGTGCCCCCGAGGCCTTCGCCGCGTTCGGCGCCGGCACCGTCGGCAAGATCGCCATCACCGTCGCCTGACCAGTCCGTACCCCAGACGCTTCCCCCACAACACGAAAGGACTTCACCATGCCCAGCATCGCCATCGTCGGAGCCGGCCCCGGAATGGGCCTCGCCATCGCCCGCACCTTCGGCTCCCGCGGCTACGACGTCGCTCTCATCGCCCGCAACCGCGCCAAACTCGACGACCTCGTCGCCCGGCTCACCGCCGAGGGCATCACCGCCGCCGCGTTCCCGGCGGACGTGCTCGACCACGACGCGCTGACCCAGGCCCTCAAGGACGCCGCCACCCGCTTCGGCGGCATCGACGTCCTGGAGCACTCCCCCTCTCCGGGCAACGGGTCCATAAGCTCCATGAACCTCACCTCCCCGTCCCAGACCAGCCCCTCCGATGTGCAGGGATGGATCGACTTCCTGCTCCACAGCGCCATCACCGCCACCCAGGCCGTCCTGCCCGCGATGCGTGAGGCCGGCACGGGCACCCTGCTCTTCACCAACGGCGCCGGCTCGGTCGACCCCACCCCGATGCTCGGCAACGTCAACCCCGCCCAGGCGGCGCTGCGCAACTGGGTGCTCAACCTGCACAAGGAGCTGGCCGGCACCGGTATCCAGGCCGCGCACGTCGCCATCGGCGCGTGGATCGGCGCGGGCGGCCCTCCCGAAATCCCGACCGCCGAGGCCGAGGACATCGCCCCTCTCTACTGGGACCTGCACACCCAACGCGACGAAGCCGAGCGCGTCTTCACCGCCTGACGCCTCCCAGCTCTCCCCCGTTGAATCCTGACCCGCTCACTCCTCATCCGCCGCGGCAATCCCCGCCGCGGCGGATGAGGCACCTGCGGCAGCATCGGTATCGCCACCGCCTCACTGCGCAACTACGCGATGCATCCCGTTCGCGGTCGACCATCAGTGCGGCTTCTGGGCGGGCCGCGAAGGTGACGGCCACCGATGGGTTCGGTCGGCGACAAGCGTCTTACCCAGCATGCGCGAAGCGGAACATCCGCTTTCGGTACGAGATGGAAGGAACCATGACATGGATAGACGAACAGTGTTGGCGGGTGCGGCGGCGGTCGGCGCGTCCGCGTTGACCGCTGGTGTGGTGCCGGGCGGTCCGGTGGCGTCGGCGTCGGCCGGCACCAGCGGGTCGTGGCGGGCTGGACTCGCGCGGCTGCACGAGGCGATGGCGGCCCGCGTCGCGCGGCGCGAGCTGCCCGGCATCGTCTACCTCGTCGCCCACCGCGGCCTGCTGCACGTCAACACGATCGGCACCTTGACGCTGGATGGCCACGAGCCGATGCGACGGAGCACGCCGTTCCGGATGGCCTCGATGACCAAGCCGATCATCGCGGCAGCCACGATGATGCTGGTAGAGGAGGGCCGGCTGGCACTGGACGAGCCGGTCGACCGGCTGCTGCCCGAGCTGGCCAACCGGCGGGTGCTCACCCGGATCGACGGACCGCTCGACCAAACTGTGCCGGCGGCGCGCCCGATCACGGTCGAAGATCTGCTGACCTTCCGCATGGGCCACGGCATGATCTTCGGACCGAGCTTCCAGCCGCCGTACCCGATCATCACCGCGGCCGACGAGCTGCAGCTGGTGATGGGTCGGCCAGACCCAGGCACGCCGCACGACCCGGACGAGTGGATCCGGCGGTACGGCACCCTGCCCCTGATGGACCAGCCCGGCCAGCGGTGGCAGTACAACACCGGCTCCCTCGTGCTCGGCGTGCTGATCGCCCGGGCCGCGCGGGAACCGCTGGAGAGGCTTCTCCGCAAGCGTGTCTTCCGGCCGCTGGGCATGAACCACACAGGATTCTCCCTGTCACGCGCCGATGCCTCGCGGTTGCCCGGCCTGTACATGGCAAACCCGCAGACGGGACAGTTGGAGCTCCAGCCCTCCTCGCGGCCGGAGGAGTGGACCCGGCCGCCCGCGTTTCCCTCCGGTGCCGGAGGGCTGGCCTCAACCATAGACGACTATCTGGCATTCAGCCGGTTCCTACTCAACCAGGGCGTCCACCATGGCCGGCGCCTGCTTTCCGCCGAGTCGATCCGGCTGCTGACCATGAACCACCTGACGCCGCAACAGCTCGCCGATGCCGGCCCCTTCCCGCTCACCGGTCGCGGCTGGGGGTACGGCATGGCCGTCAGCGTCACACCCGACGAGGTCTCGCAGCCGGGCCGCTACGGCTGGGAGGGTGGCTACGGCACGAGCTGGTTCAACGACCCACACCGCGACCTGACCGCGATCGCCATGACGCAGACCGTCGACTTCTGGTCCAACGGCGTCTACGACGAGTTCCAGCGATTGGCCGCGGCGGTCGACACTCCGCGGTAGGGCAGGCGTCACGGCTTGCGACCGACACTTCGGACCCCGGCGACGTCCTTCGGGTCGTTGCCGGGGTCCGGGCGCCCGCGTGGATGGCAACGGTGCTGCGTCCAGTAGAAGGCCTCCTGGCCGGACGGCAGGTAGAGCCGGCCGCTGGAGCGCCCTCGTAGTTGCCGCGGGCGTCGTTGACCCAGGAGTGAACAGTCGTCACCTGCCGCCGCCGTCCGGTAATGGCCCAGTACGCCCGAAGCCGCCGGGCACAATCCCGGCGGGCGTCACACGACCGCGACGGCGTCAATCTCAACCAGGAACCCAGGTGCCAACCCGGCGACGACGTGGACCGTGATTGCCGGCGGCGGGTCAGCCGGGTTGCACACTTGTTGGAACGCGGTCGGCTGCTGCGCGTTGAGGCAGTGCTCCGCATGAGGTAGCGGGGCCGCATCTCGTACATTGCCGTCGAGCCTGCAGCGCAGCCGGGTCAGGATCTTCCAGGTCTTGAGGGTGGCGTTGGCCCGTTCGCCGATGGCCCGGATCCGGGCGTGAGCGCGGTTGACCTTCTTCTGCCAGGCGGTGAGTTTCGGCCGGTAGCGGTGGCGTTTGACCGGGGTCCGGATGCTGCCGCGGGCGCCCTGGTAGGCCTTGTCGGCGAAGGTCATCACCTTTGCCGTGGTCAACGCGTCGATGATGGCGTGGGTGCGGGCGGCGGTCAGGTCGTGGACGGAGCCGGGCAGGGCAGCCGACGCCGGCGCCGTCGACGTGGATCTCGCGGCGCCGTACAGCGTCCCGCAGCGCGACCAGAACGCACAGCTCATAGGGGATGCGCTCGAGCTTGCCCTTGTCGTCAACGACCGCCTCGCGCCAGTCCTTGCGCACCACGCCGTCCATGGGCACTGCGTCGCCAGCGTCGTAGAAGCGGGTCCTGCCGTCGACGTCGGCGTATTTCTTCAGTAGCTTCATCGCGTCCATCACCGGCCGGTAGGCGGTGTTGTTGCACCTGAAGCCCAGCGTGTTCGGCAGCGGAGGCAGCATCTGCCGGTAGTACGAGCTGTACGAGGAGCGCAGGGTGGTGCGGACCTTGGCCTTGAAGACCTTCTCGTTCGCCTTCGCCTCAGCCACCAGCTCGCGCAGCGTCTTCTCCCCAACCACCGGGAACAGGGCCCGGCGCCCAACCTCGTCGGGCTTGTCGACCGCGGTCGTCGCCAACTTGAAGAGGATGCCCTCCTTCCCGCGGACCTGCCGTCGGCAGCCGCTGTCGTAGCCCCAAAGGCGCACCTCCAGAACTCCCCCCACGGGTGCGCCCCGTACGCGCACCACGCCCGACAAAGAGGCACCCACGCATGTACGAATGACCTGTACGGAAGTGGAAGAGAAACGCCAGGGCACTCAGCGCACGGTCCGTGCCCGCAGCGGCTGACTCTGCCCCGCACTGTGATGACTCCTTGTCGCCCCTGGGCATCCGGGCGTTCTCGTCCCGCAGCTGGACCAGCTCTTCGGTTGGGCTCTCTGGCCCGCTGCCATTTCGCGTGACCGGCGCCTGCTGACCGGTGTTGTCCTTACGGACCCACGTGCGCAGCGTCTCCCCGGTGATCCCGAGCTCCGCGGCCACCGCCGCGTACATGCGTTTCGCCGATCCAGTCCGTATCGTCACGGCCCGTGCTCCCGAGCAGGCGATGCTGCGGTACCCCAGCGAGAGGCCCTGACATCAGAGCAAGACAGCTGCTGGCTCAGCTCAAGTGGTAACCGAGCAGCGCGAGGCCGGCGGGCGGCGTCATCACCCTCCCGGAAGATCAGTCGTACCTGCGCTGCCAGTCATCCCGTGAGCTTGATAGATGCGTTGGCTGTCGGCCTGGGCGCCTCGGACCGAGGGTGCCGGCCACCGGGCCGAGCCGCTGATGCGCATCCGGGCGCACGTGACCTCTCAGTCCTTCCTCCCGGGTTCCGGCGAGGTAGAGCACGCCTGACCGGCACGGAGCATGGCTTTATAGAGTGCGCGGGGCTCGGGCGAGTCGGGCAGGGGACCGCGGGCGGGAGCCTCGAAGGACTGGAGCATCAGGGCGACGACGCGTTTCCAGGCGTCGGGAGCGGAGTCGCCGGTGGCGTTGACGACGCCGGCAGTGACCATGTGCACCAGCACCAGGTCCTCGGGGCTGAAGTCCTCACGCAGACGTCCTGCGGCCTTGGCGCGGCCGATGAGCTGGACAACGCCCTCGTACGCCTGGTCTCGGCGCTGCTCCAGAGCCTTGGCCGTGGGGAAGGTCATGGTCAGCACGTCGGCGAAGCCGTAATCGGCGGCCTGCATCGCGCAGGCGGTTTCGATGAACCCCGCGAGACCTCGCCAGGGATCGGGGTCGTCGAGGGCGACGCCGACCGCGTCGACGTAGGCGTCCATACGGTCGGCGAAGACCGCGGCGACCAGTTCCTCCTTTGTCGGGAACCGGCGGAACAGAGTGGCGATGCCCACCCCCGCCTCGCGGGCCACGGAAGCCATGGAGGCATTCAGGCCGTCACGCCTGAACACCGTGCGCGCGGCGGCGACGATCCGCGCGCGGTTGCGCTCGGCGTCGCTGCGGAGAGGCTGTGCGGCAGGGTCATCACTGGATTGGGCGCCAAGGTTCATGACACTCAGTCTACCGAATCGGAATGCCCAGTCCACTTTCACTGCTATCGTGGGTACCGGCGGAACCGGACAGACCCTTCCGGATCGCGAATCAGATAGCCCTTTCCGAATCGGGCGATACCCATGTCAAGGAGTTGATGATCAGTGCGCGCTGTGACACTGGCGCAGGTACCCGGCAGCCCCGAGGTGACCGAGGTGGAGGTGCCCCGCCCGGAGGCCGGTGAGGTGCTGGTGAAGGTGGCCGCGTCCTCGGTGAACGGGTTCGACCTGGGCACGGTGGCCGGATACCTGCAGGGCATGATGGAGCACCGTTTCCCGCTGATCCTCGGCAAGGACTTCGCCGGCACCGTCGAGGCGGTCGGTGAGGGTGTCGAGGGTTTCGCGGTCGGCGACGCCGTGTTCGGCGTGGACGCCAAGGCGTACCTGGGTGCCGGTTCGATGGCGCAGTACGTCGCGGTTCCCGCTGCCATCGGCATCACCCACCGACCCGACGGGGTCTCCGTGCGTGACGCCGGCGCGCTCGGGCTGGCGGGCACCGCCGCCTTCGACGGTCTCGCCCTGCTCGGCCCGCTGGAGGGCAGCACGGTGCTGATCTCCGGTGCCACCGGCGGCGTGGGTGCCATCGCCGTGCAGCTGGCCGCGGCCCGGGGCGCGAGGGTGATCGCCACGGCCAAGCCGGGTTCCGAGAGCGGCTTCGTCTCAGCGCTGACCGACGCCGAGGTGACCGTCATCGACTACACCCAGGACATGACCGCGCAGGTCCGGGCGATCGCCCCTGACGGCGTGGACGCGGTGCTGCACCTCGCCGGCGACCTGGCCGAGCTCACCGCGCTCACCCGCGACGGCGGCACCGTCGCCTCCGCCCTCACCCTCGCCCCAGTCCCCGAGGCCTCGGAGGACCGCAAGCTGCAGACCGCCGTGCTCCGGTCCAACCCGACCGCCGACACTCTGTCCACCCTCGCCGGGCAGGTCGCCTCCGGCGCTCTCAAGGTGTCGGTGAACTCAGAGTTCGACCTGGAGCGTGCCCCCGAGGCGTTCGCCTCGTTCGGCGCCGGCACCGTCGGCAAGATCGCCATCACCGTCGCCTGACCAGTCCGTACCCCAGACGCTTCCCCCACAACACGAAAGGACTTCACCATGCCCAGCATCGCCATCGTCGGAGCCGGCCCCGGAATGGGCCTCGCCATCGCCCGCACCTTCGGCTCCCGCGGCTACGACGTCGCTCTCATCGCCCGCAACCGCGCCAAACTCGACGACCTCGTCGCCCGGCTCACCGCCGAGGGCATCACCGCCGCCGCGTTCCCGGCGGACGTGCTCGACCACGACGCGCTGACCCAGGCCCTCAAGGACGCCGCCACCCGCTTCGGCGGCATCGACGTCCTGGAGCACTCCCCCTCTCCGGGCAACGGGTCCATAAGCTCCATGAACCTCACCTCCCCGTCCCAGACCAGCCCCTCCGATGTGCAGGGATGGATCGACTTCCTGCTCCACAGCGCCATCACCGCCACCCAGGCCGTCCTGCCCGCGATGCGTGAGGCCGGCACGGGCACCCTGCTCTTCACCAACGGCGCCGGCTCGGTCGACCCCACCCCGATGCTCGGCAACGTCAACCCCGCCCAGGCGGCGCTGCGCAACTGGGTGCTCAACCTGCACAAGGAGCTGGCCGGCACCGGTATCCAGGCCGCGCACGTCGCCATCGGCGCGTGGATCGGCGCGGGCGGCCCTCCCGAAATCCCGACCGCCGAGGCCGAGGACATCGCCCCTCTCTACTGGGACCTGCACACCCAACGCGACGAAGCCGAGCGCGTCTTCACCGCCTGACGCCTCCCAGCTCTCCCCCGTTGAATCCTGACCCGCTCACTCCTCATCCGCCGCGGCAATCCCCGCCGCGGCGGGACCGAAGACGAAGGTTTCCGCTCCGATGAACGTGTTCCTGTGGATCCTGCAGGGCGTCCTCGCCGCGCTGTTCGTGGCCGCCGGCGTCACCAAGGCCACCCAGCCCCGCGAAAAGCTCATATCCCAGCTGCCGTGGGTCAGTGACGTCTCGACACCCGTGGTGCGTCTGATCGGCGTCGCCGAACTCGCCGGCGGCCTCGGGCTGATCCTGCCGGGTGCTTTCGACATCGCCACGGTGCTCACCCCGCTGGCCGCCACCGGCCTGGCTGTGATCATGGTCCTGGCCATGGGCCTCCACGCCCGCCGCAAGGAGCCGCAGGCCATCGGGTTCAACGCGATCCTGCTCATCGTCGCCGCGGTCATCATGTGGGGCCGGTTCGGGCCCCACTCCTTCTGACCACCCGGTCCCCCGCCCCTTCACAGCGGCCCGGCTGGCGACCACGCCGGTCGGGCCGCTCCCTCTCAACCCCTGTCCGCCTACCGGAGACGACCGTGGAACTGGGCATCATCTCCCTGTCCGACCTGCAGACCGACCCCGCCACAGGAAAACTGCACGACCCGGGGCGCCGCACCCGCGAGATCGTCTCCTCCGCCATCGCCGCCGACCAGGCCGGCCTGGACGTCTTCGGTCTCGGCGAGCACCACAGCTGGGACTTCGCAGTCGCCAACCCCGCCGTCCCGCTGGCCGCGATCGCCCAGGCCACCAGCCGCATCCGGCTGGCCAGTGCCGTGTCGGTGCTGTCCACCGCCGATCCGGTCCGGCTGCACCAGGACTTCGCCTCCCTCGACCTGATCAGCGACGGCCGCACCGAGATCATCGCGGGGCGCAGTGCGTTCGTCGAGGCGTTCCGCATGTTCGGCGTGGACCTCGAGGACTACGACGACGTGTTCCCGGAGAAGCTGCGGCTGCTGCTCACCATCCGTGAGAACCCCGAACACGTCACCTGACGCGGGCGGTTCCGCCCGGCCATGAACGGCCTGTCCGTCCAGCCCCCGCCCCAGCAGGCGAAGCTGCCGCTGTGGCTCGGCGTGGGCGGCACCCCCTCCAGCGCGGAACGCGCCGGACGCCTCGGCCTGCCCATGGCGCTCGGCCTCATCGGCGGGGACATCCGACGTGCCCGCCCCCTCGTCGAGCACTACAGCGCGGTCGGCACAGCAGCCGGCCACCCCGCCGAACGGCTGCGGCTCGGCAGATCCGGCCACTTCTACGTCGGCCGCACCTCCCAGGGCGCACGCGACGACGTCTTCCCCTTCTACAAGGAATACGTCCGCCCCAAGCCGCCCACCGGACGCGGCTTTCACATCGGACGCGCCGAATTCGACGCCGCGGCGGTACCGTTCGGCGCACTGATGGTCGGCAGTCCCCAGGAGATCATCGACAAGATCCTCGCCGAACGCGAAGTGCTCGGCTTCGACCGTTACATGGGCCAGGTCGACTTCGGCGGTATGCCCGCCGGGATGGTCCACGACTCGATCGAACTTCTCGCCACCGAGATCGCCCCCGTCATCCGCAGGGAACTCGCGCCGCCGGCCGGACCTGCCGCAGCCTGACGAACAGCTGAACCGGCGTCACGGACGTCGGCGGCCACGATCTTGCGACATGCGCACCCTGTTCGAAAACGACGACCGACCTGAAAGCCTCGACGAGGGTTGCGGCGTGGGGATTGACCAACGCCCGGTCTACGTGGGACAACCTGGTCGCTCAACTCCTTCTGCGGGGTCGCAGCACACGCAGGACGCTGACGTGGTTTCCGGTGCCGGGCATCGAGCATCCGCGCAGTCGCCGGACCAGCGGTCACCGGTATGCCCGGTGCAGCGGAGTTCGTCGGCGTGACCCGGGTCGTCGTCACCGGCGGTCGTGTCACAGTGCAGGGTGACGCGGCCCGCGTCGAGGCAACGAAGTGCGTGGTGCTGTTGACCCGGATGGACGGGGCGTCGACTTCTGTGGACGCCGAGGCGCTGAGCGAGGCACTGCTCGCCGAGTACGACGAGTTACTCGCCCGCCATGCCCCCGTCCACGGCGAGCTCTACGACCCCGGGCGGAACTCGACCTGAGCGTGTCCGACAGCGACAGGGCTGCGACATCGATGCCCCCGCCACGCGCGCCGAGCTGCGGTTGGCACTGCAACCTGACGACCGGTCCTGAGCAGGATCGGGGCCGCGGTGCCGACCGAGATGCCGAAGCCGGCTGCGGGCTGCGGGCTGCGGGCTGCGGGCTGCGCGAGACCGTCGTGCCGACGCATCGTGACCCACTCGAATCAGCGGGGCGCTGATAAGCCGCTACCAGCTGACCCCGGAGGCGGCCGATCCCGCGTACTCGACTCGAGCGCGAGCCGGGATGGTCCGCGAGATCGCCGCCCGCACCTGTCTGGACCCGGACGGGCTACGCGGCGTTCCCGCCGGGGCCGCGCTCCCACACCGCATCACACACGCCGCGCTCACGTTGAACTCGGCGGTTTCGGTGGTCAGGGATTCGTCGGCAGCCTGAGATTCTGCGCCGTGGCGTCGGGGTTCGCGTTCGTCTGGAGAACGTTCATGATCCTGTGCTCGAACAGCCAACCGGCGTCCGTCCGGACAAGTCGATCATGCCAGCGGTGAGTGATGACGTAGAGCCCGTCCCGTTGCCAGTTCACGCGGAACCTGGCGGAACACCAGGATGTACGACATCTGGGTCGCCTTGTCACCCTCAATGGTGATTACGTTGTCGGTGGTGGCATGCACGGTAGAGAAGAGATGTCCCGTCATTCCGAAGCCAATGTAGATAGGCTCTCCATGCGCCTGGGCGTCAAAGAAGGCCGCAATGGCCGCTCTGCCCTCGAGGCGCCCGGCCGCCTCGAGTACACCGTTCTCGGTGAAGGCTGCGGCGCAATCGGCGCCGCGCAGCTGGTCGGCCATGTGATTGAAGCGTGCGGTGAGGCCACGGATGGCCAACTCGTCAGCGACACTGTCGGGCACGTAGATCCTCCTTGATCGCTCCGTGCAGCACAGAGTTGTGAGCTTGATCGCGTCCGGTCCGGGCGTGGACGGGAGGTGTCGACGCACGGACGTTGCGAAATCGGGCCGGCGCGATGGATGTCCGCCCCACTAGGGACATCGCCGCCAGTCCCTGGGCTGCGGCGGAGCGCGGTCTGGCGCCCCGCACTCCGCCGAGCTTCCTGGATCCGGTTCACTCAGGCTGCTGGGGTCACCGGGCGCAGTACGAAGTCGTGGGTCACGGTGTGGTAGGGCGCATCCAGGCCGCGCGCCTTGAAGTCGGCCGGGTCGTCATGGAGCTGTGTGACGTGCACGCTGGACTCGGGCGTCGTGCGGGGTTCGAGGGTCTTGTAGACGATCGGGTCGCTTTCGAAGTAGGACTGCGTGGTCAGCGTGTGGAAGCCGGCGGCGGTGACGATCGTGTGGATGTGCAGCGGGCGGATGTCGACCCGGTCCAGTTTCTTGATGAGCCTGCCCAGAGGGCCGTCCTCGGCGATGCCCATGACCTCGATGCCGGGCATGACTGTCCGGTACTCGAAGCGACCCTCGTCGTCCGTGAGCAGCTTTCCGCGCAGGTTGAACGGGGGCAGGCTCCCGTCAATGTCTATGACCAGAGGCCGGATCATCTCCGCGGTCAAGTTCGAGTAGTCGCCCTTGGCGTTGGTCATCCAGATGTCGAGCTCCGCGCCCGCGATCGGCTCGCCGCTCGTGGAGCGCACCTGTCCCGAGACGAAGAGCGCCTCGCCGGGTTCGTCGGGGCGCATGGGCAGCGCGTACGGGCGTTCCAGGACCGGCGCCTCGGGCACATAGGCCGGCCCCCTGCCGACCCAGGGGCTCGCACCGTCCTTCTCCGGATTCGCATACGCGGCGCCCAGGTTGGCCTCCAGTACCGGATGCATGAAGAACTGATAGATCGTCATGGGCATTTCGCCGGCTTCGGCGAGTTCCAGGGCCCATGCGATGGCTCGCTGGAACTCCTGCTCGGTCACTCCGTGCTTGATGATCAGATCCGCGATCGTCGACTGGAGGTCGTCGAAGACGACCTGAAGCCTGGTGCTTTCCGACGTGCTCATCAAAGTCCCCTGCCGGTGGTGGGCGTCGGGCCGCGACGCCGGATCTCATAAGTGGATATGGCACTCCAGTTGAGGTTACATCAACTGGAGTGGCTTATCCAATAAATCTTGTCCCGTAACTGCTGGTCACAGAATGTGACCAACTCGGCGTCGGAGCCGTCTTGGAAACCCCGTTCACGGCACTGAATCCGCGTCCCCCTACCTTGTTGCGTACGTCCGCGCCCGGGAGGGAAACGTCGCCGGGCCGAAGCAGGGACCGCATGCGGGCGAGGAGGCCGGGTCGTTCGGCAGGCAGCAGGTTGCCGATGGAAACGCCCAGATTTGACCCTCTTGCGCGACGTCGACAAACTCCTCACCGAGCCCACCGATGGCGGCGCGTCCCGGCCGGGAAAACCTCCTCCATCCCACTGATCGACCTCGTCGGACCCATGAGTCCGCAGCCGAGCACGGCGATGTAGGAGATCGTGTTCATAAGGGCGCGTCAAAGAGGGACGCGGGTGGCCGTGGGCGAAGAACTGCCTCGGCACAGCCTTGCCGCGTCAACGCCCGCTCAGCGTGACATCCGCGTTGCATGGGGAAGACGGTCATGTCCCTTGGTGTGGTGTAGCTGATCATTCGGCGGTGCTGGGCAGGCAGGTGGTGTCGTCTGGATAGAGGCTGTCCATGCTCTCGATGGAGAGGTAGCGGCGGGGGAAGGCGGTCCATTCGTCGTGGAGCTCGACGAGGACGGCGGTAGCCAGGCGGGTGACGGCGGCGGTGTTCGGGAAGACCTGGACGACGTCGGAGCGTCGCTTGATCTCCCGGTTCAGCCGCTCCAGAGGGTTCGTCGACTGGATCTTCTACCAGTGCTGGTGAGGGAAGTCCGCAAACGCGGTCAGGTCGTCCTTCGCGTCGAGGAGCATCTCTTTGACCTTGGGGAACTGTTCGCCGAGCATGTCCGCGACGGTGTCGAGGTGGGCCCGGACCGCTTCGGCGGTGGGCTGGGCGAAGAGCGTGCGGATCGTCGCGGCGACCATCTCCGCGGCTTCCTTCGGGATCACCGAGAAGACGCTGCGGACGAAGTGGACACGACAGCGCTGCCAGGCGGCGCCGAGCATGACCTTGCGGATGGCCTTGACCAAACCGCTGTGGCTGTCGGAGATGACGAGACGGACGCCGGTGAGGCCGCGTTCCCGTAACGAGCGCAGGAACTCGGTCCAGAACGCTTCGGTTTCGCTGTCGCCGACCATGACGCCCAGGACCTCACGGCCGCCGTCCTCGGTGACGCCGGTGGCGATGACGACGGCCTGGGAGACAATCTGGTGGTTCACGCGGGCCCTGACGTAGGTGGCGTCGAGATAGACGTAGGGGAAGCGGGTGTGATCCAGCGGCCGGGTGCGGAACGCGTCGAGTTGTTCCTCGAGGTCCGCGCAGATCCGGGAGACCTCGCTCTTCGATATGCCGGTGTCCGAGCCGAGGGCTTTGACCAGGTCGCCGACCGAGCGGGTGGAGACGCCGTGGACGTATGCCTCCATGACGACCGCGTAGAGGGCCTGGTCGATCCGGCGCCGGCGCTCGAGCAGGCTCGGGAAGAAACTGCCGGCCCGCAGTTTCGGGATCGCCAGCTCCAGGTCGCCTGCCTGCGTGGTCACGGTCTTCTCCCGGTGCCCGTTGCGCCAGGTGGTGCGGGTGTCGGTCCTCTCGCCCCACTCCGCACCGATCCGGGCGGTGGCCTCGGCCTCGATCAGTTCCTGCAGCAGCCGTTCAGCGACCTCGCGGACGAGTTCAAGACCGTCTGCCGAACGTAGTGACTCAAGCAGGCGTAGTCGGTCACGCTGGGACAAGGCCACCGGGCACCCCCATGGACCGAACTGGCAGTTCACCAAGGACAGTTGCACGGTGGCCTGCCCCGTTCTCAGGGAGCGTTCACCGGCAGTCGATGCACGCGAGGGCACGGAAACGGCGCACTTCCCGGCCAAGATTCGTTACACCACTCCGCGGGACGCCATCCTCTGCTCTGGCACCCACTCGACCCTCAAGAGCGACGCTGGACCAGCGCCAAGGGCCTTCTGGACCTCATCGAGATAATCCGCACACACTTGTTCCTCGAACACTACTGGCGGCTCACCGGCGGTGAGCACGGCGGCCGGTGGTTGGTGGAGGATGCGCCTCACGGCATGCCGGGGAGTGGTGCGTGGAGGTCTTCGCGGCGGGACAGGCGACGAGCGACGAAATGGACCTGGGCTGAGACAGCAGCACTGATCGTCCCGTGTATCGCCCTCTTCGGCGCCTTTCGGACCTACGCCCTCAACCAGCGGGCCGTCCGAAGGGAACGCCGGGCCAAGACCTTCGCCGAGGCCCCGACGGCCGTTGACGAGTACCTGGAGATGCCGTACCGCATACGGCGCCGCCCCGAGTCCTCGTCCGCCACACGACAGCAACTCACCGACGAGGTCAGTAGTCTGCTGGCGCGAATGGCCTTTCACCAGGCATGGCTCCAGATCGAGGCCACAACCGTCGCGGGCCCCTACGCAACGCTCGTGGCCACGGCGCGAGCGGAAGCCGGCGCGCAGATGAGCCTCGCGTGGCAGCAACCACCGATCACCACCGACAGCGGCATGAACCTCGGAGTCCCCTACCCCCGGGACCGATCGAACGCGGCCCGAGCCACATGCATCGATGTGATGCGCCGGCACCTCTGAGAACACCCGTGATCTTGGTGCCAGCTATCCCTCTTTTGTGCCAACTAAAAATCCTCGTCACAAACTCGTTAGCGCCGGACCCTGGGCATCCCCAGGCCGATCCACGAGATGATCTCGCGCTGGATCTCGTTGTTGCCGCCGCCGAAGGTGAAGATGACGGCCGAGCGGTAGCCGCGTTCGAGTTCGCCGTGGAGCACCGCGCCCGCGGAGCCCTCCTTGAGGGCGCCGGCCGTGGCGACGATCTCCATGAGCCAGGCGTAGGCGTCGCGGCGGGCCTCGGAGCCGTAGACCTTGACGGCGGAGGCGTCCTGCGGGGTGAGGGTGCCGTCCTGGACGGCGCTGACCATGCGCCAGTTGAGGAGTTTGAGCGCGTCGAGTTTGGTGTGGGTCTGGGCGAGGCGGCGGCGTACCCAGGGGAGGTCGATGACGCGGCGGCCGTCGGCGAGTTTCGTCTCCACGGCCCAGCGCTGGACGTTGTGCAGGGAGCGGATGGCCATGGTGCCGTGGGCGGCGAGGGTGACGCGTTCGTGGTTGAGCTGGTTGGTGATCAGGCGCCAGCCCTTGTTCTCCTCGCCGACGCGCCGGGAGACGGGGACGCGGATGTTCTCGTAGTAGCTGGCCGTGGTGTCGTGCGAGGCGAGGGTGTTGATGAGGGTGCAGGAGTACCCGGGTTCCGTGGTCGGGACGAGGAGCATGGTGATGCCCTTGTGGGGCGGGGCGTCGGGGTCGGTGCGGACCGCGAGCCAGACCCAGTCCGCCGTGTCGCCGTTGGTCGTCCAGATCTTCTGCCCGTTGACGACGTACTCGTCGCCTTCCCGCACCGCGCGGGTCTTCAGCGAGGCCAGGTCGGTGCCCGCGTCGGGTTCGCTGTAGCCGATGGCGAAGTCGATCTCGCCGGAGAGGACGCGCGGCAGGAAGTACGACTTCTGTTCCTCGGTGCCGAACCGCATGATCGTCGGGCCGACGGTGTTGAGCGCCATCAGCGGCAGCGGGACGCCGGCCTGGGCGGCCTCGTCGAAGAAGATGAACTGTTCCATGGAGGTCAGGCCGCGGCCGCCGTACTCCTTCGGCCACCCCACGCCGAGCCAGCCGTCGGTGCCGAGGCGGCGGATGGTCTCGCGGTAGAAGCGCTTCTGTGCCGCCGGGTCGGCGTGCCGGGTGTAGGCACCCTCAGGGACCAACTCGGCGAAGTAGGCGCGCAGTTCGGTGCGCAACCGCTGTTGCTCGGGCGTGTATTCGAGGTGCACGGCGCCTCCAGGCTCCCCAAGGCCGACCTGACGGCGCACACGCTAGAACGTGTTCCAGTAATTGGGAACACACGGGAACAAGGCGGTTCAGCCGAGGGTGGCCAGGAAGTCCGTGCAGGCCTGGGCGCACTCCCGGCAGGCCTTGGCTCCCTCCTCGGCGCCGGGGTGGTCGTCGAAGACACGGGCGCACTCCAGGCAGACGGTCCGGCACCACTCCACCTGGACGCGGATGCCCGCCTCGTCGAGGCCGGGCTGATCGGAGAGCACCCTGCAGGTGGCGTCGCACACCTCCGCGCACATGATGCCCTTGCGCCGCATCTGTTCCTGACTTTCGGGCCCGTCCGGATCGGCGAGGCTCGCCCGCAGCGCGCACGCACGTGCACATTCGGTGCACGCCTGCGCACACGCGAAGCGGTCCTCGAGGAACCGGATGAGTTCCTGTTGGGATGTCGTCGTCGAGGTCACGAAGGGCGGGTAGCCGGAGGCGATCCGACCAAACACACGGGTGCCATCCGCGTCCCGGACGGTTTCCCGGGTTCCGTTTCCGGCGCCGCAGGACGGGCACCCGTGCACTCCGACCCCGTCGGCGAACTGTACGGAGTGGGTCGGTTCACTCGACATATTGGGGGTATTCATCCCTTATGAACATGGAATGGACTGATATAGCCGCAGAACGAAGCGTACTGGGCGGTATCGCACCGTTCCTGGCAGGCGTCGTCGTGGTGGCCATGCTGATCGGCGCCATCTGGCTGGGCGCCCGCGTACGCGCTCGTGAGCCGCGTCGGCCGCGCCCGGAGGAGCAGCCCCGGATGCCGGAGGGCGGGCCTGTCCGTGAGGAGCAGGCGAACCGCGAGCCGGACGAGATCCCCAAGAGCGACTACCGGCTGACACCGTACGAGGTGCACGGGAACAAGGGCTCCCGCCCGAGCGAGGAGCAGGACCGGCCGCGCTGGAGCAAGGGCGGCAGCGGCTCCTTCGGCAGCGGCGGCCTCGGAGCCCACTGACAGCACGTCCGACACCACGCGTGATCACCACGTGTGACCACCGTGTGTTCGGTGCTGTGCCGCGCCGCGCGAAAGAAGGGGAACGAGACCCATGGCAGATCAGCGCGACACCCTGCCGCTGCCCGACTACGACCACCTGCCACTCGGCGGTCTGGAGAGCCGCGTCCGGGCGCTCAGCGCCAAGGAGGTCGAGAAGGTCCTGGCCTACGAGCGCGCCCACGCCGGACGGCTGCCGGTGACCCAGCTGCTGACGGCTCGGCTGGACCAGCTGCGTGCGGGCGCCGAGCCCACGTCCGGCGACCCTGACGCACTGCGGCCCGAGCAGCACGGCCGCAGCTCCGGCTCCCCGGTGTCACCGGCGACCTCGCCGCAGCCCATGAGCCCGCCGCCGCACGGGACACCGGACCAGCGTGGCAGGCCCAAGGGCGACCGACCCTAGGACTCCGGGCCACACGGACTGAAGGCCACCCGTACGAAGACACCGAAAGGGCCACCGTACGAAGACACCGAGGGGCGGGGGGGGGGGGGGGGGGGGGGGGGGGGCGGCCCCCCCCCCCCCCGGGGGCGCGCGCTCGGCGGGCGG